>CAXTES010000180.1:0-5599 GCA_964243215.1 uncultured Microbacterium sp. | reverse complement strand
GTTCGATCAGCTCCTCCTGCGCCGTCTTGGCGGCCATGAACGCCGATCCCGACCGCCCCATCGTGCGTGCCCCCACCACGCTGAGCGCCACGTGGTGCGCCACACCGGCATCCGCCTCGGCGTCGAGCTGGTTGCGAGTCGATCGGGTGAAGAAGTCCCACGCCGCGTCGTACGACGGTGTCCGGGATGCATCGACCACGGCATCCGCGCCAGACAGAACGGATGCGAGCCCCTCGCCGGTGACGGCATCCACTCCGGTACGCCGTGACGCCGCAACCGCATCGTGACCGTGGTCAGCGAGGACCCGCACCAGCTTCGCTCCGATGTGCCCCGACCCGCCGATGACGACCACCCTCATGCGGCGTATTCGTAGCGCGCATCCCCGACCCGCGCAAGTACTGGGCGCGAACCCGGGCCCGAACTAGTGTCGCCAGCAACGACGATGCGAAGGAGCATCCCATGACGAACATGGCTCCCATCCCGCAGGTGCCCGGCGAGAACGACGGCACCGCGGACAACGACAAGTACATCGACGCGATGGGCAGCGCCGACGACGTCGACCAGCCGCTGGACCCCGATGTCTCCGACGACCGCGTCGACAGTGCGACGGCCGACGCGCAGGCCGCAACGGAGGGAACGCTTCCGTCCGACGTCGACGACCGGTAGCCGTCGCATCGGGGTCACCCCGATGACGGCGCCCGATGCGCCGCGGAATCCTCGCCGGAGAGCCAGCGCAGCCAGCGCGTGCCCGGGTCGCCGTCCAGCACGAGCGCCCGTACGAGCAGGGTGAGCGGGATCGACAGGATGGCGCCGAGCGGGCCGATCAGGAACGTCCAGAAGACGACCGAGAAGAAGCTCAGCGTCAGGCTCAGGTCCACCGCGTCGCTGATGAACTTCGGCTGCACCAGCACCTGGAGCACGACGTTCACGACGATGTAGATGCCGATGACGACGAGCATCAGCGGCCATCCGCCGACCACCAGTGCGAGCACCGCCGGCGGGATCAGGCCGAGCACGAATCCGATGTTCGGCACGAAGTTGGTCACGAACGCGAGGATCGCCCACACCACCGGCGCCGGCACGCCGACCGCCCACAGCGCGAGCCCGTCGATGATCGCCACGACGGCCCCGAACGACGCGTTGACGACGAAGTATTTGCGCACGCTGCGGCTGTACTCGCCGAAGCGCCGCATCGCCGGCTGCGCGCCGGCGCCGAACATCGATTCGGCGCGGGAGTAACGCGAGGAGTCGGCGGCCATGAAGATCACGTACGCCACGATGAAGAACAGTGCCGTCAGCACCCCCAGCACCGTGCCGCCGAGCGACGTGGCCAACGCCGTCACATTCGCCGGCTGCAGGACGGATGCCACGGCATCCGCAGCCTGCTGGTCCAGCCCGACCGTCTGCAGCCACGCGACCACGCTGTCCGCGGTCGCCCGGAGCTGGTCCGTGTAGCGCGCGACCAGCCGCACGAACTCGAGGCCGGCCCAGAACAGCAGCGCCGCGAGGCCGGCCAGCACGAGGTACGCCACGACGATGACCGCGGTCGTCGCGAGCCATCGCGGCCAGTGCCGACGCAGCAGCGGACCGCGCACCGGTTCGCAGATCATCACGAGAACGGCGGCGAGCACGAGCGGGCCGACCAGTTCGCGGGCGACGTAGAGGCCGGCGAACGCCACAACGGTCGTCGCGAGCGCGAGAAGCGTCCGCAACGCCGGCGACAGCGCGGGCGCGGTCGGCGCGACCACGGGGGGCGGCTCGGGGTCGACGCGACGTCTCACGAGCGCCACGCTACCCAGCAGAGTCCGACCAGCGCCGAGGCGCGCCCGCCGCCGAAGACGCCGCTATCGAGTCGGTCAGAGTGCCTGTTCTGCGCGCGGCCGCACCGACACGCTCGACAGGTCGACCCGCCTGCCGGAGGTCCACCGCGCCTCGAGCACCCGCTGATCCACGTCGGTGAAGACGATGTGCTGGGTGCCGTCGCCCACGTCGGCGAACGCGACGGGCGACCCGGGCAGCGAATTGATCGTCATCTCGTATCCGCCGCTCCAGTTCTGGCCGGAGAAGCGCCACAGTTCCTGCAGCCAGGCCTGAGAGCCCGTCGCGCCCACGTAGATGCAGTGCTCGGTCGGCTGCGGCGCGTGCGGAGCCGCCGGGAAGTCGTACCCGACCGGACGGTACCCCTGTACGCCGAGCCGGCCGGTGAACGCGACCTTGGTGAGGTCGGTCAGCGACCACTCACCGCCGGCGAACGCGTACTCGCAGATCCGGCCGTGGTCGGCGAGGAACTGGATGTAACGGGCGCCGCCCACTTCGTCGCCGAACCCCGACGGCGCGTCGCCGAGCGCCCGGGGCATGACGGGGAAGTCCGGCGGCAGCACCGGCAGCCGGCCCCACAGGTCCACCGGCGAGCTCCACGGCCCGGAGGCGGCACGGGACAGCTCGTGCAGCCGCCCGTCCCCGTCCCGGTAGGTGATGAAGGCGCCGCTCTGGAACGCGTAGCCGGCAGGATCGCCGGCGCAGGCCGGATCGTGCGGCCCGGTGAGCATGGCGTGCATCCATCCGCCATCGCCGCCGGAGCGCCGGCTGAGCAGGTGGACGTGCCCGTCGGTCATCCGGAACACGACGAACTGCATGGCCAGCGGCACCGACGCCCAGCCGTACGCCTGACCGACGACGCGCGGGGCGAGGCTCGCGGCATCGGTCAGGTCGCTGTGGTGCCACCCGTCGTCCTGGTACAGCTCGTGCAGCCGGCCGTCTCCGGTCTGGAACAGCACGTGCTGCGTGCCCTCGTCCTCGAAGGCGTACGCGGTGGGCGCCGCGGTCGCCTCCGGCGCCTCCGCCTCGGCGGTGATGTCCTTCGGATGCCAGACGCCGTCCGATCCCGCGTACAGCTCCCACAGGTGCCCGGCGACAGCGGGAGCGGACGTGTCCGCGGCGCCCGACGCCCGGTACACGACGTGTCGAGTCCCCTCCGTCTGGAACACGTACGCGGCGGGGCCGTCGGCGGCGCGCGGTGCGTGGACGTCCGCGTGAAGGTCGTGAAGACTCCAGCCCATGATCTGCTCCTCCCAGCGCGGATCGCCCCTGCGTTCGGAGAGAGCACGGGCGCCGCGCTGATACGCGCTGCTCCACGCCGACGAGGGCTGCTCGAAAGCTAGCGCGACTGCTCAGCCGCGTCCAGCGCGGTGATAGCGTCGGGCCGACCGAGGAGACCGCGTGAACAGATTCGAGGGGCGCACCGCCCTGGTCACCGGAGCCAGCCGAGGCATCGGCCTGGCCATCGCGCAGCGGATCGTCGCCGAGGGCGGCGATGTCGTGATCACCGGCCGCAACCAGGAGGGCCTCGACGCCGCGCTGGACGAGCTCGGGAGGGATGCCGCGACCGCCGTCGCCGGCCGGTCCGACGATCCCGCGCATCGCCAGGAGGTCTTCGCGCACATCGCCGAACGCCACGGCCGCCTGGACCACCTCGTGAACAACGCCGGGATCAACCCGTCGTTCGGGCCGTTGCTGGAGGTCGATGCCGACGCCGCCCGCAAGATCTTCGAGGTCAACGTGCTCGCGTCGATGGAGTGGATCCGCGCCGCCGTGGCCGCGGGACTGTCCCGGTCGATCGTGAACATCGCGTCGATCGCCGGAGTGTCGGCCGCGCCCGGGATCGGCCTGTACGGGATCTCGAAGGCGGCGCTGATCAACCTCACGGTCCAGTTCGCCGACGAGCTCGCGCCGGGCGTCCGCGTGAACGCCGTCGCCCCAGCGGTCGTCAAGACCCGCTTCGCGCGCGCGCTGTACGAGGGGCGCGAGGACGAGGCATCCGCTCGCTACCCGCTGAGGCGCCTGGGCGAACCGCTGGATGTGGCCGGACCGGTGGCGTTCCTGCTGTCGGACGACGCTGGATGGATCACCGGGCAGACCCTCGTGATCGACGGCGGGGCGTCGATCCGCGGCATCGATTAAGTCCTACGCCTCCGGGTCGCCGTGCTCGGCCAGCCAGGCCGCCGCGGTGCGCCGGGGCGCCCGCAACAGCCACGCGTCGGTGATCACCTCGGCCAGATGATCGCGCTCGATGCGGTCCAGCTGCACGAGCACGGCGGTGTAACCGTCGAAGTGCGGAATCGTGAAGAACGCGTCGGGGTACGACTGGAGAAGCGCCTCCTTCGTCTCGAGCCCGTCGGTGCGCACACCGACGACCACCCCGCCCGGCCACTGCCGGCCGAGCTGCTCGAGCGCGACGAGGTCGGTCTTGCTCGGCCCGCGCTCCCAGACCACGAGCCCCGCCGTGGTGCGCCATCCGATTCCGCCGCGCTGACCGAACGGCTTCTCGACCACTCCGGGCAGGGCCGTCGCGATCGAGCGGACGTCGTCGAGGGTGGCCACGTCGGGTCAGTCGTGCTCGGACTCGTCGGGCGAGGCATCCCGAGTCGAGGACGGATGCCTCGGCCGCCACAGCACCACGTCGGTCTCCCGGCGCATCCGGGTGCCGTGACGAAGCGTCACGACCGCGCCGGTGGAACCGGCCGCGAACACCCGCGCTCCGGGTCGCCGCTCGATCTCCACCTGCATGCGCGCCTCGAGCGTCTGCACGCGACCGTGCAGTTCGCGGACACGTTCTTCCAGTTCGAGGATGCGTGCGATGGCGGGCAGGCTCATGCCGTCGGACGATAACCGCGCCACCTCGCGCAGCTGCGTCACGTGCCGCAGCGAGTAGCGTCGCGATCCACCCTGAGTCCGGGCCGGCACCACGAGACCGAGGCGGTCGTATTGGCGGAGGGTCTGCGGATGCATGCCCGACAACTCGGCGGCTGCCGCGATCGCGAAGATCGGTGCGTCCTGGTCGAACTGCTCCTCACCCACGTGCGGTCACCCCCTCACCCCATGTTCCTAGCTCTGCGCCTTCGTCATCAGGTCGGCGCGCGGATTCTCTTTCGGCTCCAGGTCGTGGAACCGCTGCAGCGCCTCGCGCGCGGCGTCGTCGAGGTGTGACGGCACCGCGACCTGGACCTCGGCGAGCAGGTCTCCGGTGCCTTTCGCGGTCTGCACCCCGCGGCCCTTCACCCGCAGCACGCGGCCGGACGGGGTGCCCGGCGCTACGCGCAGTCGAACCTGATCACCTCCGAGGGTCGGCACCTCGATCGTGGCGCCGAGGGTCGCTTCGGTGAAGGTCACCGGAACGGTCACCCGCAGGTTGAGCCCGTCGCGCGAGAACACCGCGTGCGGGCGAACCGTCACCGACACGACGATGTCGCCGGTCTCGCCGCCGTCCGGTGAGGGGCGGCCGCGGCCGCGCAGCCGGATCTTCTGCCCGTCGGACACCCCGGCCGGGATCTTCACCTTGAACGGCTTGCCGTCCTCGCCCTGCAGCGTGATCGTCTCGCCCTTGGTGGCCGTGACGAAGTCGATCGTCGTGCGCGCGGTGACGTCCGATCCGCGGGTCGGGCCACCATAGCCCTGGAAGCCGCCGGACGGTGTCCCGAACCGACCCGAGCCGAATCCGCCGCCGGCTTGATTGAACATCGAGAAGATGTCGTCGTAATCACCGGATGTCTGGAACCGGGTGTGGCCGCGGCCGTCCCCGAACATGCTGAACACGTCCTCG
>CAXTES010000179.1:4108-5696 GCA_964243215.1 uncultured Microbacterium sp. | reverse complement strand
CATCCGAGACGCCCGCACCGAGACCGAAGGCCGCGACCCGGCCGGCAGGCGGCCTCGGCCGGGCTGTCTCCGGGGTCGGAACGTGGATCGCCGGCCGCGGGCTCTCGCTGGCGTGGTTGCTTCCGGTGCTGGTCGTCAGCGCGCTGGTGAACCTCGTCAACCTCGCCGGCGCTCCCGTTCGCAGCGACGCGGAGGGGATCTACACCTCGCAGGCCTGGCTGATCGACACGTTCGGCCGGCTGTCGCACTACACCTACTGGACCGACCACCCCCAGCTCGGCTGGCTCCAGCTCGCCGGCTACGCGCAGTGGACGAACGCGTTCGGACGGTGGGATGCCGCGATCCTCGCCGGCCGCGAATTCATGGTCGTCCTGACGCTCGTGTCGGTCGTCCTGGTGTGGGCGCTGGGCCGGCGGATGCGGCTCTCGCGTCCCGCCGCTGCGGCCGCAGCGCTGATCTTCGCGATCTCCCCGCTCGCCGTCCAGCTGCACCGGACGGTGTCGCTGGACAACATCGCCGTTCCCTGGCTGCTGCTCGCTTTCTTCCTGGCGATGAGTCGCCGGGCTCAGCTGGCGGCGTTCATCGGGTCGGCCGCGGCCTTCGGCATCGCCGTGCTCAGCAAGGAGACGTTCCTGCTCGCGCTGCCCATTCTGGCGTGGGTTCTGGTTCGGGCATCGCGGAAGGAATCGCGACTTCACACGCTCGGAGCCGCCGCCGGCACCTTCGCCGTCATCGTCGGCGGGTACCTGCTGCTGTCGTCGCTCGCGAACCGCTTCGCCGACGACCCCACGCGATCCAGCGCGACGGACGGCTTCGGCTTCCAGACCAACACCCAGGCCGGCGCCGGGTCGGTGCTCGATCCCGGCTCGCTGCTGTCGGGAACGCTGGGCAGCTGGGCGCAGGTCGATCCGATCCTTCTCGCGGTCGCGCTCGGGGCGTCCGTCGCCGGGGTGCTGCTTTATCGCACCCGACCGTCGGCGGTGTTCGTGCTCGCCGGCGCGGCGTTCGTCTTCATCCCGTGGGTGTACGTCCCGGCCACCTTCGTCGTGATGCTGATCCCGTTCGCGGCTCTCGTGATCGCGGGGGTCGCCGACGCCGCGGTCGCCTGGATCCGGGCGAGGGGGTTGCGGCGCAGCTCGGCCGCTTTCGCCGCGATCGCGTTCGTCGCGGTCGGCGCCGTGGTGGCCGTGCCGGTGTGGGCGATCATGCTCACCGGGCTCGTGGCATCCGACGCTCAGCAGCCGCAGCGCGCCGCGACGCAGTGGCTGATCGACAACGCCGCCCGCAGCGACCGGCTCATCGTCGGGGACGTGCTGTGGACTGATCTGGTGCGCGCGGGGTGGAACCGTGACGACGTCGTGCGCTACGACGAGGTCGACGCCGACGCGACCGCCGGCCCGCAGGTCGGCTGGCGCGACGCGGACTACGTGGTCAGCACCGACGCGGTGCGCTCGTCGAGGGATGCGTTCCCGCAGGCCGCTCAGGCGATCGACAACTCCGTGGTCGTCGCGTCGTTCGGAACCGGCTCGCAGGCCGTCGAGGTGCGCCGGATCTCGCCCGACGAGGCCGCCACGGCATCCGCCGCCGA
>CAXTES010000179.1:0-4008 GCA_964243215.1 uncultured Microbacterium sp. | reverse complement strand
GACGTCGCGATCGACGGCGACCAGCTCGTGCTGCGCTACCCGTTCTCGGTCGACCCCGAGGTCGGCTGACACCTCACCTCGCCACGAAAGGAAACCCCAATGAACACTTCGAGAACCCGAAAGGCCGGCCTGCTGACCGTCCTGGCCGCGGCTGCCATCGGCATCGCCGTCGCAGCACCCACGGCGGCCGTCGCCGCGCCTGCCGCGCCGACGATGGTGGCCCCCGCCGCGGACGGCGACACCGGATGGCTGCGCCTCGGCCACCTGTCACCCGACACCGCCAAGGTGGATGTGCGCGTGGACGCGTTGCGCGGCGGCTCGACGCTGCTCGAGCTGAAGAGCGTGGGCTACGGCGATGTATCGCCGTACCAGCAGGTGCCGAACGGCACGTACACCGTGAGCATGGTGGCGGCGGGCTCGGATGACTGGAAGACCCCGGTCATCTCCGCCACAGTCACCGTCGACGCCGGCACCGCCTCCACGGTGGCCGCCTACGGTCCGAACACCAAGCTGCAGGTCCGTGCGTTCCGCGACGATCTCGCAGCGCCCGCGGCCGGCAACGCGCGCATCCGCGTGATCCAGGCATCCACCAAGACCCCGACCGTCGACGTGCAGACCTCGACCGGTGTGCCGATCGCCAAGGGCGCCCGGCCGGGATCGGCGACGAACTACGCCGAGGTACCGGGGGGTTCCTGGACCCTGCAGCTGAAGGGCACCAACGTCAGCGACACCGCGAACGTCGACGTGGCCGCCGGGAGCGTCACCACGCTGTTCGTGCTCGACACCGCCGACGGCGGCCTGACGATCCTGCCCGTCCTCGACAGCGCGGCAGCCGCGGTCGTGCCCGGCGGTGGCGTGCAGACCGGCGGCGGCTGGCTCGCCGAGCACCGCGCCGCCCACCTCGGCCACACGGCCGTCATCGACTGATGAAGCGTCCACGGCTCGTCGCGGTCGTCAGCGGCGCCGGCATCGCCGTCGCCCTGACGATCGTGGCGGTCGTGGGCATCAACAGCGCGGCAGCCGGTTCGGGGACGGCCTCGCCCGCCACCGCCTCGGCAACCCCGACTTCGAATCCGCTGTTCGCGGGAGGGCTGCAGGATCCCGCGCGCGGCGCGGCGATGACGGCGCGCGCGGATGCCACGCCCACCCGCGTGCGCATCCCGGCGATCGGCGTCGACTCGGGACTTGAGGCGCTCGGCGTCGACGCATCCGGTCAGTTGTCGCCGCCGGTGGACTACGACTCAGCCGGGTGGTTCACCGACGGGGTCGTGCCGGGCCAGATCGGCCCGGCGATCATCGCGGGCCACATCGACTCGGCGACCGGCCCCGCCGTGTTCGCCGGGATCGCCTCTCTGGCTGTCGGCGACCAGGTGCTCGTCGACCTGTCGACCGGCCAGACGCTGACATTCGTCATCACCGGGTCGGAGCAGTCACCGAAAGCCGCCTTCCCGACGAGCGACGTCTACAGCAACGTCCCGCGGCCCGAGCTTCGCCTCATCACCTGCGCGGGCGCGTTCGACCGCTCGATCGGCCACTACACCGACAACCTCATCCTCTTCGCCGCGCTGCAGCAGTAGGTCTCAGGCCGCATCCGGCCCGGGACGCCGCCGCCGGCGGATCAGCCGCACGACACCCCACACGATCAGCGCCGCGACAGCGACGACCGCGATCCACGGCAGTAGGAATCCGATTCCCACGACGATGCCGTTCAGCGTCGCGACCAGGCCGTTCCAACCCGCGGCCAGCCCGTCGCCGAAGCCGGCGGGGTCAGCGACCACGGCGGTCGTGCGCGGCTGCACCGAGACGGTCAACGACGACAGCGCGACCTGGTCGTCGAGCGCCTTCAGCTGCTGCTGGTAGGACTCCAGCGTCGCCTGGCGGTCCGACAGCGCGCTTTCGGCGGCGATGAGGTCGCCGACGCTGCCCGCCTGCGACATCAGCTCGGTCAGCCGTGTCACCGACGCCTGGGCGGCGTCGATCCGCGCCTGCAGGTCGATCGACTGCGACGTGACGTCCTGTCGCGAGATGCCGGATGCCGCCACCTCGCCGACGCCCGCGAGCTGGTCCACGAGATCCTGCAGGTCGGCGGCCGGCACCCGGACCGTGATGAACCCGCCGCCGACGGCGACCGGCGGATAGGATCCGTCCACCGGCACGGGCGTGGCATCCGTACCGTCGATGCTCATGCTCTCGACGTACCCGCCCCGGACCTGCGCCTGCGAGCTGATCGCCGCGATCGCGTCGGACACATCGTCGACCCGCACCGTCGCCGACGCGGTCGTGATGATCTCGCGCGCCTGCGCCGGTGCCACGGCGTCGGCACCGCCCGAAGCTGCGCCGGAGGTGCCGTTCTCGGTCGCATCGAACGCGCTGCCGGACGCCGGGGCGACCGCGGATCCGTCGACCGCCGCGCCGGAGCCGCTGCGCACGAAGCCCCCCACGACCGGCGTGATCGCGAGCACCAGCACCACGGCGGCTGCGGCGCACGCGCCGAGAATCCAGCCGCGGCGGCGCGATCGGGCTCGCGCGTGGCGGCTCCGGCCGATCCGGTCGAAGACGGCGGCCTCGATCTCGTCGATGCGCTCCTGGGTCAGTTCCGGCAGCGCCGCGATGGCGGCATCCGTTGATTCGTCGTTCATACGCCCTCCCCGGCGGTCGTCCGCAGCCGCGTGCGGATGCGCGAGAGACGGTTGCGGACGACGCCGTGCGTCACGCCCAGCTGCTCGGCGGCAGCCTGGTACGCGTAGCCCTCCGCGGCGCAGAGCCGGAAGATCTGCTGATCCAGCGTGTCCAGCGTCGCCACCTCCCGCAGGATCCGCTCGACCAGGCGCGCGTCGGCGACCTGACGTTCGACGTCCACGGTGTCGGGGATCGACTCGTCGGCGACACCGGCGGCGTGATCGCGATCCCGCCGCTGCGCGCGAATGCGGTTCGCGGCCTGCAACCGGCACACCGTGGCAAGCCACGGCAGCAGCGATTCGCCGGCCAGGACCAGGCCCGGCAGCTTCCGCCACGCCACGACGAACGTCTCCTGCGTCACGTCCTCCGCATCGCTGCGGTTGCCCACCAGGCCGTGCGCTAGCCAGAACACCGGGCGGACGTACGCGCGGTACAGCGTGCCGAACGCGCGCTCGCTGCCGCCGGCCGCGAGCGCGACCAGCTCAGCGTCGTTCGCCGCGTGCTGTGGCATCCGTCCCCTCCGGCTGCTGCGGCCCACCGGCCGTTCCAGCGTCATCATCTCTCACTGAGGATGTGTCCGCCCGGCCCGGATCGTCTCGGAATTCACGTGGGCGAAACGTCGGGGCTGTATCGTGAGGTGCGCGAGGGGGAGTATCCCGAACTCGCGTGTCCGTCATCACGAGGCCCGTCGGCGGGACTCCGGATACGCGCCGCAGCCGCGGGGGAGAGACTTTCGGTCCTGCACCGTACCCTCCGAAAGGCTCCCATGGGTTTCGAGATCCCCGTCTGGTTCGAGATCGGATCGCTGATCCTGCTGGTCGTGATCCTGATCGCCGACTTGCTGCTGATCCTCAAGCGCCCCCACATCCCCTCGATCAGGGAAGCGACCCTGTGGGTGGTGTTCTACGTCTGCCTCGCCCTGATCTTCGCGGTGGTGCTGCTGGGGGTCACCGGCAGTACGGATGCCATGGGCCAGTTCGTCGCGGGATGGCTCACCGAGTACAGCCTCTCGATCGACAACCTCTTCGTCTTCGTGCTGCTGATGACCCAGTTCTCGGTGCCGCGGCGATACCAGCAGGAAGTGCTGATGGTCGGCATCATCATCGCCCTGGTGTTGCGAGGCGCGTTCATCCTGCTCGGTGCCGCCCTGATCGAGAACTTCAGCTGGATCTTCTACGTCTTCGGGCTGTTCCTGGTCTACACCGCGTGGCGGCAGGCGTTCCCCGGCAAGGAGGCGCACGACGCCGAGACCGAGGCGGGCATCGTGCGATTCCTGCGCCGCTTCATCGACATCAGCGACTCCTACGACGGGGCGAAGCTGCGCACCGT
>CAXTES010000178.1:1326-5824 GCA_964243215.1 uncultured Microbacterium sp. | reverse complement strand
GTGGCAACCTGGGTGTGGTCTTTGCTCGCCACGGTGCGATACAGCGAGAACAGGTCGTTGAGGATCAGGGTCACCCCGCCGGCGACGACGGCGATGACGATGTGGCGATGTGCACCGGCCCGACGCCGCCGTCCATCGCTTCGACGACCGGGCATGGTGATGGTGAACTGGCCGGAGGTGACGGTGCCACCGCCGGCCGGGATCTGCTCGGTGGTAGCGGGCGAGTCCTTGCGGCGGTGCTCACCGGTGCACGCGCCAGTCAGCAGGACAACGGCGGCAAGTACGCCGGCGAGGAGTGGTCTACCGCAGCTCAAGTCCGCCCCGCCCGTTCCGTGAGATCCAGCGGAACTCACGGCAGTCGCGCGGTGAGGCGTACTGATTCGGTGCAACAGGCCGGTCGATCCACCGTCCGGTCAGGAAAAGACCTTGTACCGTACTTCCTGAAGCGCTGCCCATGGAGGAGTTCGTCATGCCCGATGCCGTGGACTTCGGCACCGTGTCGACCGTCGGCCTGGAGTCGTCGCCGGTCGCGCCCGCGCTCGCCGGGCTCCGGGCGAACGAGGCCCGCTACTTCAAGAACAAGTACGACCACGTCTTCACCGTCGAGCCCGCGGGCGACGCCGGAGCGACCGTCGAATGGGTGAGCCGGATCCTCGCCGAGGAACGTGCCATCGTCATCTCCGCCCGCCCGCTCGAGGCGACCGCGTTCCAGGTCGAGAACATCCGGATGGCCTACGTCTTCTACGAGGACGGCCTGTCGATCAACGTGATGTACACGGTCGACGACGGCGGGAAACGGGCGGTCGGCTTCAAGCTCTCCGACGGCATGGAGATTCCCGCCGAGCTCGGGTCGTTCAAGTTCGCCCGGCAGAAGTCCAAACTGGCCGGCACCATCCGCGGCTCCTACTTCGTGATCAAGAACGAGTACTGAGCGGTCAAGAACGAGTACTGAGCGGTCAAGAACGAGTACTGAGCGGTCAAGGGAGAGCGGTCACAGGCAGGAAGCGCAGACGCCTGGCGGCTCCTCCGGATCCGGCACCGCGATGTTGCTGATCAGCGGCTTGGTCACCCGCGCGTCGGCGATGCCAATCGGCACCAGACGATAGCGGGCCGGCTGCGGCTTGGTGACCCGCCAGCATTCATCGTGTACGCCGTGCAGCGCGCCGCCCTGCTCGCGGATCCCCGAGGTGATGCAGAGCGCGACCGTGTTCTCGTTGACCTGCGCGCCCTTCTCCAGCGGGTCCTGGGCGGTGTCCCACACCGGCATGACGATGCCCCGGTCCGCCCAGTAGCGGACGACCCGCAGGTAGGGCGGGTGGAGTTCGTCGCAGGATCCGGCGTCGACGGCCATCCAGACGTCGAAGCCGTTGACGTTGTCGTCCGACGGGCCGGCGAACGTGTCCGACACCGAGACGAAGTGGCAGTCCGGCTCGTACGGATAGAGCGGCATGACCGGTCCGCTGATCGGGGTGTCCTTGGTGTCGTGCCGCGGCCCCGCCGGCCAGGTGGTGTACGGCGAGACCAGGCAGTCGACCGTACAGATCGGCCCGGTCGCCGCGGCACCGGCCGGATACACGCTCAGTGGCGCGGTGACCAGCGGGTCGGTCAGCGCGATCCGGGGGAACGTGGTGACCAGGTGGTCGGTGCCGGTACGCCGCGGTTCGACGCAGACGGCGTTGCGCGCCCGCACGACGGTGCCCTGCTGGGTCAGCCCGGTGCTGACGCAGAGCGCGGCGACGTCCGGTTCGATCCGCCCGAACCGGGAGAACGCCGTCGGGCCCGACGCGGAGGTCAGCCACGGCGTGCTCATCGAGGCGACCGTGACGCCGTCCCGGACGTGGTACTGGGTGATCGCCAGGGCGGCGGCCCCGCCGCCGGTCGAGCACGGCTTCGACCGGCCGCGCAGGGTGGCGTCGAACCAGGGGGCCCAGTCGGTGGAGTCCGGGCGGTACACCCCGCGGGCGCTGTCCAGGGTGACGGTGGTGCAGCCCTGCGGGTACGGCCACAGGGGCGCGGCGGCGGCGACCGGGGCCGCCGGGACGACGACCGAGACGACCAGCGCCGCGGCGACCAGACTTTTGATCATGAGTCCTGACCCCGATCGGACGGATGACGGACGGGCGGGTACGGCGGGCTGACGGCGCACATCGCGCCGAGGGCGAGGCCGAGCTGGAACCGGTTCTCCACACCCAGCCGGTCCATCAGCCGGCGCAGGATGTTGGTGACCGACCGGGCGCTGATCCGCAGCTGCCGGGCGGTCGTCAGGTCGGTGTGCCCGAGCGCGAGGAGGTCCACGACCGCCTGCTCCCGGGACGTCAACCGGACGGGCAGGACCGCGCCGACGGCCGGATCGCGGCTCTCCCGCCAGTGCTTCTCGAAGAGGTCCGCGAGCGCGTGCACCACCTGCGGATGGGTGACCTCGACGTAGCCGCGCTCGATCCGCTCGGGGTCGGCGGGCAGCAGCGCGACCGCCCGGTCCAGGACGATCAGCTTGAGCGGCACCTCGAGCGACTCGCGCAGCTGGTACGCCGGGTGGTACGGCTGCGGCGGGCTCAGCGCGTCCCGGTCGGCGGGCGGCACCCCGAGCACCCGCATCCGGGTGGCCTGGGCGATCAGCTGCCGGTCGAAGGCGGCCCCGGTCCGCGCCGACTCGGCGTCGAACTCCTGCTCCGGGTTGATGGTGAGGGTCTCCCGGCGCCCGGGCAGCAGCTCGGCGTACCGCATCCGGGTCAGCTCCCGGGTCGGCAGGTACCGCATCTGCCCGGTCAGCCGGCCGCCGAACGCCGGCATCGACAGCGGCAACGCCTGTGCTCCCAGCTGCGCCCGCAGGCTGGTGACGACCCAGCGGTGCGACTGGGCCACGGCGCGCTGGTCGATCAGCCGCAACCGGCGGCGGCGCAGCGCGGCGATCGCCGCGGCCGGGGCGAGCGCCGACCACAGGTGCGCCCGGCGCGGGGCGCTCTCGTCGCCGGTCACCGTCACCGCGCCGGAGACCTGCAGCTCGGCGAGCGCGTCGCCGATGCGACGGGCCGGCATGGCCAGCTCGGTGCCGAGCCCGCGCTGCGTGTGCGGCCCGAAGGTGACCAGCGTGCGGTAGACCAGGTCGGCGTCGGGCGATGCGCCCCAGCGCACCAGCGACGGCGCCGCGGTGCCGATCCGCAGCGCCGGCGACGGCGTACGGGACATGGCAGTCATGGTCATGGTCGGACGTCCCCCCGTCAAACCTGTTCCGTTGGTTCCGATCTCCGCTGGTCCGATGTGGCCGGTGACCGCACTCAACCACACCGTACGGACGCTGGGACAGGCTTTTTCCAGCCACCGGCCCGGATTGCGGAATCCCGCAAGATCAGCGAATGCCGGGCGGCCGGAGTCCATGCCGGCCGTGCGGGTTCCGTGGCCGTCAGGCGGTCAGCACCTCGGCCGCAACCCGCACGCAGAGCCCATGAACGCAGACCTCGGCCGCGTTCAATGTCTCGTCCAGCAGCAGGGCATCACGGGTGGCGAGCGCCTGAGGAACCTTGGCCGAGTCCACCCAGACCAGCCGTGAATAGCTGTCTGTGGCCGCGGGCAGTACCTCGCCTCCATGCCGGATCCGAACCTCGTACGTGATCATGGCGGGCCACTCCGTCCGCTCGGTGCCCAGCGGATCGGAGACGTTGTCGAGCGAGAGGAATCGTGGTCGGGCGAGCGCGTGGAATCGTCCGTCGCCGATGGCGCCACCGAGCCCGAGCTTGCGGGTGAAGAGCGCCTCCAGCACGAACGAACCCATCGACTGGATCTGCCCGCCGTGCCCGACGTTCATCACCGGCCCACTGATACCGACCATTCCGACCACCCCGAGCGGGTCGGGATAGGGATCGCTCAACGGCCCGAACATGTCGTCCGGTATCCGCATCGTGGGTGTGCTCAACACTCCCGGATGCCGAGTGGCCAGCGCTGATGGCCGGCGGACCCCGAGCAGTGTCTTCCCCGGACGGTGGTCGTCGACGACCACCGCCGAGATGGTGCCGATCGGACGCTGCGCCGTATGCCCCTCACCGGACCGCATGGCCGCATTGTCCGTCCATACGGTCGCGAGGACGCAAGGACGAACGCGACTTCCCATTTCTCGAGGAAAGTCACCCTTGGCAAAGATCCGCGACTTCGCCGCCGGCCGGCGTGTCTTTTTGTGCGACGAAAAAAGTGAACAACGGGACCTTGTCCGTGCGCCTAGCGAGGCTGCGCAGCCCGGCGGCCTCGGTCCGGTAGCGATCCATGTCGATGAAGTGGTCACGAAAGAGGGTGAGCCGCCAGCCCGCTTGGACAGCGGCGTTGTAGTAGTCGACCAACGGGCGGGCGTAGTAGGTGAGCGGGCCCACCACCCCGGAAATCATGACCTCGCGCTGCGTCGGCTCCCCCAATGAGCCGTCGATGAGGAAGCTGCCGTCGTGCAAGGTGTAGCCGTGGGTGTGGAAGTACGGATGCGTGATGCTCACGACGAGACGTCCACCCGGCCGGG
>CAXTES010000178.1:0-1316 GCA_964243215.1 uncultured Microbacterium sp. | reverse complement strand
GCCTCTCGCATCGTGCCGAGCAGATCGTCGACCCACATGAGGACGAGGCTTGACACGACGACGTCGAAGGAGTTGTCGTCATAGGTGAGCGCGCGCACGTCCTGGCACTGGGACCGGATCTTGCCGTCTCCTCGTGGTACGGGCGGGATCAGGTCACATTCAGCGCCACCGAGCGGGTCGATGTTGTCGAACAGCCATCCGGTTCCGCAGCCGGCGTCGAGGACGTAGGCGTTCCGGACGTCGTCGACGAGGTCGATCAGGTGTGGTTGCAGCCCGGTCCGGCGCAGGTAGTCGGAGTCGAGGTGCGGATCCCGGATGAGGGCCTTGTAGGCCGTGAAGGACTCCTGCCACTGCTGTTTGCCGTTGATCTCCACGGGGTTCGCCCTTGTGCTCGTAGCGCCATCGTCAGTGGGCGGCGCGGCCATCGGGGCGGCGCATCCGGCTCTCCAAGCGTTCGCCGGGATCACCTCGTCAACCTGGCGCGAGTCGTAGATCGTCGCCGTTTCGATGGAGGGCGTCCACGATCTGTTGGGCGAAGAAGACGTCGGCTCTGTTCTTGATCGGGGCGTAGCTGCTTCGGGTGCCGGCGGCGATGCGCCGGGTCGTCTCGGCGACATCGCAACGAGCCAGCCGGGAGAGCAGACCATGCAGGGGCTGGCTGACCTGGCGGGCCGTCAGGTTGGCGCCGTCGAGCAGGACGCTCCTGTCCTCGAACGACAGCGGAAGCGTCGCGACGATCTGGCGCATGATCTCGACGGGATCGCTGGACCCGGTGGCGTCGGCGAGACGACGCAGAGCGGCGAGACGCAGGTAGACCTGATTGGTGTTGAACAGTGAGCCGGGACGCTTCTCGGCGTTGATCACGGACAGTTTTCGCCCGGTGGGTTCTGAGGTCAGGCAGAGTGCGTCACCCTCGTCGTACGACCTGCGCGGGCGGGGAATGGGCGTGGTGAGGGGTAGTCCGTTGGCATCAAGCATCCATCCTGACTCGTCGCCCCGCGCCTCGAGGGCATCACCGCTCCGGGGGAGCTGCGCGGAGTATCCCCAGGGAACACCGACGACAACGGCATCGACGTCCGGGGTCCTGCGGAGATGACCGATGATGCCCGGATCGATGCGGAACCCGGCGTCATCCGCGTTCGCGGTGACCACGTATTCGACCCCCCGGCTCTCCCAGATGCCGAAGAGCCCGGAGATCAGGAAGCTGGCGAGCAAGCCCATGCTGCCCGACGGCTTGAGGCTCGGGCGTCCCCTGCTGTCACGCAGGATCGCGTCGATCCACAGGGTGCGGGGATTGGCGTCGGCGAGAGCGACGT
>CAXTES010000177.1:0-5895 GCA_964243215.1 uncultured Microbacterium sp. | reverse complement strand
ACTAGGTCCAGCGCCGACGTTTCGGCCCTGGTCGTCGGCGTGCAGCCGCCGGAACCGGCCGACGAACAGCCGACGAGCGCCGCTGCGGTCAGACCCACGAGTGCGAGGACGGCGGGGAGTTTGCGCACCCTGACAGCTTAGGCGGTCGGCTCGTCGTCGCCCGTCGCGGCGATGCGGGCGCCGTGCGCGGCGCGCTGGGCCTCGCGCACGCGCTTGCGCAGGTTCTTGTCGGTGATGTCGCGATCGCCCACGGCGCCCGGTGTCCACAGGTCGACGTCGCGGTCGCCGTAGCTCGTCTTGTTGCCGCGGCGTGCGCGTTCAGGCGGCACCGCGCCGGGCGCGAGGCGGCGTGCCGCGACCAGGAATCCGGTGTGCGCGATCATCCGGTGATCCGGCCTGACCGCGAGGCCCTCGACGTGCCAGCCGCGCACCATCGTCTCGCTGGCCTCCGGCTCGGTGAACAGCCCGGTGCCGCGCACGTACTCGGCGATGCGGCTGAGCTGGGTCGCCGTCGCGACGTAGCACACCACGACACCGCCGGGTGTCAGGACATCCGCCACCGCGTCGACGCACTCCCACGGTGCCAGCATGTCCAGCACGACACGGTCGACGGATGCCGCGGCCAGCGTGGCCGGAAGCTTGTCGACGAGGTCGCCGACGACGAGATCCCAATTCGCCGGCGTACCGCCCAGGAACGTGTGCACATTGGCTTCGGCGACCTGGGCGAACTCGGGGCGGCGCTCGAAGGAGTACAGCCGTCCGCTGTCGCCGACCGCTCGCAGCAGCGACAGCGCGAGGGCTCCGGAACCGACACCCGCCTCGACGACGACCGCGCCCGGGAACACGTCGCCGACGGTGACGATCTGCGCGGCATCCTTCGGGTAGACGATCGCGGCGCCACGCGGCATCGACATCACGAAGTCGCGCAGCAGCGGTCGCAGCGCCAGATACTCGGTCCCGGCGCTGTTGGACACGACGGACCCGTCCGGCATGCCGATGAGGGCGCTGTGGCGAAGCACACCGTGGTGGGTGTGCAACTCGCCGCCGTCGCGCAGCGTGACGGTATGGAGGCGGTTCTTCGGACCGGTGAGCTGGACCCGGTCGCCGTATCGGAAGGGTCCGCGCGGTCGGTCCGGCCCGGATGCCCCGTCCGACGCCGCGGCGATGCTCACGCCCGCACCCCGCGCGCGTGGGCGGCGTGGAAATCCGCGATGTCGGCCGCGGTGCGACCCTCGAGTCCCGGCCAGAGGCCGTGGGCGCCCGCGCCCACGAGCGAGACCATGAGCGGCACTCCGAGGGTCACGGCTCCGGCGGACGCCGCCGAGCGCAGACCGTTCGGCGAGTCCTCGATCGCCACGCAATCGGCCGGGTCGACACCGAGGTGCCCGCACGCCTGCAGGTACGGGTCGGGGTACGGTTTCGGTCGCGTCGCGTCGTCGCCGGCGACGACCACATCGAACGCGTCGAAGTCGATCTGGTCGACGACGGTCATCGCCATGCGGCGCATCGACATCGTCACCAGTGCCGTCTTCACGCCCGCCTCGCGAAGCGAGTGGAGCAGCTCGCGGGCGCCGGCGCGGAACGGATTGCCCTTCGCGGCGAGCTGGCGCATCACGTCGTCGGTGAGGTGGTCGATGATCGCGCCGGTGTTCATGCGCACGCCCGCCGCCTGCAGGATGCCGGCGGAGTCCTCGAGGCCGAGGCCGACGAGGCCGAGCGCCTGCTCGTGCGTCCACGTGCCGCCGTAGCTTTCGACCAGCGGGATCTCGGCCGCCATCCAGTACGGCTCGGTGTCCACGAGCGTGCCGTCCATGTCCCACAGAACGGCGGCGGGGACGGGTGCGGTCACCGATCCATGCTATCGACGCGGCATCGGAGCCTCGCGCCCGGCGGAGCAGGCACAACCCCCCGGCGAGGCATGCGGCCTATTCTGGAGGTGGCCCCGCGGCACGATGCGGGCGGATCGGAGGGCTCGTGGACGGACTCGGTCGCCGAGTGCTGGTCACCGCGTTCGACGGCTGGAACGACGCCGGCGAAGCGGCGTCCGCCGCTGTGTCGCTGCTGCGCGACCAGGGCGACTACGAGGCCATCTTCTCGGTCGATCCCGAGCTGTACTTCGACTATCAGTACACCCGTCCGCACGTGAGCACCGACGCGGACGGCCACCGGCTGCTGCGCTGGCCCGAGGCCACGCTGCTGCGGCCGAAGACATCGCTGCGCGGCACGCAGCTGTGGCTGCTCATCGGCGTCGAGCCCGCCCGCGCCTGGCAGGCGTTCGCCGCGGAGTTTATCGACATCGCGCTCGCCGAAGACATCACCGGCATGGTGGCGCTCGGATCGATGATGTCGGATGTGCCGCACACGCGGCCGATATCGGTGTTCAGCAGCAGCGAGAACGAGCAGCTGCGCACCACCCTCGAGCTGGAGCGCAGCTCCTACGAGGGGCCGGTGGGCATCCTCAGCGTGCTGGCGTCCGCGGCCGACACCGCCGGCATCCCCTCGGCGAGCCTGTGGGCCAGTGTGCCTCACTACGTCGCGGGCCACACGCCGTCCCCCAAGGCCACCCTGGCGCTCCTGGACCGCCTCGAAGACCTGACCGGCGCGCCGGTGCCGCGCGCAGATCTGGCGGACGAGGCCACCGCGTGGGAGGCATCCATCGACGCGGCCGCCGCCGACGACGAGGAGATGACCGAGTACATCCGCCAGCTCGAGCAGACCCGCGACACATGGGATTCGCCCGAGGCATCCGGCGACGCCATCGCCCGGGAGTTCGAGCGCTACCTCCGACGCGGCGGCGACGGTCCGACCAAGCCCGGCCGCGACGATCCGCGTCGGTAGCGCTCAGCGGGCGGGGATGACGTTCGTCGCGAGCAGCACCAGCAGCACCGCACCGAGGGCGACGCGATAGATCACGAACGGCAGGAAGCTGTGGCGTGAGATGTACCGCATCAGGAACGCGATGATCGCCAGCCCGACGACGAACGCGACGACGGTCGCGACCGCCGTCTCGCCGAGCGAGTAGACCCCCGGCAGGTCGCGGCTCTTGTACAGCTCGTAGAATCCGCTGCCGAACACGGCCGGGACGGCGAGCAGGAAGGCGTAACGGGCCGCGGCGGCGCGCTCGTAGCCGAGGAACAGCCCGGCCGTGATCGTGCCACCGGATCGGGAGACACCCGGTATCAGCGCGAACGCCTGCGCGATCCCGAAGATGACGCCGTGGCCGACCGTGAGTTGGTCGAGCGTTCGCCGCTTGGCGCCGACGAGGTCGGCGACGCCCAGCAGCACGCCGAAGAAGATCAGCGTCCCGGCGATGATCCACAGCGACCGGAACACCGTCTCGATCTGGTCCTGCAGCAGCAGCCCGAGCACCACGATCGGGATCGTTCCGACGATGATCAGCCAGCCGATGCGGGCGTCGGGGTCATTCCGGGGGATGCGCCCGAACAGGGCCGCGAACCAGCGCCGGATGATCCGCACGATGTCCCGCCAGAAGAACACCACGACCGCTGCCTCGGTGCCGATCTGCGTGATGGCGGTGAACGCCGCGCCGGGGTCCTGCGCGTCGGGCAGGAACACCCCGAGGATGCGCAGGTGCGCGCTGGACGAGATCGGCAGGAACTCGGTGAGCCCCTGGACGAAGCCGAGCAGGATCGCCTCGAGAAGGTGCATGGACGCCTTTCAGTAGGTGCGCAGCAGGTCGGTGAGCACGCGCTGCCCGAACACCAGCGCCTCGATCGGAACCCGCTCGTCGACGCCGTGGAACATTCCGGTGAAGTCCAGGTCGGCGGGTAGGCGCAGCGGCGCGAATCCGTAGCCGGCGATGCCGAGTGTCGACAGCGCCTTGTTGTCGGTGCCGCCTCCCATCAGGTACGGGATGACGGGAACGCCGGGGTCTTGGCGGCCCAGCGCCGCCACCATCGCGTCGACGAGGTCGCCGGCGAAAGGCACCTCGAGGCCGATGTCCTGGTGCACGATCTGCACCTCGACGTCGTCGCCGACGATGCGTCGGATGTCGTCGAGCGCGGCATCCTCGGTTCCCGGCAGCGCCCGCACGTCGATGAGCGCCTCGGCGCGGTCGGGGATGACGTTGTGCTTGTATCCGGCGGTCAGTCCGGTGGGGTTGGTCGTCGTCCGCAGCGTGGAGCGCAGGAATCCGGATGCCGCCCCTGCGGTGTCCGCGAGCGCATCGGGGTCGGTGGTCGGCGTGTCGGTGATCGCGGCGAGTCCGTCGAGCAGCTGACGCGTGGTGTCGGTGAGTCGGACGGGCCAGGCCGTCCGGCCCAGCGCGGCGACCGCCTCGGCGAGGCGCGTGACGGCGTTGTCGGGGTGGAAGCGGCTGCCGTGGCCGGCGCGGCCCCGGGCGACCAGGCGGATCCACGACAGCGCCTTCTCGCCGACCTGGAGCAGGTAGGCCCGGTGGTCGCCGACAGCGATCGAGTACCCCCCGACCTCGCTGATCGCCTCGGTCGCGCCGGTGAACCACTCCGGCCGGTCGCGCACGACGAGCGCGGATCCCTCGACGCCGCCGTTCTCCTCGTCGGCGAAGAACGTCACGACGATGTCGCGCTCGGGCTGCTCGCCGGCGCGGAGGATCTCGGCGATCGACGTGAGGATCATGGCATCCATGTCCTTCATGTCCACCGCGCCCCGGCCCCACAGCATCCCGTCGCGGACCTCCCCCGCGAACGGGTCGACCGACCAGTCGTCGGCCATCGCCGGTACGACGTCGAGGTGCCCGTGCAGCACAAGCGCCGGCTTGGCGCGATCGCGGCCGGGAACCCGCGCGCTCACGTTGGTGCGGCGCGTGATCGGCTCGTAGTACTCGGGCGGGAGGCCGAGCGCTTCGAGGTATCCGCCGACGTATTCGGCCGCCTCGCGTTCGCCGTTCGCGCGGCCGCCGCCCCAGTTGGTGGTGTCGATGCGGATGAGATCCCGTGCGACGCGGGCGACCTCCGGCAGCGCGTCGGCGCCGGACGCGACGGAGCCGGACGCGTCGGAGCCGGACGCGTTTGGGCGGGCGGATGCCTGGGGCGTGGGCATGCGATCTACGGTATCGGCTGCGTGTGTCGAGCCCGTTTCGCGCGAGGGACGACGATTCCGCCGCGGATGCGGGCATCCGTCGCCGCGCGCGTCAGCGCACTGCTGACGTGGCGGGCGTGGGGAAGATGACGTCTCGCTGCGGACCGTAGTGCAACGGCGAGGCGAGGAAGATCCCGACCGCGATCAGCGACAGCACGGTTCCGATGGCGCAGACCCTGGTCAGGACGTGGGCGGTCCGTGCTCGGAGGCGGCGGCGCACCAGGAAGAGCAGTCCGAGCCCGGCGAGTCCTCCGGCGGTGTTGGAGATGACGTCGGTCGTGTCGAAGCTGCCGGTCGACAGCACGTGCTGGATGGTCTCCAGGACCAAGCTCGACACGACGAGTACGCCCGTCGTCTGCCACCATCGCCACCGCGGTTTCAGGAGTCCGAGGTAGATGCCGAACGGGACGAAGAGCAGGATGTTCGCGACGACCTCGAGGGGGGCGCTGGCACCGGCGTCGCCACTGGCGACGAAGGGAACGAGCTTGATGGGGCGCGGGAGCAGTGCGGTTTCGCCGACCCAGGGAATCTCAAGCTTCCACAGCACAGTCCAGGCGAGCAGGACGAGGTAGATCACGAAGAGCGCGGGCAGCAAGACGGAGCCGTGGCGTGCGGATGGCGGTCTCTCCGGTTCGGGCACCTGAAGATGATTGCCTGTTGGGCCGCGAAAGTGCCTAGCGACACGCGTGCCTCTGGGTCGGCGGACTCGTGAGTGGGCGAAAGCCCCCGGCCAGGATTACCTGGTCGGGGGCCGTATCCCGATGTGCGCGAGGGGGGACTTGAACCCCCACGCCCTATGCGGGCACTAGCACCTCA
>CAXTES010000176.1:0-6005 GCA_964243215.1 uncultured Microbacterium sp. | reverse complement strand
GTCTTCGTCACCGACGACGGCGCCGAGACCGACCTCGACATCGGCCACTACGAGCGTTTCCTCGACGTGGATCTGAGCCAGGCCGCCAATGTGACGACCGGGCAGATCTACTCCGAGGTCATCGCCCGCGAGCGCCGGGGCGAGTATCTCGGCGACACGGTGCAGGTCATCCCGCACATCACCGACGAGATCAAACGTCGCATGCGATTGCAGGCATCCGGTGACCCCAGACCCGACGTGATCATCACCGAGATCGGCGGCACCGTCGGCGACATCGAATCGCAGCCGTTCATCGAGTCCGCCCGGCAGCTGCGCCACGAGCTCGGCCGGGCCAACGTCTTCTTCGTGCACGTGTCGCTCGTGCCGTTCATGGGTGCGTCCGGTGAGCAGAAGACCAAGCCGACGCAGCACTCGGTCGCGGCGCTGCGATCCATCGGCATCCAGCCCGACGCGCTCGTGCTGCGCAGCGACCGGCCCGTCACCGAGTCGAACAAACGCAAGATCGCGCTGATGTGCGACGTCGACGAGCGCGCTGTCGTCAACGCCGTCGACGTGTCGAGCATCTACGAGATCCCCACGATGCTGCACGACCAGGGACTCGACGACTACATCGTGCGCACGCTCGGTCTGCACACCGCCGAGGATGTCGACTGGCGCCGCTGGAGCAAGGTGCTCCAGGCGGTGCACAATCCCAAGCACGAGGTGACGATCGGGCTCGTGGGCAAGTACATCGACCTGCCCGATGCCTACCTCAGCGTCACCGAAGCGCTGCGCGCCGGCGGCTTCGCCCAGGAGACCCACGTCACCGTGCGGTGGATCCCGTCCGACGAATGCCGGACCCCCGAAGGTGCCGCCCGTGCGCTCGGAGCCCTCGACGGGATCGTCGTGCCCGGCGGTTTCGGGATCCGCGGGATCGAGGGCAAGGTCGCCGCGCTGCGCTTCGCGCGGGAGCAGGGCATCCCGACGCTCGGGTTGTGCCTCGGACTGCAGTGCATGGTGATCGAGTACGCCCGGCACGAAGCGGACCTGGCCGGCGCGTCGTCGAGCGAATTCGACCCCGACACCGAGTACCCGGTCATCGCGACGATGGCCGAGCAGGTCGACATCCTCACCCGCGGTGATCTCGGTGGCACGATGAGGCTCGGGATGTACCCGGCCGACCTGCGCGACGGATCGATCGCGCGCGAGCTGTACGGCGCGGACCGCGTCTCGGAGCGGCACCGGCATAGGTACGAGGTCAACAACGCGTATCGCGATCGCCTGTCCGAGGCCGGCATGGTGTTCTCGGGGTTGTCGCCGGACCGCAATCTCGTCGAGTACGTCGAACTGCCCCGCGAGGTGCACCCGTTCTACGTCGCCACCCAGGCCCACCCCGAGCTGCGCTCGCGTCCGACCTCGCCGCATCCGCTGTTCCGCGGACTCGTCGAAGCCGCCCTCGAGCGACACCGCTCGAGCGAACTGTTCGACGTCGACAATGGCTGAGCCCGTGGCCGGCGGGGCATCCGAACTGCGCGACGAGCCGTTCGAGGCCGAGATCATCGCCAGCGATCTGGTGTTCCACGGCAAGGTGTGGGACGTGCGCAGCGACACCATCCGCTACAACGGCGAGCAGCTCGTGCGTCAGTACGTCGACCACCCCGGCGCGGCGGTGATCGTCGCTTTGGACGACGACGACCGCGTACTGCTGATCCAGCAGTACCGGCATCCGCTGCGACTGCGGGACTGGGAGCTGCCGGCAGGCCTGCTCGACATTCACGGCGAGCCGGTGCTCGAGACGGCCAAACGCGAACTGGCCGAGGAGGTGGACATGGACGCGTCGTCGTGGGAGCCGCTGCTGAGCGCCTTCACCACCCCCGGCGGCAACGACGAGATCGTCCACCTGTTCCTCGCGCGGGGACTCACCACCCGGCACGAGGCGTTCTCCCGGGATGCCGAGGAGGCCGACATCCGCATCGAGTGGATGCCGCTGGCCGATGCCGTCGCCGGCGTGCTTGCCGGACGGCTGCGAAACGGCATCCTCGCCCTCGGCGTGCTCGCCGCCGCGGAACGGCTCCGGGGGGGCTAGCGCGATGCGGCTGGACCGGGCCGTCGACGCCTACCTGCGGCACGTCTCGATCGAGCGCGGTCTGTCCGGCCACTCCGTCGCGGCATACCGGCGCGACCTGGCGGGGTACCTGCGGTGGCTCGAGGACCGCGGCGTCACCGACGTCTCCGCCGTCACGCCGGCGCTGGTGGCGGACTTCGCCGCTGAACGCGCGTCGGCTCAGCCGCCGCCCGCGGCATCGAGCATCGCGCGGCTGCAGTCCTCGGTGCGGGGTCTGCATCGGTTCCTGGCGCGCGAGGGCGTCACGTCCGACGATCCCACCGGCCGGCTGCGGCCGCCGAAGCTCGCGCAGCGGCTGCCGAAGGCGCTGACCGTCGATCAGGTCGGACGGCTGCTGGACGCCCCCGACCCCGAGACCGTGACCGGCATCCGGGACCGCGCGCTGCTCGAACTGCTGTACGCGACCGGCGCGCGGGTGTCGGAGGTGGTGCAGCTCGACGTCGACGATGTGGCCCCGGGGGAGGTGCTGCGGGTCCGCGGCAAGGGATCCAAGGAGCGCATCGTGCCCGTCGGCTCGTTCGCGCGCGACGCCATGGCGGCGTACCTCACGCGGGTGCGGCCGGAACTGTCACGACGCGGGCACGCGACGCCGCGGCTGTTCCTCGGTGCGCGCGGCGCCCCGCTGTCGCGACAGAGCGCGTGGCTGGTGATCCAGCACGCCGCGGAGCGCGCGCGCCTGACCGCCCACGTGTCGCCGCACACGCTGCGCCACTCGTTCGCGACTCACCTGCTGCAAGGCGGCGCCGACGTGCGCGTGGTGCAGGAGTTGCTCGGCCACGCGTCGGTGGCGACGACCCAGATCTACACGCACGTCAGCGTCGACGCGCTGCGTGACGTGTACATCACGTCGCATCCGCGCGCGCGGTGAGGCTCCCGGAGCGCGAACCCACCACGGCTAGAATCGACCGAACGGCAGGAACGGCGGGAGCACCGGGTGGCGGGCAGCGCGACGAAGAGATCGGCGAGGACGCCGACCAAAGACGGCGACACCCCGATCGGCCCCACCGGCCGCCCCTATCAAGGCTTCCCGACGCCGCCGCGCCTGACCGGTCACGGCCCGGCCCGCATCATCGCGCTGTGCAACCAGAAGGGTGGCGTCGGCAAGACCACCACCACGATCAACCTCGCCGCCGCGCTGGCCGGATACGGGCGCCGCGTGCTCGCGGTGGACTTCGACCCGCAGGGGGCGCTGTCGGCGGGTCTCGGCATCCAGACCCACGACATCCCCACGATCTACGACCTGCTGTTGGACACCAAACGAGACCCGCGCGACGTGATCGTGGCCGCCGCCGTGGAGAACCTCGACGTGCTGCCGGCGAACATCGACCTGTCCGCAGCCGAGGTGCACCTGGTCAACGAGGTGGCCCGCGAGACCATCCTGTCGCGTGTGCTGCGCAAGGTGGCGCCCGACTACGACGTCATCCTCATCGACTGCCAGCCGTCGCTGGGGCTGTTGACGGTCAACGCCCTCACCGCCAGCCACGGGGTCATCATCCCGCTCGAGTGCGAGTTCTTCGCGCTGCGCGGCGTGGCCCTGCTGATCGAGACCATCGACAAGGTACGCGACCGGCTGAACCCCGGCATCACTCTCGACGGTGTCGTCGCGACGATGTACGACCCGCGCACGCTGCACTCCCGCGAGGTGCTCGAACGGGTGGTGGACGCGTTCGGCAACGACGTGCTGGAGACCGTGATCGGACGCACCGTGAAATTCCCGGATGCGTCGGTGTCCGGGGTCCCGATCACGCAGTTCGCGCCCGAACACGCCGCCGCCCAGGCCTACCTGCGGCTGGCCCGGGAACTGGTCGCCCGTGGCGCCGTCGCGTGACCTGTCGACCGGGTCAGGGGCCGTCGATGGGTTCCGCGTGTCGCTGGACGTGTTCGACGGACCGTTCGACCTGCTGCTGAACCTCGTCTCCAAGCATCAACTCGACATCACCGACGTCTCGCTGAGCCGGGTCACCGACGAGTTCATCGGCTACTTGAAGGCGTTGGATCCCGCGCGCGAGCTCGACCAGGCATCCGAGTTCCTCGTGGTGGCCGCGACGCTGCTCGACATGAAGGTCGCCGGTCTGCTGCCGCAGGGCGAACTGGTGGATGCCGAATCTGTTGCGCTGCTCGAAGCCCGCGACCTGCTGTTCGCGCGCCTGCTGCAGTACCGCGCGTTCAAAGAGGTGTCCGGGTGGTTCTCCGAGCGTCTTCGCACCGAAGACGCGCGGCACGCGCGGACGGTGCGGCTGGAGGAGAAGTACCGGCGCTCGGTACCCGAGTTGATCTGGACTCTGGGCCGAGAGGACTTCGCCGCGCTGGCGCTGCTGGCGTTCGCGCCGAGGGAGATTCCGCACGTCGGACTCGACCATCTGCACGCGCCGCTGGTCAGCATCCGCGAGCAGGCGGCGGTGGTGGTGACGCTGCTGCGCTCGGCCGGCAGCCTCAGTTTCCGCGAGATCGTCGCGGGCGTCGATCAGGTGGGCGTCGTGGTCGCCCGATTTCTGGCCGTGCTCGAGCTCTACCGGCACGCGGCGGTCGCGTTCGAACAGATCGAGCCGCTCGGCGAACTCACGCTGCGCTGGACCGCGCACCGGTGGTCCGAGGAGAACCTCGCCACGCTCGGAGCCGACTATGACCGATAGCGAGCCGCCGCGGGACCCGGGTGTCGCCCGGCGCCTGGAGGCGATCCTCATGGTCGTCGACGAGCCGCAGAGCCTCGTGAGTCTCGCCGCGGCGGTGGGCGCCCCGGTCGCGGCCGTGAGGCAGGCCGTGGAGGGACTCGTCGAGGACTACGACGGCCGCGGCGGCGGGCCGCGTCGTGGCTTCGAACTGCGAGAGGTCGGCGGCGGGTGGCGGCTGTACGTCCGTCCCGAGCACGACGACGTGGTGTCGGAGTTCGTCAACACGCAGGCGCCGTCGCGGCTGTCGCAGGCGGCGCTGGAGACCCTCGCCGTGATCGCCTACAAACAGCCGGTCACCCGCGGGCAGGTGGCATCCATCCGTGCCGTCAACGTCGACTCGGTCGTGCGCACGCTGCTGTCGCGCGGCCTGATCGCGGAGGAGTTCACCGACCCCGACACCGGCGCGATCCGCTACGGCACCACCGACGCCCTGCTGGTGAACCTCGGCATCAACTCCCTCGACGAGCTTCCGCCGATCTCGCCGCTGCTCGATGACGGCGGTCAGGGCTTCGATGACGAGATCCGCCGGTGACGTCCCCCGCCGATGAGGGCGTGCGGCTGCAGAAGGTGCTCGCCAACGCCGGCGTCGCGTCACGCCGGGTCGCCGAGCAGCTCATCGTCGACGGGCGGGTGCGCGTCAACGGCGTCGTGGTGACCGAGCTCGGCAGCCGCATCGACCCGGCATCCGACCTCGTGGACGTGGACGGCACGGCCGTACAGCTCGATGCATCCAAGC
Source organism: uncultured Microbacterium sp. (assembly GCA_964243215.1). Taxonomy (GTDB): domain Bacteria; phylum Actinomycetota; class Actinomycetes; order Actinomycetales; family Microbacteriaceae; genus Microbacterium. The sequence goes on along the minus strand of CAXTES010000176.1, from coordinate 493 downwards.
GCTACGTCATGCTCAACAAGCCGACCGGTGTCGTCAGCTCGATGCGCGACGATCGGGGCCGGGCCGACCTGCGCGCGTACGCGGCGGACTGGGATGAGCGCCTCTACAACGTCGGACGCCTGGATGCCGACACCAGCGGGCTGCTCGTCCTGACCAACGACGGTGGACTCGCGCACGTGCTCGCGCACCCCTCGTTCGGGGTGACGAAGGTGTACATCGCGAAGGTGACCGGGCGTGTGCTGGCACGCACGATCGCCCGGCTCACATCGGGCGTCGAGCTCGACGACGGGCCCATCGCCGCCGACAGGGCGCGGCTGCTGGATGCCGGCGCGCAGTCGAGCCTCGTCGAACTGACGCTGCACTCCGGGCGCAACCGCATCGTGCGCCGCATGATGGCCGAGGTCGGCCATCCCGTCGTCGAACTGGTGCGCCGGCAGTTCGGGCCGCTGCACCTCGGATCGCTGCCGATCGGCCGCGCACGGGAGTTGACTAC
>CAXTES010000175.1:0-6173 GCA_964243215.1 uncultured Microbacterium sp. | reverse complement strand
ACGAGGAACGAGTGCTTCGTGATCGGCATCGTGATGCCGACGATGTCGGCCTCCTGGAAGGCATCCGTGCCCATCAGCGTCGAGAACACCTGGCCGGTGATGCACACGATCGGCACCGAGTCCATGTACGCGTCCGCGATCGCGGTGACGAGGTTGGTCGCGCCGGGTCCGGATGTCGCGATCGCGACACCGGTGCGTCCGGATGCCGAGGCGTAGCCCTCGGCGGCGTGTCCTGCCCCCTGCTCGTGGCGCACCAGGATGTGACGCAGCTCGGAGCTGTCCATCAGCGGGTCGTAGACCGGGAGGATCGCGCCGCCGGGCAGCCCGAAGACGTCGGTGACGCCGAGCAGCTCGAGGGAGCGGACGACCGCCTGCGCGCCCGTGAGCACGGGCGCTGCGGCGGGACGTGCGGGAGGCCGGGGAATGGCCGTGGCGGTATCGGCGGACATGGGAGAACTCCTCAGGAGGTCACTGCGCCCTGGGCGGCGGAGTGCACGAGTCTGGTGTACTTGGCAAGAACGCCACGGGTATAGCGCGGGGGAAGCGGCTCCCAGCCGGAGCGGCGGGAACTCAGCTCGGTCTCGTCGACGAGTAGGTCGAGAGTGCGAGCCGCGATATCGACCCGTATCAGATCACCATCGCGCACGAACGCGATCGGACCAGCGTCGACCGCTTCGGGTGCTATGTGGCCGATGCACAGGCCGGTTGTGCCGCCGGAGAATCGACCGTCCGTCAACAGTAGTACATCTTTTCCGAGGCCCGCGCCTTTGATGGCGGCCGTGATGGCGAGCATCTCGCGCATTCCCGGACCGCCCTTGGGGCCCTCGTAGCGGATGACGACGACGTCGCCCGCCGCGATGCGGCCGGCCTCCAACGCATCCATCGCGGCCCGCTCCCGCTCGAACACGCGCGCCGGCCCCTCGAAGACGTTCCCGTCGAAGCCGGCGGACTTGACGACGGCACCGTCCGGCGCCATCGAGCCCATCAGGATCGTGATGCCGCCGGTCGCGTGGATCGGGTCGTCGAACGAGTGGATCACGTCGCCGTCGACCGGGTCGGGATGAAGCAGCGCCAGGTTCTCGGCCATGGTCTTGCCGGTGACGGTGAGCGCGTCGCCGTGGATCAAGCCCTCGTCGAGCATCGCCTTGAGCACGACCGGGATGCCGCCATGGTGGTCCACGTCGTTCATGACGTACTTGCCGAACGGCTTCATGTCGGCCACGTGCGGCGTCCTGTCGCCGATGCGGTTGAAGTCGTGCAGGGTCAGCTCGATCTCGGCCTCGCGGGCGATGGCCAGCAGGTGCAGCACGACGTTCGTCGAGCCGCCGAGGGCCATCGCGAGGGCGATGGCGTTCTCGAAGGCCTCTTTCGTGAGGATGTCGCGGGTCGTGATGCCCTCGCGGAGCAGATTGACCACGGCCTCCCCGGAGCGCAGCGCGTAGTGGTCGCGCCGACGGTCCGCCGACGGCGGTGCCGCCGAGCCGGGCAGGCTCAACCCGAGCGCCTCGGCGACGGACGCCATCGTGTTCGCGGTGTACATGCCGCCGCAGGCGCCCTCGCCGGGCGCGAACGCGCACTCGATGCGCTTGAGGTCGGCCTCGCTCATGTGGCCGGCCAGGCACGCTCCCACGCCCTCGAACGAGTCGATGATCGTGATCTCCTTCTCGGTGCCGTCGGACAGCTTGACCCAGCCGGGCGCGATCGAGCCGGCATAGAGGAAGACGCTCGACAGGTTCAGCCGAGCGCTGGCCATCAGCATCCCGGGGATGGACTTGTCGCACCCGGCCAGCAGCACCGTGCCGTCCAGTCGTTCGGCCATGACGACGGTTTCGACGGAATCGGCGATCACCTCGCGCGACACCAGGGAGAAGTGCATCCCCTCGTGGCCCATCGAGATGCCGTCCGACACCGAGATCGTGCCGAACTGCAGCGGATAGCCGCCTCCGGCGTGCACGCCCTCCTTCGCGCCCTGCGCGAGCCGGTCCAGGCTGAGGTTGCACGGGGTGATCTCGTTCCAGCTCGACGCGATGCCGATCTGGGGCTTTTCCCAGTCCTCATCGCCCATGCCGACGCCGCGCAGCATGCCGCGGGAGGTGGTCGCTTCGATGCCGTCGGTGACGACCCGGCTGCGCGGTTTGATGTCCACGGACGTGGCGGTTTCAGGCATTCTGGAAGTCTATTCCCGCGCTGCGGCGCGCATCCGAAAGCTCGTCGAGCAGCACGCCCAGCGCCGGGATGTCGGGCACGAGCACGCTGGCGGCCGTGGGACCGATCCCGACGTGCACGCCGAGATCACCCGGCGCCAGGCTGGTGAGCGCGTCCTCGTCGGTGACGTCGTCCCCCGCGAACAGCACGGCGGTGGCATCCGTGCGACGGCGCAGCTCGGCGACCGCGGAGTCCTTGCCCTCGTGCCGGAACGCGTACTCGACGATGTTGCGGCCGGTGCGGCGCCGCCACGACGGCGCGCCCTCGGCGACGATCGCGTCCACGGCACGGTTCGACGCCTCGGCGGTGGCGGCATCCACGAGTCGGGTGTGGACGCAGAAGCCGAACGTCTTCGGTTCGATCCACACCCCGGGGGTGCCGGCTGTCGCGGCCTCCGCGCGGGTGCGCACGACGTCGCGTACCGCGATGTCGGCGGGGTCGTCCTGGGTGGGCAGTGCGCCACGGCCCGGCATCCAGAACTGGGCGCCGTGGGAACCGGCGAGCCAAATGCGCGAGTCATCCCGGTGCTCGGCGATGACGCGCAGGTCAGCGAGACTGCGTCCGGAGACGAACGCGACGACGGTGCCCGGCGCATCGGTCAGCGCCGACACCGCGTCGCGGCTCGCGGGCAGCATCCGCGCCGCCATCGGATCGTCTTCGAGCGGAGCGAGCGTGCCGTCGAAGTCGAGGGCGACCAGGAGACGCGGCGTCGCCGCGATCGTTGCGACGGCGGCGCGAGTGTCGGTCACCCGGTCTCCGCGGCGGTCTTGACCTCGCGCAGCGCCTCGAGGAACTCGCGCGACCACTGCGCCACGTCGTGTTCGCGCACGCGGCGCCGCAGCGACCGCATGCGCCGCGCCTGCTCGGACACCGGCATCTCGATCGCCTGCATCACGGCATCCTTCAGCCCCTCGATGTCGTGCGGGTTCACCAGCACGGCGCTGCCCAGTTCGTCGGCGGCGCCGGTGAACTCGCTCAACACCAGCACGCCGCGGTTGTCGACGCGGGATGCGACGTACTCCTTCGCGACGAGGTTCATGCCGTCGCGAAGGGCGGTCACGAGCATCACGTCGGCGGCGAGGAACAGCGCCACCATCTCCTCCCGCGGATACGCCTGGTGCAGGTAGCGGATCGCGGTGTCGCCCATGGTGTCGACGTCGCCGTTGATGCGGCCCACGGCCTGCTCGATCTCATCGCGCAGCTGTACGTAGGCGTCGACGCGCTCGCGGCTCGGGCTGGCGACCTGCACGAGGGTGACGTCCTCGACGCGCAGCCGCCCCTCGGCGATGAGTTCGCCGTACGCCTTGAGCCGGTGCGGGATGCCCTTGGTGTAGTCGAGACGGTCCACGCCCAGCAGGATCCGGCGCGGGTTGCCGAGGCTCTCGCGGATCTCGGCCGCTCGGGCTCTGACGTCGTCGCGCTGGGCGAGGTCGATGTAGAACCCGGTGTCGATCGAGATCGGGAACGCCCTCGCCACGGCTACCCGCGTGCCGCCGTCGGCGTCCGGAACGCGGATGCGGGACCCCCTGGTTTCCAGCTTCAACTGCCGGCGCACCGCACGGGCGAAGTTGCTCGCGTCGTTGACGCGCTGGAACCCGATGACGTCGGCGCCGAGCAGGCCGTCCAGGACGCTCTTGCGCCAGGGCAGCTGCGCGAAGAGTTGGTATGCCGGAAAGGGAATGTGATGGAAGTATCCGATCGTGAGGTCAGGGCGCTGCTCTCGGAGCATCCGGGGCACCAGCTGCAGCTGGTAGTCCTGCACCCACACCGTGCCGCCCTCGGCCGCCACGGCGGCCGCGGCATCCGCGAATCGGCGGTTGACCCGGACGTACGCCTCCCACCACGGTCTGCTGTACCGCGGCACGGCGATGACGTCGTGGTACAGCGGCCAGATGGTGTCGTTGGAGAATCCCTCGTAGTACAGCTCGACGTCCTCGGCCGACAGGGTCACCGGTATCAGGTGCGTGCCCTCGAAGTCGAACGGCTCGAGTTCGAGGTCGGCCTGGCCGGGCCAGCCGACCCACGCGCCGTCCGCTTGGCGCATGACCGGTTCCAGCGCGGTGACCAGACCGCCGGGCGAACGCCGCCAGACCCCGCCACCGTCACCGTCGACCGGCAGCCGATTCGCGACGACGACGAGATCAGCGGCGGTCACGAGCACTCCAGTTCCGGGCGGTTCTCTCAGGCTACAGCGCGCTGCATCCTCCGACCGGCTAGCGTTGAGCCATGCGCAAGTACGTCTTCGGCACCGGACTCATCGGCGCGATCACGAGCGGTCTCGCCCTGCTGCGCGGCCTTCGCGGCGACGAGAGGTTCACCTGGCGGACGGGTCTGGCGTGGCTGAGCTGGGGCATCACCGTCGCCCTGACCGTCGGTGCGATCGTCGATCTGCGCCGCGAGGCGAAGGGTCTGCCCGTCGATGCCGACTCCGGCAAGCACGCCAAGGAGCAGAAGCAGCTGCGCAAGGCGACCAAGGCGCTGTCGAACTCCTAGCCGCTGCGGGTCGTCAGCGCGTGAGGATCAGCGCCTCGCCCTGACCGCCCCCACCGCACAGCGCCACGGCGGCCGTGCCGCCGCCGCGTCGGACCAGTTCGTGCACGGCGTGCACGACGAGCCGGTTGCCCGACGCACCGATCGGGTGTCCGATCGCGATGCCGCCGCCGTGCGGGTTCACGACGTCATCCGACAGTCCGAGCTCGCGCTGCGACCGGGCCACGACCGCACCGAACGCCTCGTTGATCTCGACCAGGTCGAGGTCGGCGGCCGCGATGCCCTGCTTGTCGAGTGCCTTCGCGATCGCGCGCGCGGGCTGTTCGTGCAGCGAGTTGTCGGGGCCCGCGACCTGTCCCGACGCTCCCACCACGGCCAGCACGTCCCAGCCGTTCTCGTCCGCGTGCGATCGGGTGGTCAGTACGACCGCGGATGCCCCGTCCGAGATCTGCGACGAGTTGCCGGCCGTGATCGATCCGCCCTCGGCGAAGGCCGGCCGCAGCTTCGCGAGCGTCTCGACCGTCGTGTCCGGGCGGATGCCCTCGTCCCGCGTGACCTCGATCGGGTCGCCCCTGCGCTGCGGGATCAGCACCGGAACGATTTCGGCGTCGAAGACACCGGCATCCCACGCGGCCGCAGCCCGCTGGTGCGAGCGGGCGGCCACCGCATCCTGTTCCTCCCGCGTGACCTCGTAACGCGGATTGAGCCGCTCGGTCGACGCGCCCATGCTCTCGCGGTCGTACGCGTCGGTGAGGCCGTCGTACGCCATGTGATCGAGCACCTCGACGGTGCCGTACGACCAGCCCTCGCGCGAATTCGTCAGCAGGTGCGGAGCGCGGGTCATCGATTCCATACCGGCCGCGACCACGACGGTCGCGTCGCCGAGCCGGATCATCCGCGCCGCGTCGATCACGGCGGTCAGCCCCGAGAGGCACACCTTGTTGATGCCGGACGCGTGGACGTCCCATCCGATCCCCGCGCCGATCGCGGCCTGCCGGGCCGGGTTCTGGCCCGAGCCGGCGGGCAACACTTGCCCGACGAGCACGGCGTCGACCGCCTCGGCGGGGATGCCGGCGCGCTCGAGTGCGCCGCGGATCGCGATGCTGCCGAGGTCGGTGCCGGCCAGCCCGCCGAGCTGGCCCTTCAGCCGCCCCTGCGGAGTGCGCGCGGCGGCGACGATGACGATGTCGTCGGTGTTCATGCATCCACCTTCAGGCCGTCCGAGACGGTCAACGGCGGCTGGGTCGCGGCGATGACCTCGTCGACGGTGACGCCCGGGGCCGTCTCGACGAGGACGAGTCCGTGCGGTGTGACGTCGATCACGGCGAGGTCGGTGATGATCCGGTCGACGACGCCGCGGCCGGTCAACGGCAGCGAGCATTCGTCGACGATCTTGGCGGAGCCGTCCCGCGCGACGTGCTCCATCAGGACGATGACGCGGCCTGCGCCGTGCACGAGGTCCATCGCGCCGCCGGGGC
>CAXTES010000174.1:2255-6176 GCA_964243215.1 uncultured Microbacterium sp. | reverse complement strand
ATCCTGTTCCTGGTCTTGCTCGGCGGCCCTCGCACCGACGTGATCTCGTGGACCCCCGCCATGGTCGCGCTGCTGGGCGGCACGGCCACGCTCGGGATCGTCATCCAAGCCGCCGTGCTGCTGCTGTTCTGGCGGCGGGTGGATCTGCACCTGCGCCCCGACTTCCGCTGGCGCGGTGTCGGACTCAACCACATCGCGGGCCTGGCCGGATGGACGTTCCTCATGGTCATCGCCGGACAGCTCGCCGGGCTCGTGCAGTCGCGGATCCTCTCCGACGCCTCCGGCAGCGGGCCCGCGATCCTCGCATCGCAGAACGCGTGGCTGCTGTTCATGCTCCCGTACTCGATCATCGTGCTCTCGATCGGCACCCCCTATTTCACCCAGCTGAGCGAGCACGCCGCCGCCGGGCGCGACGACGACGTCCGCGCCGACATCGGGCGCAGCATCCGCACCCTGGGTCTGTTCATCGTGATCGCCACCGCCGCGCTCGCCGTGGCGGCGGTACCCGCATCCCGCATCTTCACCACGGACGCCGCCGACGCGCTCGCGGCGGCTCCGGTGCTGCTGTGCTTCCTCGTGAGCCTCATCCCGCTCGCGGTGATCTTCGTCATCCAGCGCACCTTCTACGCCTACAACGACACGCGCACGCCGTTCCTGTTCACGATCCTGCAGTGCGCGCTGGTGGTCACCGCGGCGCTGATCGCCGGCGCCGTCCTGCCGCTCGACCAGCTCGCCGCGGGGGTCGCGCTCGGGCAGTCGCTCTCGAGCCTCGTACAGGTGATCGTGGCCACGTGGCTGCTGCACCGCAGGCTGGGCGGCGTCGGCGTCGGATCGTGGATGCCGGCGCTCGGCCGGTTCGCGCTCGCCGCCGTTCCCGCGGCCGCGGCCGGGTGGGGGACATTTCTGCTGCTCGGCGGCCCGACGGGGTGGACCACCTCCTCGGTGCTCGCCGGAGCCGCCGGCGCCGCGATCATCGGCATCGCCTCGATGGCGGTCTACGTCGGCGTGCTGGCGCTGGTGCGCACCCCCGAGCTGGCGCCGGCGCTGGGGACGCTGCGACGGCTGCTTCCCCACCGCTGAGCGGAAGCCTCATCCGCCGCGGAATGACCGGCCGCTACCATGTGTTGATGCATCCGGGCGTGAGAAGACCGCCCGCGACGAGGGGAATGCACGTGCGTCAGCTCATCATCATCGGCTCGGGTCCCGCCGGATACACCGCTGCGATCTACGCTGCGCGGGCGAACCTCAACCCGCTGGTCGTGGCCAGCTCGGTCGAGGCGGGTGGGGAGTTGATGAACACGACCGACGTGGAGAACTTCCCCGGTTTCCCCGACGGCATCCAGGGCCCCGAGCTCATGGAGAAGATGCAGCAGCAGGCCGCGCGATTCGGCGCCGAGATCCTCTACGACGACGTCACCGAGCTGAAGCTCGACGGCCCGGTCAAGAAGGTGAAGCTCGGCAGCGGCGCCGAGCATGAGGCATCCGCCGTCATCTTCGCGACGGGGTCGGCCTACCGCAAAATCGGCATCCCCGCCGAGGAGCGGCTCTCCGGTCGCGGCCTGTCGTGGTGCGCGACGTGCGACGGGTTCTTCTTCCGCGAGCGCACGATCGCCGTGGTCGGCGGCGGCGACTCGGCCATGGAGGAGGCGACGTTCCTGACGCGCTTCGCCGACAAGGTGTACGTCATCCACCGCCGACACGAGCTGCGGGCGTCGAAGATCATGCAGGAGCGCGCGTTCACGAACCCGAAGATCGAGTTCATCTGGAACACCGAGGTGACCGACATCCTGGGCGACGAAGCCCTCACCGGCGTGCGCCTGAAGTCCACCCTGGACGGCAGCGAGCACGATCTGCCGCTGGACGGTCTGTTCGTCGCGATCGGCAACGACCCTCGCGTGCATCTGGTGCACCACCAGCTCGCGCTGACCCGCGAGGGCACGATCGAGGTCAAAGGCCGCTCATCGCGCACGTCGCTGCCCGGTGTCTTCGCCGCGGGCGACGTCATCGACCCGACCTACCGCCAGGCGGCCACCGCGGCGGGCTCGGGCACGATCGCCGCCCTCGACGCGGAGCACTACCTCGCCGCGCTCGGCGAGGCGGGGTCGCCCGCCCCCTCCGACGACCTCATCGAGGGACTGCCGGATGCTGTTCCGGCTCCCGTCGAAGCCGCCTGAGCCGCGCGGAACAATCCGCGCGGTACAACCGTTGCATTCTGAGACAGACTTCCGATCGAAGGAGAGAACATGACCGCCAAGTCGACGACGTCCGCCACCTGGGAGCAGGACGTGATGCAGGCCGAGGGTCCGGTGCTGGTGGACTTCTGGGCCGCGTGGTGCGGCCCGTGCCGCATGGTCGCGCCGGTGCTCGACGAGATCCAGGCCGAGAATCCCGAGAAGATCACGGTCCTCAAGCTCAATGTCGACGAGAACCCCGACCTCGCCATGAAGTACCAGGTCACGTCCATCCCGAACATGAAGGTATTCCAGGGCGGCGAGGTCAAGACCACGATCGTCGGCGCCAAGCCGAAGTTTGCGCTCGAGCAGGACCTCGCGCCGTACATCGCCTGACCCAATCGCACGCCGTGCGTGACAGCCCCGGGGAGCATTGCGTCTCCACCGGGGCTGTCTGTCGTATGTGGGTCGTGGCATATACTCCGCTGGCAACGAATTCTCGCGGGGTGTCGATCGGGGCGGTTCTCGTTCGACGTACCGAATGAGCGCCGCCGTCGGGGTGGCGCCGTACTTCTGAGGAGACGGATATGCGGTACATGATGATCATGCTGGTCGAGCCCGCGGCTGCGGCGCGGGCCGCGGAAAACCTCGACATGGAACAGGTCGTCGCGCAGATGGGTGCGTACAACGAAGACCTGCAGAAGGCTGGCGTGTTCCTGTCGGCTGATGGCCTGGCGGATGCCGATGAGGGCTTCCGCGTCGATTTCACCTCGACACCGCCGGTGGTCGCCGACGGTCCGTTCGCCGAAGCGCGGGAGGTGTTCACCGGCTATTGGATCCTGGAGGTCGCCAGCCGCGAGGAAGCCGAGCTGTGGGCGAAGAAGGCGCCGCTCGGGCCGGGCGTGGCACTCGAGGTCCGACGGGTTCCGGAACTGTCGGAACTGGATCTGCCTGCCGAGAACGAGTGGGTCGAGAAAGTGAAGGAGTGGCGGGCAGCGCACAGCTGATGCCGCGACTACGACGCGTCGACGCGCACCACCGCATCCCAGCGGCGGTGCGTGTTGGCGTCGCCGAGCAGCTTCCACACCGCCTGCGTCAACGCGGGATAGTCCAGCGCGATCTGGCGCAGCACCCGGTAGTGCCGCGACGCCGACGGTCTCATGCCGCCGTTCGCGGCGATGTTCTCGGCCCGCAGCATGAAGACCACCAGCTCGTCGACCGTAGGCAGATCGGGCATGAAGTCCCACGGGTCTTCGCCGGCGCGCAGCCGCTCATCGACCAGCACGGCGAGCTCGTCGGATGCCTCGGCACGAAGCAGCTCGAGACTGGCCCGTCGCCGCGGATTCTCGTCGTTCGCCACCGACCCAGCCTACGTCGATGGTCTGACGGGGGGCGTGGCATGCCGGGAAGCTGGGGATGAGCGCCGCGTCGGATGCCGAACGGGCCCGACGGGCGGTCGAGGCCGTCTGTCGCACGGAGTCCGGACGCATCGTCGCCGCGCTCACCCGCAGCACCGGGGACTTCTGGTGGGCGGAGGATGCCGCGCAGGAGGCGCTCGTCGAAGCTCTCGCACGGTGGCCGGAAGCCGGCATCCCGAACAATCCCGGCGCGTGGCTCATGGATGTCGCTCGCAAGCGGACCGTCGACGGCTGGCGCCGCCGCGAGCGGCTCGCGGCACGCGCGCCCCTGCCCGCCCGCGACGCGGGGCTCGCGGCGGGGCGGGACCGGGGCGAAGACGCAGGGGACCCCG
>CAXTES010000174.1:0-2245 GCA_964243215.1 uncultured Microbacterium sp. | reverse complement strand
GACCCTGACCGGATCGACGACGACGTGCTGCGCCTGGTCTTCGTGGCCTGTCACCCCGTGCTGCCGGCGTCGGCCCGTCTCGCCCTCACGCTGCGCACCGTCGCGGGATTGACGACCGAGCAGATCGCGCAGGTGCTGCTGATGTCCGTGCCGGCCGTCCAGCAGCGCATCGTCCGCGCCAAGCGCTCGCTCGCCGACGCCGGCGTCCCCTTCGCCGTCCCCGACCGCACCGAGCGCCCGGCCCGACTGGCGAGCGTGCTCCAGGTCGTCTACCTGCTGTTCACCGAGGGATACAGCGCCGGCGACGGCCGTCGTCCGTTTCGCCCCGACGTCGCTCGCGAGGCGGTGCGCCTGGGCCGCCAGCTCGAGTCGCTCGCGCCGGACGAACCCGAGGTGAGCGCCCTGATCGCTCTGATGGAGTTCCAGTCGTCACGCTTCGCCGCGCGACTGGACGCGGAAGGGTTGCCCCTCACGCTCGAGCAGCAGGATCGCGCCCGCTGGGACCGGTCCGCGATCGGTCGCGGTCGCGAGGCTCTGCAGCGGGTGGTCTCTTCTTCGCGTGGGCTCGGGTACTACGGGCTGCAGGCCGCCGTCGCGCAGTGTCATGCCGTGGCCCCTTCCTTCGCCGAGACCGACTGGCACCGCATCCTCGCGCTCTACGACGCCCTCCTCGTTCTGGCGCCATCGCCGGTGGTCGATCTGAACCGCGCCGTGGCCGTGTCGCAGGTGCACGGGCCGCGACCCGCGCTCGATCTCGTGGTCGAACTGGAGGCCGGCGGATCGCTGCGGGGATTCCGGCCCCTGCCGGCGGTGAAGGCCGAGCTGCTCGCGCGAGTGAACCAACCGGATGCCGCGGCGGAGGCGTTCCTGCTGGCCGCCGGGCTCCCCGGCAACGCCGCGGAGTCGGAGGTGCTGCGCCGGCGCGCCGCGGCGATGCGTCAGATCGATCCGTAACCGGATTCGCCGAGTTCCGTCAGGATGCGATTGAGATCGTCGATGGTTGCGAAATCAACGATGATCTGGCCTTTTCGTGCCGAGAGCAAGACTTTGACACGCGTGTTCAAGCGGTCGCCGAGACGCTCGGCGACCTCGTCCAACGAACCGCGGTGGGCACCGGCCTTCGGCGCGGGCCGTCGCACGGACGCGGCATCCATCCCCTTCGCGACCGCTTCGGCCGCGCGTACCGAGAGGTCCTCGTTCACGATCTTGTCGGCGAGCCGCGCCATCGCATCCGGGTCTTCGACCGACAGGATCGCCCGCGCGTGACCGGCGCTCAGCACGCCGGCGGCGACACGCTGCTGGACCGGAACCGGCAGCTTCAGCAGCCGGATCGTGTTGCTGATCTGAGGCCGCGATCGCTTGATCCGGGATGCCAGCTCCTCCTGCGTGATGCCGAAGTCCTCCAGCAGCTGCTGGTACGCCGAGGCCTCCTCCAGGGGATTCAACTCGGAACGGTGCAGATTCTCCAGGAGTGCGTCGCGCAGCAGCGACTCGTCGGCGGTATCGCGCACGATCGCCGGGATCGCCGAGAGCCCCGCGTCGCGGGCGGCCCGCGTGCGCCGCTCGCCCATCACCAGCTCGAACCTGCCCGCGTCGTTGGTACGGACCACGACCGGTTGCAGCACGCCGAACTCGCGGACGCTGTGGACGAGTTCGGCCAGCTCGTCCGGGTCGAAGTTCGTCCGGGGCTGGCGCGGGTTCGGGACGATGTCGTGCGGGTCGATCCAGATCAGCCGGGCGCCGGGCACCTCGAGCAGATCCGGCTCGGGCGACACCGGCTCGGCGGGCTTGTCGGCGGTCAGGGTCCCTCCCGGGAAGAACACGTCCACGGGGCGTGCCTGAACAGCATCGACCGTCGGGATCAGTGCCCCGATCCCCCTGCCCAATCCGGTGCGTTTTGCCATCAAGACTCCTGTTCCCTGTCGTGCGCGTTGCCGCGCTGCAAGATCTCCACGGCCGCTTCGCGGTACGCGACCGCCCCGGCCGATCCACCGTCGTAGGCGATCACGGTCTGCCCGAAGCTCGGCGCCTCGGAAACGCGCACCGAGCGGGGGATGACGGTGCGCAGCACCTCCCGCGGGAAGTGCGTGCGCACCTCCTCCGCGACCTGCTGCGCCAGGCGGGTACGACCGTCGTACATCGTGAGCATGATCGTCGACACGCGCAGATGCGGATTCAGGTGCTTCTGAATCATCCGCACGCTGCCGAGCAGTTGGCTCAGCCCCTCCAGCGCGTAGTACTCGCA
>CAXTES010000173.1:0-6197 GCA_964243215.1 uncultured Microbacterium sp. | reverse complement strand
ACGTGCACTCTCGCGAACCCTACGTGCACTCTCGCGAACCCGACGTGCACTCTCGGCGACCCCACGTGCACTCTCGCGGGGGCGGGGCGGGGGGGAAGGCTACTCGCGCAGCGCCGCGCCGAAGCGCTCGGCGGCGAGCGCGACACCCGCGAGCTTCGCGTCCGTCGCCTCGGCGGCGGTCAGCGTGCGATCCGGCGCGCGGAAACGCAGCGCGAACGTGAGGCTCTTGGATCCCTCCGGAACCCCGGCCCCGCGGTAGTCGTCGACCAGCCGCAGCGACTCCAGCAGGGCTCCGGCACCCTCCGCGACAACGGAGCGGACGTCGGCCGCCGGCACCGCCGCGTCCACCACGAGGGACACGTCCTGCGTCGCGGCCGGATACGTCGACAGCGACATCGCCACCGGCTTATCGCCCGCGAGCGATAGCGCCAGGTCGAGGTTCAGCTCGGCGACGATGACCCGACCGGAAAGATCGGATGCCTCGGTCAGAGCGGGCAGCACCTCGCCGACGTATCCGACCTCGGTGCCGCCCACGAGAAGGGTTCCGGTGCGGCCGGGATGCAGCGCCGCGCGCTGCGACTGCGCCACATCCACCGCGAGCCCGGGCGCGACGGCGACAGCGGAAAGGGCATCGAGCGCGTCGGAGACCTCGACGGGCACCGCTGGGTGGCCTGGCGGCTTCAGCACGCGGTTTCCGGTCAGCAGCACCGCCACGTGACGCGGCTGAGGCGGAATGGATGCTTCGAGCTCGACCAGGGTCGCAGCATCCGGTCGCGCGGCCAGCGGCGGCACCGAAGCGGTCCCGTAGCGAACGCCCGGCGCCGGCAGGAACACCGCACCGATCTCGAACAGCGCGAGATCGGCGAATCCCCGCGAGACGTTGCGATGGGCAACCTGCAGCAGCCCCGGAATGAGCGACCGGCGCAGAAACGGCGCCTGCCCGTCGAGCGGGTTGGCGAGGCGAACCGACGGCACATGCTCGCCGGTCGGCGTCCCGTGCAGGTCGTTGTGCTCCTCGGTGGTGAAGGGGAACGACGGCGCCTCCACGAAACCCGCCGCCGCGAGCGTGTTGGCGACGCGCCGTCGCCCCTGCTGCGCGGACGTCAGCCCGCGCCCCGGCGGGGCGATCGGCAGCACCGACGGGATGCGGTCGTACCCCTCGATGCGGGCGACCTCCTCGGCGAGCGTCCACTTGTCGGTGAGGTCGGGCCGCCAGGTGGGCGGATTCACGTACCAGTCGTCCCCCGCCTCGACGACGTCGCATCCGATCATCTCCAGGGCGGCAACGACCTCGGCCCGGGTGTACGGCACGCCGATCAGCCGAGCAACGAAGTCCCCGGGCAGAGTGATGCCCTCCCGGCTCCGGTCGGTGAACCACAGTCCGCCGCCGTCCGGGGTGCCGCCCGCAAGCTGCACCATGAGATCCACCACCCGCTGCGCGGCGACCGTCGCGATGTTCCGATCCACCCCGCGCTCGAAGCGGCGGGATGCCTCGGACGGCAGCTTGTGCCGCCGCGCGGTGCGCGCGATCGACACCGGGTCGAACGTCGCCGCCTCGACCAGCACGTTCGTCGTCGACGAGCTCATCTCGGTGGTCCCGCCGCCCATGACCCCGGCGAGCCCGATCGGGCCGGAGTCGTCGGTGATCAGCAGGTCCTCCGGATCGAGCCTGCGCAGCTGACCGTCGAGGGTCGTCATCGTCTCGCCGGGTCGCGCCCGGCGCACCACGATGCCGCCCTGCAGCCTGTCGAGGTCGTAGCCGTGGATCGGCTGGCCGAGTTCGAGCATCACGTAGTTCGTGATGTCGATGAGCACGCCGAGCGAGCGGATGCCGGACAGGGTGAGCCGCGCGATCATCCACGGCGGGGTGGGACGCGTAGCATCCACGCCGCGCACGATGCGTGCCGCGAACTGCGTCGCACCGACGTTGCCGCGGATGGGCGCATCGTCGGCGACCATCACGGAGAAGTCATCGCCCGGGCCGAACCACGACGGCACGCCCGGGTCTCGGAACGCTGCACCCGTGGCGTGGGAATACTCCCGGGCGACGCCGCGGATCGACAGCGCGTAGCCGCGATCGGGCGTCACATTGATGTCGACGGCGACATCGTCGAGCCCGAGCAGCGGAATGGCGTCGGTTCCCACCGGCGCGTCGATGCCGAGGTCAGCCAGGCGCAGGATGCCGGAATGCTCATCGCCGAGCCCCAGCTCGCGGGCCGAGGCGATCATGCCGTCCGACATGTGCCCGTACGTGCTGCGCGCAGCTATCGGGAACGGCCCCGGCAGTACCGCGCCCGGCAATGTGACCACCACCTTGTCGCCGGTGAAGAAGTTGTGTGCGCCGCACACGATCCCTCGCGGGGTCGCCTCGCCGACGTCCACCTGACACCACCGGATCGTCTTGCCGTTGGTCTGCGGCTCGTCGACGAAGTCGACCACCAGGCCGACCACGACAGGCCCCTGCACGTCGAAGCGGTGGACATCCTCTTCCTCGAAACCCACCGACACCAGGCTTGCGAGCACGTCTTCGGGCGTGGCATCCGTCGGCACGTCGACGTACTCGCGCAGCCACGACAGCGGCACGCGCATCACACCACCATCCCGAACTGCTCGCTGAAGCGGATGTCGCCCTCGGCCATGTCGCGCATGTCCTGCACGTCGCTGCGGAACATCAGTGCGCGCTCGAACCCCATGCCGAACGCGAATCCGGAGTACTCCTCGGGATCGATGCCGGCCGCGCGCAGCACGTTCGGGTTGACCATGCCGCTGCCGCCCCACTCGATCCAGCGCGCGCCGCCCTTGAAGGTCGGATGCCACAGGTCGAACTCGGCGGACGGCTCGGTGAACGGGAAGTAGTTCGCGCGCATCCGCGTCTTCGCCTCGGCGCCGAAAAGGATCCGCGCGACGTGGTCGAGCGTGCCCTTCAGGTTCGCCATCGTGATGCCGCGGTCGATGACGAGTCCCTCGAACTGCCCGAACACCGGCAGATGCGTCGCGTCGAACTCGTCGGTGCGGTACACGCGCCCCGGCGCGAGCACGTAGATCGGCAGTTCGCGCTCGAGCATGGTGCGCACCTGCACGGGACTGGTGTGGGTGCGCATCACCAGGTGGCGGTCGACGGGGTCGACGAAGAACGTGTCCTGCATCTGGCGCGCCGGGTGGTCGACATCGAAGTTCAGCGCGTCGAAGTTGAACCACTCGTGCTCGAGTTCGGGTCCTTCGACGATCTCCCATCCCATGCCCACGAAGATGTCGGCGATCTGCTCCTGCAGCAGGGTGAGCGGATGCCGCGCTCCGACACGGGTGCGCGCGGCGAGCGCGGTGATGTCGACGCGCTCGGACTCGAGTCGCGCGGCCGTCTCGGCCTCGGCGAGCTCGACCTCTCGCGTCGCGAGCGCCTGGGTGACCCGGCTTCGGGCCTGGCCGACGAGCTTGCCGAACTCGGCCTTGCGCTCGGGCGCCACATCGCGCAGCCGGGCGTTGAGCCGTGCGAGGGGCGATGCCTCGCCGGCGTGCGCGCTGCGAGCCGCCTTCAACGTCGCGGTGTCGGATGCGTCGGCGATCGCGATGAGGGCCGCGGCGGCGGCGGCATCCACCGCTTCGGGGGTGATCTGGGGCTCGTCGGACACGAGAAGCGAGTCTACCGAGCGGCCGCGCCCGGCCCGGTTCAGGCGTCGGCGCGACTTTCCGCCCGCTGCGCGAACGCGGATTCGTACAGGCACACGCTCGCCGCGGTCGCCAGGTTCAGCGACTCCGCGCGGCCGTAGATCGGCAGCCGCAGAGCGAGGTCCGCGAGCGCCAGGGATGCCTCGTCGAGCCCGCGCGCCTCGTTGCCGAACACCCACGCGGTCGGCTTCGCGAGCGTTCCGGACGAGCGGGCGGTGAGCAGGTCGTCGCCCTTGACGTCGGCGGCGATGACCTGCAGGCCGGCCTGCCGAGCGCGCGCAGCCACGTCGGCGAGGTTGCCGCCGGTCGTGACGGGCACGTGGAACAGCGACCCGGTGGTGGCGCGGACCACCTTGGGGTTGTACGGGTCGACGGTCCGCCCTGTCAGGATCACGGCATCGGCCCCCGCCGCGTCGGCCGCGCGCACGATGGTGCCGAGGTTGCCCGGGTCGCGCACCTCCTCGCAGATGGCGATCAGCCGCGGCGCAGCGGCGAACACGGTCCTGACCCCCGCGGGGAACTGCTTCGCGACGGCGACGACGCCCTGCGGCGTGACGGTGTCGGCCATCGCCTCGAGCACCGGCTCGCTCGCGAAGGCCACGTCGACGCCGGCGTCGCGTGCCGCCTCCCGGAGGCCGGGATGCTTCTCCATCGCGGTCGGCGTGGCGAACAGGTCGACGATCGCATCCGGACGGAAGGAGAGCGCCTCACGGACGGCCTGCGGCCCCTCCAGGAGGAACAGCCCGGTCTGGTCGCGAGCGCTGCGCTTACTGAGCTTCGCCACGGCCCGCACGCGCGGCGAGCGCGGGTTCTCCAGCACGGGGATCAGCATACGGTCCACGCGGGCACGCGAAGAGGCGCCCTCCATAAAACGGAGGACGCCCCGACGGATGCCGGCTAAGCCGGCTGCTTGGCGGCGTTGACGTCGCTGGGCAGAGCCTTGCGCGCGGTCTCCACCAGCGTGGCGAACGTCGCCGGCTCGTTCACCGCGAGCTCGGCCAGCATCCGACGGTCCACCTGCACGCCGGCGAGGCCTAGGCCCTGCATGAAACGGTTGTAGGTGAGCCCGTTCTGGCGGCTGGCGGCGTTGATGCGCTGAATCCACAGCCGACGGAAGTCGCCCTTGCGCTTGCGACGGTCACGGTACGCATAGACGAGCGAGTGGGTGACCTGCTCCTTCGCCTTGCGGTACAACCGCGACCGCTGACCGCGGTAGCCGGACGCGCGCTCGAGGATGACGCGACGCTTCTTGTGGGCGTTGACGGCCCGCTTGACTCTTGCCATGACTGTTCGTTCCTAACGTGCGATCGGAGGCGTCAGCGTCCGAGGAGCTTCTTGACGTTCTTGGCGTCGGCGCCCGAGATGACCTCGTCCCGGTTGAGGCGACGGGTCTGACGGCTCGACTTGACCTCGAGGTGGTGGCGCATGCCCGCCTGCTGCTTCATGATCTTTCCGCTGCCGGTGACCTTGAAGCGCTTCTTGGCGCTCGAGTTCGTCTTCTGCTTCGGCATCTCTGTTCCTTCGTGGTGTGTCCCGCGGACGGGAGTCGGTGTCCCGCGGCGCGGGAGTCGGACGGCGTGCTACGCCGTGGCCTCGGTGGTCTCGGATTCCGCCGCACCGCCGCGGGCCTGGCGCACCGCTTCCTTGTGGGCGGCGCGCTGAGCGTTCTGCTCCGTCTTGACCTCGGACTTGTTCTTGTGGGGGGCGATCACCATGACCATGTTGCGACCGTCGATCGTCGGGTTCGACTCGACGGTCCCGAAGTCCGCGACGTCGTCGGCGAACTTGCGCAGCAGCCGCACGCCCTGCTCGGGGCGCTGCTGCTCACGACCGCGGAACAGGATCATCGCCTTGACCTTGTCGCCGGTCTTGAGGAAGCCCTCCGCGCGCTTGCGCTTGGTCTCGTAGTCGTGCGGCTCGATCTTCAGGCGGAACCGAACCTCTTTGAGGATCGTGTTGGCCTGATTGCGACGCGCTTCCTTCGCCTTCTGGGCAGCCTCGTACTTGAACTTGCCGTAGTCCATGATCTTGACCACGGGCGGCTTCGAGTTCGGGGCGACCTCGACCAGATCGAGGTCGGCTTCCTGGGCGAGTCGCAGGGCGACTTCGATGCGGACGACGCCGACCTGCTCACCGGCGGGGCCGACGAGACGGACCTCGGGGACGCGGATGCGGTCATTGGTGCGGGGATCGCTGATGCGGGTGCTCCTCTTTCGTGCGGTGGTGGCCGCCGCGACCTGTGCAGGTCACCGGTGGAAAGGAGCACGCCACCCGGCACGACGCGACCGCGCCGGCTTTCCGCACCCTGGACAACCCCGGAGGGCGGAGTGCGTGGACCCGGTAGCCTGGAGCGGCATGCGCGGGTGGGATGTGATCCTCTTTCGTCCCGGGGCAGAGCGCCCCGGAGCCCGCCATAGTCTAACAGAGAGCGCGCCGTGCCTATTTCAGAGGATGCCGCGGCATCCGCCACGCGGGACATCGCAGACGTCGCTGCGGGCGAGGTGATCACCACGACCGCCGTGCATCTGATG
>CAXTES010000172.1:0-6237 GCA_964243215.1 uncultured Microbacterium sp. | reverse complement strand
CTCTCGGCGACCCCGGGTGCACTCTCGGCGACCCCCGGTGCACTCTCGGCGACCCGGGGTGCACTCTCGGCGACCCGGGGTGCACTCTCGGCGGCAGCGGCGCGGGCCAGCACGCGCGCGGCCATGAGCTCCAGCTGCAGCCGCGGCGACGTCGCCCCGGTCATCTCGTCGAGCGCGGCGACGACGATGTCGGCGGTGCGCGAGAGGCGATCCGATCCGAACACCGAGGCCTGCCGCGACATCCGCTCCAGCTCCTCGGCCGGAACACCCCGCAGCACCGCGGCGGCACCCTGGCCGGTCGCGGCGATCACGATGAGGTCGCGGAGGCGCTCGAGCAGGTCGTCGACGAAACGCCGCGGATCCTGCCCGGTCTGCACCACCCGGTCGATCGCGGCGAAGGTGGCCGCGGCATCCGAGTCGCCGAAGGCGTCGACCACGGCGTCGAGGAGTTCCGCGTGCGTGTAGCCGAGCAGCGAGACGGCGCGCTCGTATCCGACGACGCCGTCGTCCGACCCCGCGATGAGCTGATCGAGCAGCGACAGCGTGTCGCGTGGGGATCCGCCGCCGGCGCGCACCACGAGCGGCAGCACACCCGGCTCGACCGCAACCTGTTCGGTCTCGCACAGCTCCTGCACGTACGCGAGCATCGCGGCGGGCGGCACGAGCCGGAACGGGTAGTGGTGCGTGCGCGAGCGGATGGTGCCGAGCACCTTCTCGGGCTCGGTGGTGGCGAAGATGAACTTGACGTGATCGGGTGGCTCTTCCACGAGCTTGAGCAGCGCGTTGAAACCCTGCTGGGTCACCATGTGCGCCTCGTCGAGGATGAAGATCTTGTAGCGGTCGCGGGCGGGCGCGAAGATCGCCCGTTCGCGGAGGTCGCGCGCGTCGTCGACGCCGTTGTGGGATGCCGCATCGATCTCGACCACGTCGAGCGATCCGCCGCCGCCCCGGCCGAGCTCGATGCAGCTGTCGCACTCGCCGCACGGGGTGTCGGTCGGACCGGCGGCGCAGTTGAGGCACCGCGCCAGGATGCGCGCGGACGTCGTCTTGCCGCATCCGCGAGGCCCGGAGAACAGGTAGGCGTGGCCGACGCGGTCGTGGCGCAGCGCGGTCATGAGCGGCTCGGTCACCTGCGACTGCCCGATCATCTCGCCGAACGCCTCCGGGCGGTATCGGCGGTACAGAGCGGTGGTCACCGGTCCAGCCTAGAGCGTGCCATCGACACGGCGGATGCCGGTTCCACAGGGGTTGCAGGGCCTTCGGCGGCGTCGCCGGATTCGGCTCAGGTCACCGGATTCGGACCGGCGCGCGCACCCGGCCGAATCCGGCGGCGCCGCCCGAATCAGGTGACGCGGCCGGCGGGTCAGGCGTCGACGACGATGCCCGAATTGGTTCCCGGAGCTGGCGTCACCATCGGGGTCGGGGCGGAGACCACCGGGTTCGTGCCGGTGATCACGGGGATCGCGGTGGTCACCGTCGGCACCGAGGCGTAGATCAGCGTGCCGTCCTCGCGGCGCTCGCCGAGGAACTGCCGCAGCGACGGCTTGCCGGGGATGACGGGTCCCTGGTCCTCGAGCGGCACGACGAGCAGTCCGCCGCCGTCCACGGTGTATCCGACGCCACGGACTTCGAGAGACACCGGTTCGCCGGCATCCGCTTGGATGCGCAACTCCTCGCGCGCGACCGTCACCAGCAGCGGCGTTCCGTGCCAGTGCAGCCGGAACGACAGCTCATCCCATTCCGCCGGCAGGCGCGGGTCGAACGACAGCACGCCGAAATGGTCGCGCATGCCGCCGAAGCCCGACACCAGACACGTCCACACCCCGCCGGCCGACGCCACGTGGACGCCGTCGGACGCGTTGTGGTGCAGGTCCGAGAAGTCGACGAACGCCGACTGCAGGAAGTACTCCAGGGCGAGGTCCTGGTACCCGACCTCGGCGGCCAGGATCGCCTGCACCACCGACGACAGCGTCGAGTCGCCCGTGGTCAGCGGGTCGTAGTACTCGAAGTCGGCGAGCTTCTCCTCGGCGGTGAAGTGGTTGCCCTGCAGGAACAGCGCCAGGACGACGTCAGCCTGCTTGAGCACCTGGTAGCGGTAGATCACCAGCGGGTGGAAATGCAGCAGCAGCGGGCGCTGATCCGGCGGCGTGTGCTCGAGGTCCCAGACCTCGCGCTCGAGGAACACCTCGTCCTGCGGATGGATGCCCAGGGCCGTGCTGTACGGGATGTGCATCGCCTCGGCGGCCCGCTCCCAGGCCTCCGGCTCGGAGGGATCGAGGTTCAGCCGCGCCACCATCAGGCGGTAGTCCTCGCTGTCGTCGACGGCCATATCCCGCACCACCCGCGCGGCGAAGCGCAGGTTGAATCGGGCCATCACGTTGGTGAACAGGTTGTCGTTGACCACCGTCGTGTACTCGTCGGGACCGGTGACCCCGTGGATGTGGAACGACTCGTCGCCGGCCGTGGTGCGCCAGAAGCCGAGCGTGGTCCACAGCCGCGCGCTCTCGACGGCGATGTCGATGCCTTCGCGGTGCAGGAACTGCTCGTCGCCGGTGGCACGGACGTACTTTGCCAGCGCGAAGCAGACGTCGGCGTTGATGTGGTACTGCGCGGTTCCGGCGGCGTAGTAGGCGGATGCCTCTTCCCCGTTGATCGTGCGCCAGGGAAAGAGGGCGCCGGCCTCGTTGAGCTGGTGCGCGCGCCGGCGCGCCGCCGGCAGCATGAGATACCGCATCCGCAGCGCGTTGCGCGCCCACACCGGCGTCGTGTACGCCAGGAACGGCAGCACGTAGATCTCGGTGTCCCAGAAGTAGTGGCCGCCGTATCCCGACCCGGTCACGCCCTTGGCCGGCATCCCCTGTCCGTCGGCGCGTGCCGCTGCCTGGGCTATCTGGTACAGACACCACCGGGTCGCCTGCTGGATGTCGGGCTTGCCGGCGATGCGCACATCCGAGCGTTCCCAGAAGCCGTCCAGCCACTCGCGCTGGCGGCGGCAGATCTCGTGGTAGCCCTCCGAACGGGCGCGCTCGAGGGTGCGACGGCAACGGTCGATGAGCTCGCGCACCGGCACGCCGCGGGACGTGTGGTAGCTGACGAACTTGGTGACCGTGATCGGCACGCCCTCTTTGGCCTGCACCCGGAAGACGTTCTTGGCGATGTCGGCTTCGACGAGTCCGCGGGCGGTGTACTCGTTCTCGGTGTCGATGACGTGGTCGGCGACGACGGCCATCGTCATGCCGGAATCGGTCACCCGGTAACTCAGAGCCGACCGCAGGCCGTTCTGCCAGAACTCCTCGGGCTGCAGCACCCGCTCGTGGATGCGCGCGGCCTTGCGCGGATCGAACGCGGTCGTCTTCAACGGCGCCGCGGGGCCGCCGCCGTAGACGTCTTCGCCATCCTGCCGATTGATGATCTGGCAGTTGATCGTCACCGGCGCGTCGGCGTCGAGCAGGGTGACCTCGAGCTGCATCACGGCGAGGTGGCGGTCGTCGAACGACACCAGCCGGTGGTAGTCGATGCGCACCTTCTTGCCCGACGGGGTGACCCACAGGATGTGCCGGCGCATCGTGCCCTCGCGCATGTCGAGGACGCGCTCGTACTCGCGGATGTCGGCGACGTCGAGCGACAGCGGCTCGTCGTCGACGTACACGCGCATCACCTTCGAGTCGGGGGCGTTGATGATCTGCTGGCCGACCTCGGCGAAGCCGTACGCCTGCTCGGCGTGACGGATCGGGAACGTCTCGTGGAACCCGTTCAGGAACGTGCCGTCCTCGTGCGCGAACCGTCCCTCGGGCTGGTTGCCACGCAGCCCCAGGTAGCCGTTGCCCACAGCGAAGAGCGTCTCGGTGACTCCCACGTCATCGAGGTCGAAATGCGTCTCGATCAGCCGCCAGTCATCGACGGGAAATCGATCGCGATCAATCATCACGAGCCTTCCGGCTTCTCCGTTCGGGCGGGGAAGCAAAACGTTTTGTACCAGTGTGACGTCAGGTTATCGGAATTGCGAACACTGCCGGGTGACCGGATGCCGGATCGTGATTCGACGGCTCAGCGAACGAATTCGGCGAGGTCGGTCACGACCACGTCCGCACCGGCGGTGCGCAGCGCCTCGGCGCCCACCCCGCGGTCGACGCCGACGACGAGTTGGAACCTCCCGGCGGCCGCGGACCGCACGCCGCTGATCGCGTCTTCGACGGCTGCGCTGCGCTCCGGATCGACGCCCAGCATCCGTGCCGCATCGAGGAAGACGTCGGGCGCCGGCTTGGATGCCAGCTCGTCGCGCTCGGCGACGACACCGTCCATGACGACGTCGAACCGATCGCGGATGCCGGCCGCTTCGAGCACCTCGACGGCGTTCTTCGAGCTCGACACCACCGCGACCTTCGTACCTGTGACAGCCAGTGCGTCGAGCAGACGCAGCGACCCGGGATACGGCGCGATGCCCTCCGAGCGCAGCAGTCGCTCGAACACGACGTTCTTCCGGTTGCCGATGCCGCAGATCGTGTCGGCGGTGACGGGGTCGGCGGGATCCCCCCACGGCACCTCGACGTCGCGACTGCGCAGCAGGCTCGCGACGCCGTCGTAGCGCTTCTTGCCGTCGAGGTAGTCGTAGTAGTCGCGCTCGGTGTAGGCCGGCTCGGTGCCCCAGTCGGCGAAGAGCTGCTCGAACATGGTGCGCCAAGCGTGCATGTGGACGTCCGCCGTCGGCGTCAGCACACCGTCCAGGTCGAACAGGACGCCCTCGTACGAGCTCAGATCGGGCAGCTGCGCGGTCACGGGGTTCTCACGACCTGCAGCGTCTGGCGGGCGATCTCGAGCTCCTCGTCGGTGGGCACGACGAGCACCGTGACGCGGGAGGCATCCGTCGAGATGACCCGGATGCCGCGCCCGCGCGCCGCGTTGCGATCGGGGTCGAGCTCGACACCGGCGAAGCCGAGCGTCGCCATCGCGCCGGCGCGCACCTCCGGCGCGTTCTCCCCCACGCCCGCGGTGAACGAGATCACATCGACCCCGCCCAGCTGGGCCAGGTAGGCACCGGCGTACGCGCGCAGCCGGTGGACGTACACGTCGAAGGCGAGCGTCGCGGCGGGGTCGCCGGCATCCACCCCCGCCCGGATGTCGCGCATATCCGAAACCCCGGCCAGTCCGAGCAGCCCGCTGCGCTTGTTCAGCAGCGCGTCGAGCTCGTCCGTGGCCATCCCCGCGACCCGCGCGAGCTGGAAGAGCACGGCCGGGTCGACATCGCCGGAACGGGTGCCCATCACGAGACCCTCCAGCGGGGTCAGGCCCATGGATGTCTCCACCGACCGCCCGCGATCGATCGCCGTGACCGAGGCGCCGTTGCCCAGGTGGAACACGATCTGCTTCAGCTCGCCGAGCCCGCGGCCGAGGAACGCCGCCGCCGCTTCGCTGACGAACTTGTGGCTCGTGCCGTGGAAGCCGTAGCGGCGGATGCGGTTCGCCTCGGCGATCTCCCGGTCGATCGCGTACGTGTAGGCAGCGGGCGGCAGGGTCTGGTGGAATGCGGTGTCGAATACCGCGACGTGCGGCAGGTCGGGGAACGCCGCTTTGGCGGCACGGATGCCCTGCAGCGCGCCGGGATTGTGCAGCGGGGCCAGCACCGACAGCTCGTCGATGTTCGTCTCCACGATCGGCGTCACCAAAGTGGGCTCGAAGAAGCGGTCGCCGCCGTGGACCACGCGGTGCCCGACCGCGACCGGGGCGTTGTCGTCGAGCGAGGGGCCGTGTTCGACGAAGGCGTCGAGCATCACCTGGAAACCGGCGGTGTGGTCGGGGATCGGCAGCTCGCGCTGGTACGTCGCATCCAGCGCGGTCGACGTCTCGGGGAACGCCGCCGCGCGCACCGTGTGCGTCGAGTGACCGGCCGTCCCCGAGCCCGTCGAGGGTGCGCCGATGCGCTCGACGAGCCCGGATGCCAGCACCTGCTCGGCATCCATGTCGATCAACTGGTACTTGAACGACGACGAGCCGCTGTTGACCACCAGCACCACGCTCACGCGGTCGCCCCCTCTCGACCCGTGTCCCACAGACGCAGCTTCGGAACCCGCGGAAGGTGCGTCTCTGAGACACGGGCGCCGGATGCCGCCGCCCGAGCCGCCCTCATGTCCCACAAACGCAGCTTCCGGACCCGCAGAAGGTGCGTCTTTGGGACACGCACCCCGGATGCCGCCGCCCGAGCAGCCCGCATGTCCCACGAACGCAGCTTCGGAACCCGCA
>CAXTES010000171.1:0-6271 GCA_964243215.1 uncultured Microbacterium sp. | reverse complement strand
GGCCGCGACCGCACGCTCCGCGGGCCGGCGGCGCCGCGAGTGCACCTGTCCACCGGTGCCGTAGCCGACCAGGACCGACCCGCCCGCCTCGGGCTCGGCTGGTGCACCGTGCTCGTTCTGCCCGACCGTGGGCGGCGCGTCGTCGGCGTCTTCGGCGGCACCGGTGGCACCGGCATCCGCGGCGATCGTGATGATCGGCGCACCGACGTCGACGGTGTCGCCCTCGGTCGCGAGGATCTCACCGACCACCCCCGCGAACGGCGAGGGCAGCTCGACGAGCGACTTCGCGGTCTCGATCTCCACGATCACGTCGTTGACGGCGACCGCGTCGCCGGGCCCGACGCGCCACGCGACGATCTCGGCCTCGGTCAGGCCCTCCCCGACGTCGGGGAGGAGGAACGTGTGCGTGCTCATGACGATCCTTCAGTAGGCGAGGGCGCGATCGACGGCCTCGAGGATCCGGTCCGGATCCGGCAGGTACACGCCCTCGAGCTTCGCGGGCGGGAAGGGCACGTCGAAGCCCGACACCCGCAGCACCGGCGCCTGCAGCGCGTAGAACGCCTTCTCCATCACCGTGGCCGCGACCTCGCCGCCGAGGCTTGAGAACCCGGGCGCCTCCTGTGCGTACACCATCCGGCCGGTGCGGCGCACCGAGTCCAGGATCGGACCGTAGTCGACCGGCGACAGCGAGCGCAGGTCCACGACCTCGCAGCTGGTTCCCTCCGACTCGGCCAGCACCGCCGCCTGCAACAGCGTCGTGACCATCGCGCCGTGCCCGACCAGGGTCACATCGGTGCCGCGCCGCACGAGTCGCGACGCGTGCAGCGGCAGCGCGCGGGCCGCGGCATCCACCTCGCCCTTCTGCCAGTACTTGCTCTTGGGCTCGAGGAAGATCACCGGGTCCGGCGACGCGATCGCATCCTGGATCATCCAGTACGCGTCGTTCGGCGTCGACGGACTCACCACACGCAGTCCCGGGGTGTGGGTGAAGTACGCCTCCGGGCTCTCCTGGTGGTGCTCGACGGCCCCGATGTGGCCGCCGTACGGGATGCGGATGACCACGGGCATGCGCAGCGCGCCCTCGTGCCGGTTGGTGATCTTCGCCAATTGCGACGTGATCTGGTCGAATGCGGGGAACACGAACCCGTCGAACTGGATCTCGCACACCGGACGGAACCCGCCCATCGCCAGCCCGATCGCCGTTCCGACGATGCCCGACTCCGCCAGCGGCGTGTCGAGCACCCGCTGCTCGCCGAACTCCGCCTGCAGCCCCTCGGTGACCCGGAACACCCCGCCGAGGCGGCCGATGTCCTCGCCCATCAGCAGCACGCGGTCGTCCTCGGCCATCGCTCGGCGCAGCCCGGCGTTCAAGGCCCGGCTGAACGGCACCGTCGACGGCAGCGCCGGGATGGCGGCATCCACGCTAACCTCGGTGGCCGTGTCGGTCATCGCACGCCCTCCTCGAAGGATGCCTCGTAGCTTTCGAGCCACCGCTGCTCCTCGTCGATGAGCGCGTGCGCCTCGGAGTACGTGTGGGCGAACATCGAATCGGCCCGGATGGCGCCGAGGGCGTTCGTACGCTCCCGGGCGTCGTCGGCGACCGCGCGCGCCTCGTCTTCGACCGAGGCGAAGAACGCGTCGGACGCGCCGCGATTACGCAGGAACGCGCGCATCCGAGCGATCGGATCGCGCTGCGCCCACGACGACTCTTCGTCGGAGGTGCGGTACTTGGTCGGATCGTCGCTGGTGGTGTGCGCGCCCATCCGGTACGTGACGGCCTCGATGGCGCGGGGCCCGGCACCGCTGCGCGCCTCGTCGAGCGCCTGCCGCGTGACCGCCCAGCTCGCCAGCACGTCGTTGCCGTCGACCTGAACGCTCGGGATGCCGTACCCCTCGCCGCGCTTGTACAGCGGCGCACGAGCCTGAGTGGCGACCGGCACCGAGATCGCCCACTGGTTGTTCTGCAGGAAGAACACCTCGGGGGTCTGGTAGCTCGCGGCGAACACCATCGCCTCGTGCACGTCGCCCTGACTCGACGCGCCATCGCCGTAGTAGACGATCACCGCCTCGTCGCGGTCGAGGTCGCCGGTGCCGGACTTGCCGTCGAAGACCAGGCCCATGGCGAGCCCCGTCGCGTGCAGCGTCTGCGAGCCGAGCACGAGCGTGTAGATGTGCGTGTTGCCGTTCTTGGGATCGGACGGATCCCAGCCGCCGTGCGTCAGTCCGCGCATCACCCGGATGATGTCCATCGGGTCGACCCCGCGGATCCGGCACACCACGTGCTCGCGATAGGACGGGAAGACGTGATCCTGCGGGCGCGCGGCGCGGGCGGATCCGACCTGGGCGGCCTCCTGCCCGAGGCTCGGCGGCCACAGCGCGAGCTGGCCCTGCCGCTGCAGGTTCGTGGCCTGCTGATCGAACGCGCGGATCACCACCATGTCGCGGTAGAAGCCCTCGAGTTGCTCGTCGGCAAGCGCGTCGACGGCGGCGGCGTACGGCTCCGCCGCCGCGGTGCGGGCGACGGATCCGTCCGCGGCCAGCACCCGGACCAGCGCGGGATCGTCGGGCGGAGTCATCGTTCTACGCTAGTGCCGGGCCCAGAGCGCCCCGTGGGAGCTTTCGGACAACGGATGCCGCGATCCCTAGGATCCTGTCGACAGACTCCTCCTCGCCCACGGTCACCCGAACGCCGTCGCCGGCGAATGGTCGCACGATCATTCCGCCCTCCTCGAACCAGGTGGCGACCTCGACCGCAGCATCCCCGACCGGCAGCCAGACGAAGTTGCCCTGAGCGTCGGGAACATCCCAGCCGGCATCCCGCAGCCCCGCGAGCAGCCGGTCGCGACGGCCGGCGATGAGCCGTACGCGTTCGAGCAGCTCCGACTCGGCGTCGAGGCTCACCAGCGCCGCCTCCTCGGCGTGGGCGGTGACCGACAGGGGAATCGCGGTCGCCCGGGCGGCGTCGAGGATACGGGGATGCCCGATGGCATAACCGATCCGCAGCCCGGCCAGGCCGAAGGCCTTCGAGAACGTGCGGACCGCCACGACGTTGGCATGGCCTGACAGGCCGAGCACCCGCATCCCGTCGACGGCGGCGGGGTCGGTGACGAACTCGGCGTACGCCTCGTCGAGGATGACCAGCACGTCGTGCGGCACCGCAGCCAGCAGCGCCTCGAACTCGTCGTGCGTGACGATCGGTCCGGTCGGATTGTTCGGGCTGCACACGATGATCACGCGGGTGCGGTCGGTCACCGCGGCGGCCATCGCGGGCAGATCATGACGGGCGTCGGCGGTCAGCGGCACCTGGATGCGTTCGGCCCCGGCGGTGACGACCTGTCCGGGGTACGCCTCGAACGACCGCCACGCGTAGACGACCTGGTCGCCGGGTCCCGCCGCCGCGAGGATCAGCTGCGACAGGATCGAGACGCTCCCCGCGCCCACGTGCACGGCGTCCGTGCCGACCCCGAACCGCGCGGCGAGCCGGTTGCGCAGTCGGCCGGCGGAGGCATCCGGATAGCGGTTGACAGCCGTCGCCGCCGACAGCGCCTTCAGCACGCTCGGCAGCGGATCGAACGGGTTCTCGTTGCTGGACAGCTTGAACGCGTCGGCGCCCGCGTGCTTGCCCTGACGGTACGGCGGCAGCGCCGCGATCTCGGGGCGGATGCGGACGGGTACATCGTCTGTCACCCTGCCGAGTCTATGGATCGCGGTCGCGGAAGGCGCCCCGTTCGTCTGGTCGCCTCATCCGGCCTCTGCCAGAATGTGGCCACTATGGGATTCCTCGTCCGCATCGTCGTCAACGCCTTCGCGATCTGGATCGTCACCCTCATCCCGGCGCTGAAGGTCACCGTCATCGCGTTCCCGCCGGGGGAGACGCTGCAGCTGGTGATCACGCTGCTGGTGGTCGCGTTGATCTTCGCCCTGGTGAACACGCTCATCGGCACGATCATCAAGGTGCTGGCGTTTCCGCTCTACATCCTCACCCTCGGCCTGATCTCGCTGATCATCAACGGATTCCTGCTGTGGCTGACCGCGTGGATCACCAGTGGTTGGAGCTGGGGGCTGCGCGTCGAGGAGTTCTGGTGGGGCGTGGTCGCGGCACTGCTCATCTCGCTCATCAACTGGATCTTCGGGATCATCCTGCGGCCCAAGCGCGATCGCGACTGATCTGCTCGACGACGTCGTCGACGCCGGGGAGGCCGGGCGCGACCACCACCGGCGGAGACGTCGCGGCGTACTCGTAGGCGTCCATCGAATCGGCTTCCGCCAGCTCCTCGAAGACCGCGTCGAGGGCTGCCACCCGGGGGTCCGCCGAGGCATCGACCGAGACCGCGGTCTCGCGGTACTCGTCCAGGCCGTGCGCCTTCAGCATCACGTCCTGCAGACCGGGCATCGGATCGGCGACGCGTTCGACGACGAAGCTGCCCGGCGCGCCCACGGTCGCCGGATCACCCCCGTCCGCCAGCGCCACGACCGGGTCGTCGACGTGACGCAACTGCACACTCAGCGTCTGGGGACCGACATCCGCCGACACCGGCGAGCCGAACGTGACCAGCGCCCGGGTGTCGTATCCGCCTTCCAGGGCGAGGTGGCTCGCGATCATCCCGCCCTGCGAGTGACCGAACGCGTAGATCGCATCCCCCGGCTCGGCCCCCGCATCCCGCAGCGCCAGGACGGTCGCGTCGTACGACGCCGACCTCTGGCCGTAGTACAGCTCGACGTCGGATTGGCCGTTCCACGGCTCACGCTCGTCCAGCAGGGCTCGCGTGCCGGCCACGTACACGGCGAAGCGCTTGCTGCCGTCGGGCATCGCGTACCGCTCGACACGCACCTGCGCCTGACCCTGCGGCATCCTGTCGACGACGGACGTGAGCGATGTCGGCGCCGTCGCGACGGTCGGGCCGCCGGCGACGACCTGAATCGTGACGGGACGCATCGGCCCGGTCAAGGTCGCGCCACGGGGTACCCGTCCCCGCCCCGTCCCCCCGATCGCCATCGCCACGGATGCCGCCGAGGCGAAGCCGAACGCGCCGAGCGGCGACGAACCGGCCTGCCGGGCGAGCTCGGCCGGCCCGGCGAGCCGCCAGGCGAGCTCGGTCCCCAGCGCGTCGAAAAGCAGCGTGGGATCGGCGCGCAGCAGCTCGACGAGCCGGGCGCCCACCTCGGCGGGGACGGCAGCGCCGGTCGCGAGCGCGGCATCCTGCACCGCGAGCAGCTCGACGATCTCGTACACGTCCGCTGCCCGGCGCAGCCTGCCGGCCAGCGACGTCGAGGCGTCGGTCGCCGACTCCGCGCCGCGCACCACCGTCCCGATGCGCCATGCCGCGGCATCCACGAGGGGGTGGATGCCGAGCAGCTGTGCCCGCTCGGTGAGCAGCTCGGCGTGAAGGTGCCCGAGCGAGGCGGCGAGCGCGTCGTAGCGTTCCGCGGCGTGCCGCAGCGAGTCGGTATCGACCGCTACCGCTCCGCCGCTGCGGATGTCGATGTCGTCGCTCATCCGCACATCCACGGCGCGGTGACCGCCGGCGAGCGGATCGCGAGCAGGTCGTCGCGCAGCAGCTCCACCGCGTCGACGAGGGACCGCAGATCGCCGTGCAGGGCGTCGGCGTCATCGCAGAACGCGCGCGCAGCGTCCGAATCCCATCGGGTCTGGGCCGCTATCACCCCCTCGGACCACGCCAGTTGCGACAGCACGATCGCGATCACCGCGAGGCGCCGACGCGAGGCGTCCACGAGCTCGCCCAGGTGGTCTGCGGCGCAGGATGCGGTGATCAGCACGTCTCCACTGTGCCGCCGCGTTGTCCACGGCGACTCGGTCACGTCGGCATCCGGGGACAACCGGACGACGTCACGACGCTGTGCAGGAGCGGACGCACGGCGCACAATGGACGGATGGCCGCCCACGCCGCTGAGCCCTTTCGCGTGGTGTTCGTCTGCACGGGAAACATCTGCCGATCGCCCATGGCCGAGATCGTGTTCCGATGGTTCGGCGACTCCGTCGGACTGGGTCAGCGGATCGCCTGCTCGAGCGCCGGGACCGGCGACTGGCACCTCGGGGAACAGGCTGATCCCCGCACGCTCGCCGCTCTGCAGCGACGCGGATACGACGGATCTCGACATCGGGCGCGGCAGTTCGGCACCGACGACTTCGTGTGCAACGACCTCATCATCGCGCTCGACCGCACGCACGATCGCATCCTGCGCGGTTGGGCGCGGCACGACGACGACGCCGACAAGATCTCCCGGCTGCTCTCGTTCGATCCCGACGCGA
>CAXTES010000170.1:0-6276 GCA_964243215.1 uncultured Microbacterium sp. | reverse complement strand
ATGCGCCACATTCGTGCAACGGCGCCAGTTTCCTGCGACTGCGCCACATATTCGTACCGGCAGTAGCAGGAATGTGTAGCAGGAACGGACGCCGCGGCCGCGCCTACCGCGTCAGCGCAGCAGCAGGTTCGGCTGCAGCAGGTACTTGAACGACCCGTCGCCGGCCTTGTCCACCGACGTCTGGTGTGTGATGAGCACGGGGCTGAGCTTGTTGGTGTTCTCGCTCGAGGTGAACGTGACCCGCGTGAACTCGCTGCGCACCGCGGCGAGCGCCTCGAGCAGATACTGCGGATTCAGGCCGAGCGTCACGTCGTCGCCGACGAGGGTGGCGTCGACCGACTCGGATGCGCGCGCCTGCTCGGTGCCCGAGGCATCCATCGACACACCCTCGCCGGTGAAGGTGAAACGCAGCGGCGCCGACCGGTCGAGCACGAGCGAGACGCGACGAACGGCCTCGGTCAGATCAGCCGTGTTGACCACGGCATGGTGTTCGGTCTGATCCGGGAACAGCCGGCGCACGGGAGGGAAGTTGCCTTTGATCAGCAACGAGGTGACGGTCTTGTTGCCCGAGGTGAAGGCGATGATCTCGCGGTCGCCCGACCCGGAGAACGCGATCGAGATATCCCCGCCGTGCGAGAACGTCTTGCCGACCTCGGTGAGGGTACGGGCGGGCACCAGAGCGGTGGTCGAATCATCGGATGCCGCACCGCCGCCGTCCCACGGGATCTCCCGCAGCGCGACGCGGTACCGGTCGGTCGCGACCAGGCTCAGCTGCGTCCCGCTGACTTCGAGTTGCACGCCGGTCAGCACGGGGGTGACATCGTCACGGGATGCCGCGAACGCCACCTGCGCGATGGAGGTGCCGAAGTCGTCGGCCGGCACGAGGCCCGACTCCCCGGACACCTCCGGAATCGCCGGATACTCCTGCACGGGCATCGACGCCAGGGTGAAACGCGCCGACCCGCACGACAGCAGGATGCCGCCGTCATCGGCGACCTCGACCTGCACCGGCGCGTTCGGAAGCCTGCTGGCGATCTCGGCGAGCAGCCGCCCGTGCACCAGGATCGTGCCGGAGTCATCGACGGTCGCTTCGATGGTCGTGCGCGCGGATGCCTCGTAATCGAAAGCCGCCAACGACAGACCCTGATCGGTCGCTTCGATCAGAACCCCGGCGAGAATCGGCTGCGGGTTGCGCTGCGGCAAGAGTTTGACGACGAAGGACACGGCTTCGCTGAAGACGTCGCGATTGACGTGAAACCTCACGGGCGCTCCCTTACGTCGGGGTGGGCCTTCCCATGCTAGTGCCCGGACACGGGGCACCCCGGAGGCCGTTTCCGTGCCACTCGAGGTGATCGAGATCCCTCTATAGAGAAGTCCTCGTCATGGTCATCACGCCTGTGGAAGGTGTGGACAACCGACCTGATCCGTTACGAGGTGAGGGAACTACATCGCTGTGAGATGTGCAGAGCTGTGCCATCGACGTTCGGGACCGGTTCGGCGGGAGGCGATGACGGTCCGCATCATCCACACGTCCGCCTCAGCCATGCACATGTTGAGTGGCCCGGGAACAAGTTATCCACAAGTTACCCACACTGTGCAGAACGGGATGATGCCGCGATTCGACGCCACTGTCAAGCACGGATTCACCGGCATGCAATCCGACGTCGTGGTCGTCAGCGAGAGGTGCGGCCGAGCTGCGCGGTGATCTCCGAGACCTGGTTGTAGAGCGAGCGGCGCTCCTTCATCAGATCGCTGATCTTCTTATAGGCGTACATGACAGTTGTGTGGTCCCGGTTGCCGAAGAGTTGACCGATTTTCGGCAGGGAGAGGCTCGTGCGCTCGCGACACAGATACATCGCGATCTGCCGCGCGGTCGCGACAGCCTGCGATCTGCTGGATCCATAGAGATCGTCAACGGACAGTTTGAAGTACCCCGCCGTCGCGGTGATGATGTCCGTCGGTGAGACGACGTTCGCGTCGTCGGAGTCGACGATGTCACGAAGCACCGTCTGCGCGAGCGAAATGTCCAGGTGCGATCGGTTGAGGCTCGCAAAGGCCGACACCCGGATCAGGGCGCCCTCGAGTTCGCGGATGTTGGATGACACCACGCTGGCGATGTACTCCATGACGTCATCGGGGATCTGCAACCGCTCCGACTGCGCCTTCTTCCGAAGGATCGCGATGCGCGTCTCGAGGTCCGGCGCCTGCACATCGGTGATGAGGCCCCACTCGAAGCGGCTGCGCATCCGATCCTCGAATCCGGTCAGATGCTTGGGCGGCACATCGCTGGTGATCACGACCTGCTTGTCGTGGTCGTGCAGCGTGTTGAAGGTGTGGAAGAACGCCTCCTGGGTCTCGGCACGCCCCTGCAAGAACTGGATGTCGTCGATGAGCAGGATGTCGACGTCTCGGTATCGCGCTTGAAACGCCGAGCCGCGGTTGTTCGCGATCGAGTTGATGAAGTCGTTCGTGAACTCCTCGCTCGACACGTAGCGCACCCGCACGCCGGGATACATGGTCATCGCGTAGTCGCCGATCGCGTGCAGCAGGTGGGTCTTGCCCAGGCCCGAGTCGCCGTAGACGAACAGCGGGTTGTACGCCTTCGCGGGCGCCTCGGCGACCGCCACGGCCGCGGCGTGCGCGAACCGGTTCGACTGGCCGATGACGAAGTTGTCGAAGGTG
The DNA here is from genome assembly GCA_964243215.1 of uncultured Microbacterium sp. Lineage (GTDB taxonomy): Bacteria > Actinomycetota > Actinomycetes > Actinomycetales > Microbacteriaceae > Microbacterium. The sequence goes on along the minus strand of CAXTES010000170.1, from coordinate 3,594 downwards.
TACTTGGCGTTGAGCCGGCTCTCGCTGCGTGACGGGAGGGGTGCGACCTGGCGCGGCACATCGGTGGACTGCAGCGCCGCGGGGGCATTCGCGGTGCCGATCGCGTCGGCTGGTGCCTGCACCGGGATGGGCACCGTGAGGTGCACGTCGGCGAGCTCCGGGTTGACCACGACGCGGAACGTGTTGGCGGGTGGCTCGGCCTCCACATGCGCGAGTGCTTCGAGGATGGACGCGCGCATCCGCTTGTTCAGCTGGGCGGCCGTGAGGTCGTTGGGCACGTCGAGGTACAGCGTGCCGGCCATGACACCCTGCGGCACGGCGAGATTGAGGAATCCGTGCAACTGCGGCGTGACGCGATCGTCCTCGGCGAGGTGCGTCAGCACCGCGGTCCAGACCGGGACCTCCGGGATGTCGTGACCTGCCAATGTCCCCCCCGGGAGCGTCGATGTGCCGCGGATTCGGGCGGAGACGTCGTAACCGAACCTGTGGATAAGTGCCCGTGACACGCTAGTTCGCACCGTCACCGTGAGCCAAATCCACTGTAGAACCGCTCGGCGTGTTGCTCCCAGACCCGCGGACACGATTGTGGATAATGCCCGACCGCCGCCGGTTTGAGATACTGGGGGGGAGGACGTAGCCTTAATCGGTTGACCTATGCCCTCGCGGCAGTCTCCTCACACGTTCCCCGGTCTGAGCCATCCGGTCAGGCCTGATCCGGAGAGATCCCATGAGCAAGCGCACGTTCCAGCCCAACAACCGTCGTCGCGCGCGGAAGCACGGCTTCCGCGCCCGCATGCGCACCCGCGCCGGTCGTTCGATCCTTTCGGCCCGCCGCGCCAAGGGTCGTACCGAACTGTCGGCCTGAGCCGATCCGGTGCTCGCGCGACCGAATCGACTGACCCGGGGAGCGGAGTACAGAACCGTCGTCCGTCGGGGCGCAAAGTGTGCCGCGGCGAACACGATCACTTATGTAGTGGCATCCGGCGAACAGCGCTCGGCGCGTTTCGGCTTCATCGTCAGCAAGCAGGTCGGCACGGCGGTCACCCGGAACAGGGTGCGTCGCCGACTGAAGGCGGTCTGCGCCGACGCGCTCCCGGCGGTGCGACCGGGAGCGGATATCGTGGTTCGGGCGCTCGCGGCATCTGCGACGGCGGAGTACGCGACGCTGCGCGCCGAAGTGACGCAGTGTCTGGCGCGGCGGGCCGCCGCATGAGCGTCCTGCCGGCATCGGCCCTCGGAGACGCCCGGTTCGAGGCATCCGATCTGCCGCGCGCCGTTCCGCTGCTGCCTCGCAATCTGCTGCTCGGGCTGCTGCACGGCTATCGGGCCACGATCTCCCACACCTACGGCGACGTGTGCAAGTACTATCCCTCCTGCTCCGCCTATGCCGTCGGCGCGGTGCAGCAGCACGGCGCCGTCGTCGGGTCGGCACTCGCCGCCGCTCGCGTGGCCCGCTGCCACCCGTGGGCGGCGGGCGGCATCGACGATGTGCCGGCGCACAGGAACTTCCGATACGGTCTGACCCCGCGCGGTTTCGTCGTGCCCGCATCCTCTGGAAAGGACTGATCCGTGCCGGATCTTCTCGGAATCGTCTTGTGGCCGCTGAAGTGGCTCGTCGAGCTCGTGCTGGTGACCTGGCACTGGCTGTTGACGACCGTCGGCCTGCAGGCGGATGCCGGCCTGACCTGGGTGCTGGCGATCGTGGGTCTGGTGATCGTGGTGCGCGCCGCGCTCATTCCGCTGTTCGTGCGGCAGATCAAGAGCCAGCGCAAGATGATGGAAATCGCCCCTGAACTGCGGAAAGTTCAGGAGAAGTATAAGGGCAAGCGCGATCAGCTCTCGCGTGAGGCGATGAGCCGAGAGACGATGGCGCTGTATAAGAAGCACGGCACGAGCCCGGTGTCGAGCTGTCTGCCGCTGCTCGTGCAGATGCCGATCTTCTTCTCGCTCTACAGCGTGCTGAGCACGATCAAGGCCCACGCCGAGGCGAACCTCGGCGGCGTCGGGCTGCTGACTCCGGATCTGACCAAGGAGTTCTACAACGCGAAGCTGTTCGGCATCGCGTCGCTGCACGGCAGTCTCGTCGACGCGATCAACCTCAAGCCCTCCGGATGGGAGCTGACCGTCACCATCCTGGTGGTGCTGGTCGTGCTGATGATCTCGTCGCAGTTCTTCACCCAGCTGCAGATCATCTCGAAGAACCTCTCCCCCGAGGCCAAGACCGGTCAGGCGTATCAGCTGCAGCGCGTCATGCTGTACATCCTGCCGCTGGGTTTCATCTTCTCCGGCGTCTTCTTCCCGCTCGGTGTGGTGATCTACTGGTTCGTCAGCAACCTGTGGACGATGGCGCAGCAGTTCCTCGTCATCCGGGAGATGCCCACGCCCGGTTCCGAGGCCGCCAAGCAGCGCGAGGAGAGGCTGGCCCGGAAGGGCAAGGCGATCGACTCGTCCGGCAAGGTGGTCGCGATGGAGAAGGATCAGGCTGAACAGCAGCGACTTCTCGAAGAAGCCGAGCGTGCGAGGGCGGCCAGCCCCAAGCGGCAGCAGCCGGTCGGCAAGCAGCGAGCGAAGAAGAACGCGCAGCGTCCGACGCAGTCCCGACCACCCGCGAAGCCCGACACTTCCGGCGGCGCAACCCCCGCCGCCGGCTCCTGACCCGCCGACAGCCCGAGGAATCCCGCATGAGCGCGACATCCGACTCCCCCGCGACCGTGCAAACGGAATCCGAGCCCGAACAGCTGGAGCAGGAGGGCGACGTGGCCGCCGACTTCCTCGAGGGATTGCTCGACATCGCCGATATCGGCGGTGACCTCGCGCTCGACGTGCGCAACGGTCGCGCCTACGTGTCCGTCGAAGCCGAAGACGACTCGCTCTCGCTGCTGTCGGACCCCGATACGGTGCAGGCGCTGCAGGAGTTGACACGGCTCGCGGTGCAGAACCGCACCGGCCGCTTCTCGAGGCTCATCCTCGACATCGGCGGGTCGCGGGACACGCGCCGCCGCGAGCTCGAGCAGCTGGTCGATCGAGCGGTCGCCCGAATCGAGGATGGCGCGTCGCAGGCCTCGCTGCCCGCGATGTCGAGCTACGAGCGCAAGCTCGTGCACGACATCGTCGCGGAGCGCGGCTTCGTATCCGAGTCGTACGGTGAGGGCACCGAGCGCCACACCGTGATCCGGCGCGGTTGACCGATGACATGGCGGTCGCCGCGGTACTCGAGGACGAGCCGGCCGCCGCGGCCCGGATCTTCGGTGACCGGATCGACCTCGCGCGGGTGTTCACTCGGGCGCTGGCTGCGGAGGGCGAGCAGCGCGGGCTGATCGGACCGCTCGAGCTGCCCCGACTGTGGACGCGACACATCCTGAACAGCGCCGTGGTCGCGCCGCTGTTCTCCGGCCGGGTCGGGGATGTCGGCTCCGGAGCGGGTCTACCCGGTCTCGTCCTGGCCATTGCGCGGCCGGACGTGTCGTGGGTGCTGATCGAACCGATGCAGCGCCGCGTCGCGTGGCTCGAGGAACAGCGCGACGCGCTGGGCCTCGACAACGTCGAGGTGCTGCGCGCGCGGGCGGAGGATTGGGATCGGGGGCCGGTGCTGGA
>CAXTES010000169.1:0-6313 GCA_964243215.1 uncultured Microbacterium sp. | reverse complement strand
ACCTTCGCCAACATCCGGCTGCGCAACCAGCTGCTCAACGGCGTCGAGGGCGGCTACACCCGCGATTTCACCGAGGATGGCGCACCGCAGGCGTTCATCTACGACGCCTCGCAGAACTACCAGGCAGCCGGCATCCCGCTCGTGATCCTCGCAGGCAAGGAGTACGGCTCGGGCTCCTCGCGGGACTGGGCGGCCAAGGGCACGACCCTTCTGGGCGTGCGAGCCGTGATCGCGGAGAGCTTCGAGCGCATCCACCGCTCGAATCTGATCGGCATGGGGGTCATTCCGCTGCAGTTCCCCGCCGGCCAGACCGCGGAGTCGCTCGGGCTCGACGGCACCGAGGTGTTCTCGATCAGCGGCGTCGAAGCACTCAACGACGGCGTCACGCCGCGTACGGTGCACGTGACGGCCAAGCCGTCCGAGGCATCCGCCGGCACGAAGCAGGACGTCGCGTTCGATGCGATCGTGCGCATCGACACCCCGGGAGAAGCCGACTACTACCGCAACGGCGGCATCCTGCAGTACGTGCTGCGCTCTCTCGTCTGATCGGCCGGCCCGAGTCCGCCGGTAGAATCGCCTGACCGCGTCCGCGAAGAAGGAGTGGGATGTCCCGGCTGCCGTCGATCACCGGTCCACGTGACCTGGACGCGCTCAGCATCCCCGAACTGGAAGAACTGGCCGGCGACATCCGCCGGTTCCTGATCGAGAACGTCTCTCGCACCGGCGGTCACCTGGGCCCGAACCTCGGTGTCGTCGAGCTCACCCTCGCGATGCACCGGGTCTTCCGGTCGCCGGACGACCCGTTCGTGTTCGACACCGGCCACCAGTCGTACGTGCACAAGCTGGTCACCGGCCGGCAGGACTTCTCGATGCTGCGATCGCGCGGTGGCCTGGCGGGATACCCGCAGCGCGCCGAGAGCCCGCACGACGTCGTGGAGTCCTCCCACGCGTCCAGCTCGCTCAGTTGGGCCGACGGCATCTCGCGGGCGCTGACGAGGACTGGCCGTCGCGACCGTCACGTCGTCGCGGTGGTGGGTGACGGTGCGCTCACCGGCGGGATGACGTGGGAGGCGCTGAACAACATCACCGACGACAACGACCGCAACCTCGTCATCATCGTCAATGACAACGGTCGCTCGTACGCGCCGACCATCGGCGGAATGGCGCGTTATCTCAACCGGGTGCGCACCGCGGACTCGTACCGCACGCTGCGCCAGGGCTCGGACTCGCTGTCACGCAAGTTCGGTCCTGCCGGGCGCGCGGTGTACCGCGGCATCCGCGGTGGCACCAGAGGCTTCCTGTCGCGCTTCACGAACAACGCGGCGTTGTATTCCAATCTCGACATAAAGTACCTCGGCCCGGTCGACGGGCACGATTTGGAGACCCTGATCGAGACGCTCCAACTGGCGAAGGACTACGGCGCCCCGGTGATCGTGCACGCGATCACCGAGAAGGGGCGCGGTTTCGAGCCCGCGCTGCTCGACGAGGCCGACCAGTTCCATGCCGTGGGCAAGATCGACCCGATCACCGGCGAGGCGATCGGGGGCGCCGCGAGCGTGGCGTGGACGGATGTCTTCGCCGACGAGCTCGTCGAGATCGGCGCGGAACGCGATGACGTGATCGCCATGACGGCCGCGATGCTGCGTCCGACCGGGCTGCTGCCGTTCGCGCAGCGATTCCCCGACCGGGTCTACGACGTCGGCATCGCAGAGCAGCACGCCGTGGCATCCGCGGCCGGACTCGCCTTCGGCGGCCTGCATCCCGTCGTCGCCATCTACGCCACGTTCATGAACCGCGCGTTCGACCAGGTGATGATGGATGTCGCCTTGCATCGAGCGGGCGTTACCTTCGTGCTGGACCGCGCCGGGGTCACCGGCCCCGACGGGCCCAGCCACCACGGCATCTGGGATCTGGCCATGCTGCAACTGGTGCCCAACATCCGCATCGCCGTGCCCCGCGACGCTGCGCGCCTCCAGGACGAGCTGCGCGAGGCGGTCGCCGTCTCGGACGCACCGACGGTGGTGCGCTTCCCGAAGGGTCCGGTCAGCGCCGACCTTCCGGCGGTCGAGCGACTGCCCGACGGCGTGGACGTGCTGGTCCGCAGCGACGCGCAGGACGTGCTGCTGGTCGGGATCGGACCCATGGCGCACGTGGCCGTCGACGTCGCGGGGCGACTGCGCGCGCAGGGTATCGGGGCCACCGTGGTCGACCCGCGGTGGGTGGTTCCGGTGCAGCCGTCGATCATCGAGCTGGCGGCATCCCATCGCCTGGTCATCACGATCGAGGACGGCATCCGCGTCGGCGGTATCGGCACCCGGGTGCGTCAGGTGCTGCGCGAGGCAGGCGTCGACACCGCGGTAGACGAGCTGGGGCTGCCCGACGAGTTCCTCCCGCACGCGTCACGGGAGCAGATCCTCGACGACGCCGGGCTCGGGCCCGCGAGGATCGCGCAGGACGTCGTCGCCCAGGTGCTCGGAACGCGCATCCCGGTGGCCCGCCAGACCGACTCGCCGTTCTGGCTGTCCGAGGCGGCGCCCGCCCGGGACGAAGCCCGCGACTGACCGGCTCGTCGCCGTCGCCGTCCACCCCGCGCCGCCCCCGTCACGAATGCGCCACATTCGCGCAACTGCGCCAGGTTCCTGCTTCTGCGCTACAGATTCCTAGGGGCAGAAGCAGGAAACTGTAGCGGCTCGGGATGCCGTCAGCCGCCGATCCCGCGGATGACGGGGTGGTGGAACGTGTCGCCGAAGACCCGCTGCGACGCGCCCTCGCGGTCCAGATAAGGCGATGCGCCGCCGTCGATGAAGGGCCAGCCGGCGCCCAGGATGAGCGACAGGTCGATGTCCTCGACCTCCGAGACGACGCGCTCATCGAGCATGAGACGGATCTCGCGGGCCAGACCGTCCTGCACACGGCGCAGGATCTCCGCCTCGGATGCCGGCGTCGAGCCGACCGCGCCCTTGAGCACCTTCTCCGCGGCCCTGCTCCACCCGGTCACCCTGCCGCTGCGGTCCTTCTCGACGACCTCGGACAGCTGGGCGAGCTCGTGGAAGTTCGCCGACGCGAAGAATCGGTCGGGGAAGGCCTCGGCCATCGTGTCCTGCACGTGGGCCGCGACCTTCCAGCCCACCAGGTCGATGAGCTGGAACGGCGTCATCGGAAGGCCGAGCGGCGCGAACGCCTTCTCGACCGTCAGCAGCGGCGTGCCCTCGTACACCGCCCGAGCCGCCTCGCCCATGACCTTCGCCAGCAGCCGGTTCACGACGAAACCGGGCGCGTCGGCGGTGAGCACGGCGTTCTTGCCCAGGTTCTTGGCCACCACGAAGGCGGTCGACAGCGCCGCATCCGACGCCTGCGGCGTGGTGACGACCTCGACCAGTGGCATGACGGCGACCGGATTGAAGAAGTGGAATCCGACGAGCCGTTCGGGGTGCGCGAGTTTCGCGCCGATCTGTTCCACCGAAAGCGATGAGGTGTTCGTGGCCAGGATCGCGTCCTCGGCGATGATCGGCTCGATCTCGGCGAACACCTGCTGCTTGACCCCGACCTCTTCGAAGACCGCCTCGATGACGAAGTCGCAGTCGGCGTACTCGGTCTTGTCGGTGGTGCCGCGGATCAGTCCGCGCAGCCGGTTGGCCGTATCGCCGTCCACGCGTCCCTTCGCCTCGAGCGCGTCGATCTCGTCGTGGATGGATGCGACGCCCTTGTCGACGCGCGCCTGATCGAGATCCGTGATCAGCACGGGTACCTGCAGGCGCCGGACGAACAGCAGTGCGAACTGACTGGCCATCAGGCCGGCCCCGATGATGCCCACCTTCGCGACCTTCCGGGCGAGCTGCTTGTCGGGGGCGCCCACGGGGCGTTTGGCCCGCTTCTGCACCAGATCGAAGGCGTACATGGATGCCGCGAACTGGTCGCCGGTGATCAGATCCGCCAGCGCCTCGTCCTCGCGTGCGAAACCCTCGGCCCTCGTGCCCGAGCGCGCTTTGTCGAGCAGGTCGAGGGCGGCATAGGGGGAGCGCGGGACCGACCCGATTCTGGACTCGAGCATGCCCCGGGCCATCCTGATCGCGATCGGCCACTTCGTCAGCCGTTCGATCTTGCCCGGCTCGTTCCTCCGGTCGACCTTCACGCGTCCGGTCAACACCCCGTCGGCCCACCGCAGCGAGTCCTCGAGGAAGTTCGCCGCGGGGAAGATCGCATCGGCGATGCCGTAGTCGAACGCCTGCTGCGGTTTGAGCATGCGGTTCTGCTTCAGCGGGTTGGAGATCACGACCTCGAGCGCGTTCTCGATCCCGATGAGATTCGGCAACAGGAATGCACCACCCCAGCCGGGAACGAGGCCGAGGAAGACCTCGGGCAGCGCGATCGCGGCGGCCGAGGCATCCACCGTCCGATAGGTCGAGTTCAGGGCGATCTCGAGTCCGCCGCCGAGCGCCAGGCCGTTGATGAAGCAGAAGCTCGGGACACCGAGCTCGGGCAGCGCTCCGAGCACCCGGTGTCCCAGCTGGGTGATGAGGCGCGCATTCTGTGCCGAGCCGACGCGCGAGATGTCGGACAGGTCCGCGCCGGCGGCCAGGATGTACTCCTTGCCGGTGATGCCGACCGCGTCGATCTCGCCGTTCGCGGCGCGCTCTTCGAGCCGGTCCACAGTGTCGCCGAGCTCGAAGAGGGTCCCGGGGCCCACGGTGTTGGGGCGGGTGTGGTCGCGGCCGTTGTCCAGCGTCACCAGCGCGAGCGTTCTGCCGGACGGCAGCGGGATGTCGCGCACGCTCGAGTGGGTCACGACCTCGCCGTCGGTCAGGGCACGCAGCGGCGAGAAGTCGATGTCGTCGTAGTTCGTCATCCGGATGACTACTTCCTCTTGCCGTTGTAGTGCGGGTTCTCCCAGATGACCGATCCGCCCTGGCCGAGGCCGACGCACATGGCGGTCAGACCGTATCGGACGTCGGGACGCTCGGCGAACTGCGCCGCCAGCTGGATCATCAGACGCACCCCGGAGGCCGCCAGCGGGTGGCCGATCGCGATGGCGCCGCCCCACTGGTTCACGCGGGGGTCATCGTCGGCGATGCCGAAGTGATCGAGCAGCGAGATGACCTGAATGGCGAACGCCTCATTCAGCTCGAACAGCCCGATATCGTCGATGGTCAGACCGGCTTTGCGCAGCGCCTTCTCGGTGGACGGGATCGGCCCGATGCCCATGATCTCGGGCTGCACTCCGGCGAACGCGAACGAGACGAGCCTCATCTTCGGGCTCAGACCGAGCTCCTTGACCGCCGCGGCGCCGGCCAGGAGGCTCATCGTCGCGCCGTCGGTGAGCGGCGAGGATGTTCCGGCGGTGACGCGACCGTGCGGGCGGAAGGGGGTCTTGAGGGTGGCGAGGCCGGCCATGTCGGTCTCGGGACGACGGCCTTCGTCCTCGGTCGCAAGCCCCCACGCTCCGGTGGCGTCCTTGATCGCGACGGGCACGAGGTCGGGCTGGAACTTTCCGGCGCGATAGGCGGTTTCGGCCTTCTGCTGGCTGAGCATGCCGTACCGGTCGGACCGTTCCTTGGTCAGGTGGGGGAAGCGGTCGAAGATGCGCTCCGCGGTCACGCCCATGTTCAACGCACCCGGGTCGACCATCTTCTCCGCCACGAAACGCGGGTTCGGGTCGGCGTTTGATCCGATCGGGTGGTGGCCCATGTGCTCCACGCCGCCGGCCAGCGCGAGGTCGTACATGCCGACGCCGATGGATGCCGCCATCGTGGTCACGCTCGTCATCGCACCGGCGCACATCCGGTCGATCGCGAAACCGGGCACCGTCAGCGGCAGCCCGGCGAGGATCGCGACCGACCGCCCGAGCGTCAGCCCCTGATCTCCGGTCTGGGACGTCGCGGCGATTGCGACGTCGTCGATGCGCTCGCCGGCGACGGCGGGGTTTCGTTCCATCAGCCCGATCGTCGCCTTGACGGCGAGGTCGTCGGCGCGGGTGTTCCAGTACATGCCCTTCTCGCCGGCGCGACCGAACGGGGTGCGCATGCCATCGACGAAGTAGACGTCGGACTCGGCCACGGAAGCCTCCAAGAGATCGGGATGCGGCCAGCCTAAGATCCGCCACAATCCGCCCTGAATCGGGTGTGGTGAACCTACGAAGCCGCTTCGGGCTCCTCCGCAGCTGCTTGCACGCTTTCGACAAAGGCATCCTCGATTACCTGTGCAGTCTGCGCAATCTGCCAGGGCCGGGCTCCCAGATCCGCCAACAGGACGCCGACGGATGCCGCCGTCAAGGGATCGGGCGGGGACCAGGCGACGCGGCGCAGCAGGTCTGGAG
>CAXTES010000168.1:0-6316 GCA_964243215.1 uncultured Microbacterium sp. | reverse complement strand
AACCTCTGGTGTGTCAGTTGTTCCGCCAGGAGCACCGCTGATTAGCTACGTTCGGGATGGATAACCGCTGAAAGCATCTAAGCGGGAAGCCGGCCTCGAGATGAGACTTCCATGCCTTCGGGCGAGAGGCTCCCAGCCAGACTACTGGGTTGATAGGCCGGATGTGGAAGCGTGGCAACACGTGAAGCTGACCGGTACTAATAAGCCGATGACTTGATAACACACCGTTTTAGGTGCTTGCGTCCACTGAGTGGTTCTCGATGTACGGTCGGGAACCGCACGACATATTTCAATTGTTGTGCAGACTGAAACATCAATAGTGTTTCGGCGGCCATAGCGAGAGGGAAACGCCCGGTCCCATTCCGAACCCGGAAGCTAAGCCTCTCAGCGCCGATGGTACTGCAGGGGTGACCCTGTGGGAGAGTAGGACACCGCCGGACTTCTTCCGTGAAATGGCCACCCAGAGTTGGGTGGCCATTTCTCGTTGTGGCGGCGATAGAAGGAGCAGCATGCCGGCCGACCGACAACCTCGCAAACCGCGCGGCGGTAAGCCGTCCTCGGACGGTCGACGGACCGGGCGGCCACCCGGCTCGGGAAATCGACCGGCTGCACGCAAGCCCGCTGCCGATGGACGCAGCGCCGGGCATCGTGACTCGTCGGAGCGTCGCTCCGCATCCGACAGGTCCGGTCGGGACGAGCCGCCGCGCGTACCCGCCCCGCCCCTGCCGGACGACATCACACCGCAGGATCTGCATCCGTCGGCGCGCAACGAGCTGAAGACGCTGAGCAAGGAGAACGCCGAGGGCGTGGCGAGGCATCTCGCGATGGCCGCGCGCGTGATCGACGACGATCCCGCGCTCGCGCACGAGCACGCGCTGGCAGCCGGTCGCCGTGCGGGGCGCGTCGCCGTCGTTCGCGAGACGGTGGCCATCACCGCCTATGCGACAGGGGACTACGCCCTCGCGCTGCGGGAGCTGCGTACCTACCGCCGTATCTCCGGACGCGACGACCAACTGCCGCTGATGGTGGACAGCGAACGCGGCGTCGGCCGTCCCGACCGTGCCCTCGAAGTGGGGCGCTCCGTCGACCGCTCCACCCTGGACACGCCGGTGCGCGTGGAACTGGCGATCGCGATGTCCGGCGCTCGACTGGATCAGGGAGAGCCGGAGCGGGCGCTGCAGGAACTCGACATCCCCGAGCTCGATCCGGACCGCGCGTTCGAGTGGAGCCCGTCGCTGTTCGCGGCCAGGGCTGTCGTCCTGGAAGAACTCGGCCGTGATGACGAGGCCCGCGAATGGCATCGTCGCGCCGTGGTGGCAGCGGACGCACTGGACCAAGCGTCCGGTACCGGTGCCGACGAGGTGGTCGTGGTCGAGGAGCTTCCCGACGACGAGGCGCGCTAGTGGCGCTGTTCGCCCGGGAGTCCGATCGTACGCCGCTGGACGGTGTGGACACCGTGCTCGCCGACCTCGACGGGGTCGTCTACGCCGGAGCGGCGGCACTCCCGTACGCCGTGGACAGTCTCAACCGGGCCGCCAGGACGAGGCGGATCGGCTACATCACCAACAACGCGTCGCGCACCGACGTCGCGGTGGCGGCGCATCTGGGGGCGCTGGGTCTGCCGGCGAGGCCCGCCGATATCGTCACGAGTCCGCAGGCGGCGATGCGGCTGCTCGCGCAACGGGTCGCACCGGGTGCCAAGATCCTGGTCGTCGGGGGCGAGGGGCTGGTCGTAGAGGTGGAGAAGGCCGGGTTCTCGGTGACGCGCAGCGCCGAGGATTCGCCCGCCGCCGTGGTGCAGGGCTTCGCGCCGGAGGTGGGGTGGCAGCAGCTGGCCGAGGCGTCCTACGCGCTGCAGACCCCGGAGGACGAGGGCGGGATCCCCTGGATCGCGACCAACACCGACTGGACGATCCCGCAGGCGCGCGGGATCGCTCCGGGTAACGGCACGCTGGTCTCAGCGGTGCACACCGCGGTGGGGCGGCTGGCCGTCGTGGCGGGCAAACCCGAGACACCGATCTTCGAGGAGGCGGTGGCACGTTTCGGCGCCCGCAGTCCGCTCTTCCTCGGCGACCGGCTCGACACCGACATCGCCGGGTCGCAGGCCGCCGGCATCCGGTCGGCGCTCGTGCTGACGGGGATCGACCGACCCAAGCACGTGCTAGCGGCGCCGCCGAACTCGCGCCCGGACTACATCCTCGGCGATCTGCGGGAGCTCGACGAGCCGTATCCGGCGGTGCGCGTGAAGGCGGACACCGTCACGGTGGCGGGCGCGTCGGTGCGCGTGGAGGGCCCGGATCTGCGCATCCTGTCCGCGGGCGATCGTCAGATCGACCTGCTGCGCGCCGGCGCCGCGGCCGTCTGGAACTCCGGTCGCGCGATCTTCGGATTCCGGGTCCCCGAGCAGCTCTATGCCGATCCGTTCCACCGACCGTGACCGGGTGGTCGGTACGATAGCGGCGTGACGGACGATCCCGAGGTCGCAGGACCGGCGCAGGAGCTGATCAGCAGGCTTCGCGTCATCGAGAGCCAGCCGCTCGCGCAACGTCCCGCGGCGTACGCGGCCCTGCATGACGAGCTCGCACGGCACCTGCAGGCAGGCACGGTCGACCCGTCCGTATGAGTCAGCGGCTGGATGCCGCGCTCGCGGCGCGGGGGCTCGCCCGTTCGCGGACCCACGCGGCGTCCCTCATCGCCGACGGGCTCGTGGCGGTCGACGGCAGGCCGGTGGTGAAGGCGTCGTCTCCGGTCGATCCCGAGACGCGCATCGATGTCGCGGCGCCGGACTGGTACGTCAGTCGCGCCGCGCACAAGCTCATCGCGGGTCTGGATGCGTTCCGCATCGACGTTCGCGGTCGGATGGCGCTGGATATGGGCGCCTCGACCGGCGGTTTCACGCAGGTGCTGCGCGAGCGGGGCGCGGAGCCGGTGATCGCGGTGGATGTCGGGCACGGTCAGCTCGCCGCATCCATCGCCGCGGACTCCGCCGTGATCGCCGTCGAAGGATTCAACGTGCGCTCGATGACCCGCGCGAATCTGTCCGGATCCAGCGGCATCGCCGACCCGCCCGGAGTCGTCACCGGCGACCTGTCGTTCATCTCGCTGACGCTCGTGCTGCCGGCGGTGCGAGCGGTCGTCGCCGACGACGGCGACGTCGTGCTGCTGATCAAGCCGCAGTTCGAGGTGGGTCGAACCGCCGTCAAAGGCGGCCTGGTCACCGACCCCGCGCTGCGGGCCGATGCGGTGATGGGCGTGCTGTGGTCCGCGTGGGACGCAGGGCTCGGCACCCACGGGGTGGTCGCCTCGCCGATCGCCGGCACGCACGGCAACCGGGAGTTCATCGCGCACCTGCGTCCGGGCGATCTACCGAATCCGTCACAATGGACGGGCACTGTCACCGAGCTGACGGGAGGGCGATGAGCGACACCGAGCGCAGCATCCTGGTCGTCGCGCACGCCCACCGGGAGGAGACCGTCGCTGCCGCGGCGCGCGTGATCGCGGCTTTGACCGCCGCCGGCGCTCGTCCGGTGCTGGACGTCGACGACCGTGCCGAGCTGTCCCTCGCGCACGAGGGCTTCCGCGACATCGCGGCCCTCGGGATCGACGTGCCGGTCGACGAGGTCGAACTGGCCATCGTGCTCGGCGGCGACGGCACCATCCTGCGGGCGACGGAACTCGTGCGCGGCGGCACCGCGCCCGTGCTCGGCATCAACATGGGCCACGTCGGGTTCCTCGCCGAGATCGAGCGAGACGACATGGATGACGCGGTGCACCGGGTCATCGCGCGCGACTATCGCGTCGAGGAGCGCCTGGCGCTGGCGGTGCGCGTGAAGGATGCCGCGGGCACGATCATCTTCGACACCTGGGCGCTGAACGAAGCGACCGTCGAGAAGGCCAGCCGCGAACGGATGCTCGAGGTCGTCATCGAGATCGACGGCCGACCGCTGTCGAGCTTCGGATGCGACGGGGTCGTGGTGTCCACCCCGACCGGGTCGACGGCGTACAACTTCTCCGCCGGCGGTCCGGTGATCTGGCCGACGGTGGCGGCGATCGCCGTCGTGCCCCTGTCGGCGCACGCCCTGTTCGCCAAGCCCCTCGTCGTCAGTCCCGATGCGGCGGTGGCCATCGAGGTGCTCGAGCGCACCAACGGCGTCGGCATCCTGTGGTGCGACGGACGCCGCTCCCACGAACTGCCTCGCGGCGCCCGGGTCGTCGTGAGTCGTTCGGAAACCCCGGTGCGCCTCGCGCGGTTGCATCCCGCCGCCTTCACGGACCGGCTCGTCCGCAAGTTCCAGCTGCCCGTCGTGGGATGGCGTGGCCCGTCCGCTGGCCAGCAGGCGTGATCGAGCAGATGCGCCTGCGCGACCTCGGCGTCATCGCGGAGGCGACGCTGCCGATGGGGGCGGGCTTCACCGCGATCACCGGCGAGACCGGCGCCGGCAAGACCATGGTGGTGACCGGCCTGGGTCTGCTGCTCGGCCAGCGCGCCGACTCGGCGGTCGTGCGCGCCGGCTCGTCCCAGGCCTCGGTCGACGGGGTGTGGATCGTGCCGGAGTCCGGCCCGGTCGCCGACCGTGTGCGCGACGCCGGCGGCGACCTCGAGCCGGTGGGCGCCGGACGCGCCGAGCTGCTGATCGCGCGGTCGATCTCGGCGGAGGGTCGCAGCCGAGCCACCGTCGGCGGCCGAGCGGCGCCCGCCGGTGTGCTGGCCGATCTCGCCGACGACCTCGTGGTGGTGCACGGCCAGTCCGATCAGCTGCGACTGCGCTCTGCCGCCGCCCAGCGCGATGCGCTCGACCGGTTCGGCGGCACGCCGGTCGCGTCGGCGCTCGACGCGTACCGCGACGCCTTCGAACGCTGGCGGGACCTGGATCGCGAACTGACCGCGCTCGAGCACGACCGCGACAGCCGCGCCCGCGAGGCTGAAGACCTGCGGATCTCGCTCGTCGAGATCGAGTCGGTGGCGCCGCAGCCCGGCGAAGACATCGAGCTGGCAGCGCGCTCCGAACGGCTCGCTCACGCCGAGGAGTTGCGCTCCGCGGCCGCCGTCACGCACGAACTGCTGTCCGGCGACACCGACGCGCCGGATGCGGCGAGCCTGATCGCCGAGGCGCGCCGCGCGCTCGAGCGCAGCGCCGCACGCGACGAGCAGCTGCAGGCCGCAGCCGATGAGGCCGCGGAGATCGGCTACCGGGTCGCTGACCTGGCCGCGTCGCTCTCGCGTTATCTCGCCGACCTGGACGAGTCGGGGCCGCACGAGCTGGCGGCCGTCGAGGAGCGCCGCGCCGCGCTGTCCGGACTGATTCGCGCGCACGGGTCGCTGGACGCCGCGCTGGCCGTGCTCGACACCGGGTCTGCTCGGCTGGCCGAACTCGACGACGACGGCGATCGCATCGCCAGGCTGACCGAGGAGCGGTCGGGCGCGGCATCCGTCCTCGACCGGGCCGCCGGCGCGCTGACCGACGCGCGCACCGAAGCCGCCGCCCGGCTCGGCGCCGCGGTGACCGCCGAACTGTCGGCTCTCGCGATGCCCGACGCCCACCTTCGTGTCGCTGTCGACCCCGGCACCGAATCGGCATCCGGACGCGACGATGTGCAGCTGCTGCTGGCACCGCACCCCGGGGCGTCGCCGCGCCCGGTGGCACGCAGCGCATCCGGCGGCGAGCTGAGCCGCGTCATGCTCGCCATCGAAGTCGTCATCGCCGCGGCCGATCCGGTTCCTACCTTCGTGTTCGACGAGGTGGATGCCGGGATCGGCGGCGCGGCCGCGATCGAGGTTGGCCGCCGGCTCGCGCGACTGGCCGAGACCAGCCAGGTCATCGCGGTCACACACCTCGCTCAGGTGGCCGCGTTCGCCGACAACCACCTGAGCGTCGTCAAACAGTCCGACGGCTCGGTGACGGCATCCAGCGTGCAGCGGCTCGAGGGCGCCGCACGCGAGGCGGAGATGGCCCGGCTGCTGTCGGGGATGACCGACTCGGATGCCGCACTCAGCCACGCGCGCGAGTTGCTGAATCTGCCCCGCTCGGCGGGCTGATAGCATGGAAGCCCGTGACGGATACGACTGACGCGGCGAGTTCGAACGGCATCACCAAGCACATCTTCGTGACAGGTGGTGTCGTTTCCTCGTTGGGCAAGGGCCTGACCGCCGCCAGTCTCGGCAATCTGCTGACGGCCCGAGGACTGCGCGTGGCGATGCAGAAGCTCGATCCGTACCTGAACGTCGATCCCGGCACGATGAACCCGTTCCAGCACGGCGAAGTCTTCGTCACCGACGACGGCGCCGAGACCGACCTCGACATCGGCCACTACGAGC
>CAXTES010000167.1:913-6324 GCA_964243215.1 uncultured Microbacterium sp. | reverse complement strand
GCGGCGCGCTCATCGACAGCGACCTCGACTCGGACCGCGTGATCGTGCGGGTCAATCCGGTGGGGACGGATGCCTTCGCCGCCGACGTCGCGACACTGTCCCAGACCGACTACCGCACGATCATGGTCGCCAAGTCCGAGTCGGCGAAAGCACTGCGCAGCATCGATGCCCGGTTTCGACTCGTCGCGCTCTGCGAGACCGCGCGGGGCGTGGCCAATGCCGACCGCATCGCGGGCTTGGACAACGTCATCGCGGTGATGTGGGGCGCCGAAGACCTCGTCGCATCGCTCGGCGGCACCTCGAGCCGCAAGCCGAACGGCCGTTACCGCGACGTCGCGCGGTCCGCCCGCTCGCACGTGCTGCTGCACGCCGGCGCGCACGGCAAGGCCGCGATCGACGCCGTGCACCTCGACATCGCGGACGTGCGGGGCCTCGCCCGCGAGGCGAAGGATGCCGCGGCATCCGGGTTCGCCGCCACCGCCTGCATCCACCCGTCCCAGGCGCCGGTCATCCGCGACGCCTACCGTCCCGACGCGAAGCTCACAGCATGGGCGCGCAGCGTGGTGGCGGCGGCGGCCGGGCAGCGCGGCGTCTTCACATACGAGGGCCGGATGGTCGACGAGCCGGTGCTGCGTCACGCGCGGGCGGTGCTCGCGCGCAGCGAGCAGTGACCTGATCAGGCGGCGGGGCGCCCGCACATGCCGCAGACGCCCGTCGGCGGGATCTCGACGAAGCAGTCCGGACAGATGGCCACCGGCCGCTCGACCGCCGGTGCGCGCCGGACCGGAGCGCGGCGCTCCGCGCGGGCCGACACCCGTGCGATGGCCGGCGGATCGGCCCGCACGACCACCGGAACGTGCTCGGCGCAGTAGAACCGCACGAACCCCGCGTGGTTCTTCGGATGCCGGTGCTTGACGACCCACAGCTCGGTGCGCTCGCGAGGCTCGGAATCGGCGCCGCAGGTCGCACACCGGGTCGGCTCGCCGGGGAGCACATCGGCCACGAGGACGGGAGTGTCGAATGCCAGTGTGTCGCGCCAGTCCGACGACGCCGCGATCTTCATTCCTCCAGCTTCGCACCTTCCGGGTGCACCGCGGCCACGGCGATCACGCCGCGATCGGGCCGTACGACAGCAGACGGAGTCGGTCGCGCTCGAGCAGCATCCGATATCCCGACCCGTTGACGACGCGCTCGCCCGCCAGCGGAAGCTCGCCGCCGGTCGCGTGGCCGATGACCTCGCGGATGAACGCGCCGTGCGAGACGACGATGACGGATGCCGGGCGCGGTGCGGTGTCGCGCCGCAGGTCGCGCGCGACCGCGCGGAGTGCCTGCAGCGCGCGTGCTCGCAGGTGTGCTCGGGTCTCGGCGCCGGGCACGTCCGCGGTGTGCCAGTCGCCCCAGCGCTCGAAGAACTCGGCGGTGTACAGGCCCTCCGCCTCGCCGTAGGCACGTTCGCGCAGCTGCGGGTACAGTCGCGGGTCGGCGAGGTCCAATTCGCCGGCGATGATCTCGGCGGTCTCGCGGGCGCGCGCCAGATCGCTCGCGACGATGCGCACCGGATGCCGCGGGTCGAGGTGCTCGCGGAGGGTCGCCGCGGCATCCCTCGCCTGCGCCCGACCGACGTCGTTGAGCACGATGTCGGTGGTGCCCTGGATGCGCTGATCGCGGTTCCAGTCGGTCTCGCCGTGACGGATGAGGGTGAGGACGGTCACCCCGAAACCCTAGCCGCCGCGAGCCGGAAGAACCCTCAGCGGACCGCCGGCAGCGCGCGGGCGAACGCCGACAGCACGTCGCTCGTGCCCGCGTCCACTTTCACGGTCGCGTGGGCGTCGGCGCGGGTCTGCCCGCGGTTGACGATGACCACCGGGAGCCGGCGCCGGCGCGCGCGTTCGACGAGACGGATACCGGAGTTGACCACGAGCGACGAGCCGGCCACTACGAGCGCCTCGCTGGTTTTGACCAGCTGCTCGGCCTCGCGGAACTTCTCGGCGGGGATGAACTCGCCGAAGAAGACGACGTCCGGTTTCAGCATCCCGTCGCAGACCGTGCAGTCGGGGACGACGAAGCCCTCGGTGGACTCGGGAAGGACGTCGCCGTCCGGGGCCAGCTTGACGTTCTCGGGAATGGCGATCCACGGGTTGTCGGCTTCGACGCGCACCGCGAGGTCGCGCCGGTCGAAGACCTGGCCGCAGTGGGTGCACGTGATGCGCCGCATCGTGCCGTGCAGCTCGACCACGCGTCGGCTGCCCGCGCGCACGTGCAGCCCGTCGACGTTCTGAGTGACCACGCCGGTGGCGACGCCCTCGTCCTCGAGCGCGGCGATAGCATCATGGCCGGCGTTGGGCGAGGCGGCCGAGAAGCTGCGCCATCCCAGATGACTGCCGACCCAGTACCGTCGGCGGGCCGCGGCGCTGGCGAGGAACTGCTGCACGGTCATCGGCGTCCGCACCGGCGCGCCCTTTCCGCGGTAGTCCGGGATGCCGGAGTCGGTCGAGACTCCGGCCCCGGTGAGGATCGCGACGCGACGGCCCGCGAGCACGTCGATCGCGCGGCTGACCAGCGCGGTCGTCTGCTCGTCGAATGCGGTCACGATCGTCATGCGCGGCACCTCCTCGCGGGCGAGTCTAGGCCGGGCGGTTTTCGGGCATGTTACGCGGCATCCTGGACCGGTGATCGTGATCCGCATCCGGGATGCCACGGACGACCGTCTCGCCGACTACCGGGACCTGACGGATGTCGCGCTGCGGCGCGCCCTCGAGCCGGCCGGCGGGCTCTACATCGCGGAGTCGGCCACCGTGATCGGGCGCGCGCTGGACGCGGGCCATGTGCCGCGGTCGGTGCTCGTGCAGGACAAGTGGCTGGCGGATGTCGCGGACCTGCTGGGCGACCGGGACGTGCCCGTCTACGTCGTGGGGGACGCCGTCGCCCAGGGCGTCACCGGTTACACGGTGCATCGCGGGGCGCTCGCGGCGATGCACCGACCCGCGCTGCCGGCGCTTCGCGACGTGGTGCGCGATGCGCGGGTGGTGCTCGTGTTGGAGGATATCGTCGACCACACCAACGTGGGCGCGGCGTTCCGCAGCGCCGCCGCCCTCGGCGCGGACGCGGTGCTCGTCACCGAGCGCTGCGCCGATCCGCTGTACCGACGCAGCGTGCGGGTCAGCATGGGGACCGTGTTTCAGGTGCCGTGGACGCGGCTTCCGCCGTGGCCCGAGGCCCGCGGCATCCTGCACGATGCGGGCTTCGAGCTCGCCGCGCTCGCGCTGGCCGACGGCGCGGTGCCGCTCGATGTCTTCGCCGCCGACCCGCCGGATCGCGTCGCGCTGCTCCTCGGCGCGGAGGGCGACGGGCTGAGCCGTCGCGCGCTCGCGTCCGCCGACACCGTCGTGACGATTCCGATGTCCGGGGGAGTGGACTCGCTCAACGTCGCCGCGGCGAGTGCCGTCGCTCTGTGGGCCCTGCGCCGATAGCCGGATCGGCTCAGGAGAACCCGAAGCTCTCAGGACCGCAGGATGCCGGTCCCTCCTGACTGCGTGGAGTTCTCCTGCGCACGCGCCTCGACGGCTCGTTCCGGCGAGACCACCGGCTCGCGCTGCGCGACTCAGACCTGCTCGCCGCGGGGGGCGGCGGCATCCCTGCCCGGCGCCAGCGTCACCACCGGCAGCGGTTCGGGGCGCTTCGCGGTGACCTCGTCGCCCGACGACTGATGCCGCAGCCGGCGCAGCACCCACGGGACGAAATGCGTGCGCGCCCACACCAGGTCGCTGGCCCGGGCTTCGCGCCAGGTGCGCGGGGGCAGCGCGTCGGGCTGCATCGGCTCCAGGTCGTTGGGCACGTTGAGCGATCGCAGCACCATTCGAGCCACCTCGTGGTACCCCAGGCGGTTCGGATGCAGTCGATCGCCGTCGAAGAACCGCGGGTCCTGGATCTCCTTGAGCGCCCACATGTCCGCCACGATGCAGTCGTACTTCTCGGCGATGGCGCGGATGTTCTCGTTGTAGATGGCGATCTTGCCGCGGAAGCCGCGGAACACCGGACTGAAGGCCGTGTCGATGCCGGTAAATGCCACGACCGTCGCGCCGTCGCGACTGAGCCGGGCCACGGCATCCTCGAACTGCCGTCCCACGACATCCGGGTCGGTTCCGGGGCGGATGACATCATTGCCACCTGCCGAGAACGTGATCAGGTCGGGTGTGAGGGCGAGGGCGGGTTCGACCTGCTCGTCGACGATCTGCTTGATCAGCTTGCCGCGGACCGCGAGGTTGGCGTAGGCGAAGTCGTCGACCTGCTGGCTGAGCACCTCGGCGACCCGGTCCGCCCAGCCGCGATGCCCGCCGGGCGAATCCGGCTCGGGGTCGCCGATCCCCTCGGTGAAGGAGTCGCCGATCGCGACGTAGCGTCGCCACGGGTGCGGCTGCGCATTCGCGACGTACGGGGTGCGGCTCTCGGTGGTGGACATCGCTTCCTCGGTGGTTCGTGACCGGTACCCAGCGTAGTCGCCGCCGCCGACTGTCCCCCCGCGCGCCTAGGGTGGGAAACCGTGTCGGCGGGGGGATGCATGGACGACCAGGTGACGCCCGCGACACCGGCATCCGGTGTCGCTCTCGGCGGTTTCGCGGCGGACCACCTCTCGCCGTCGTATCCGCAGCGGGCGCCGTGGGGAACAGCCCAGCGGCTGCGCGCGTGGCAGGCCGAGGCGCTCGACGAGTACTTCGCGCTCGACGGTCCGGACGGCGCGGGATCCGGCCCGCGGGACTTCCTGGCCGCAGCGACTCCGGGCGCGGGCAAGACCGCATTCGCGTTGCGGCTCGCCAGCGAGCTCCTGCGCCGTCGCGTCGTCGACCGGGTGGTGGTTGTGACGCCGACCGAGCACCTGAAGACGCAGTGGGCGGATGCCGCGTCCCGCGTGTCGATCCGCCTCGACCCCTCGTTCCACAACCGGCACTCGATGCCCGCGCGCGAGTTCCACGGCGTGGCGGTGACGTATGCGCAGGTCGCGGCCAAGGCATCCGTTCACCGCGAGCTGTGCGAGGGAGCACGGACGCTCGTCATCCTCGACGAGGCGCATCACGGTGGCGACGCGCTCAGCTGGGGCGACGCGCTGCGCGAGGCCTACCAGCGCGCGACCCGGCGGCTGCTGCTGAGCGGAACCCCGTTCCGCAGCGACACCGCGGCGATCCCGTTCGTTCGCTATCACCGAGATGAGCACGGCATCCGCATCTCGCGCACCGACTACTCCTACGGATACCGTCGGGCCCTCAGCGACGGCGTGGTGCGCCCGGTGCTCTTCCTCGTCTACGCCGGCAACATGCGATGGCGCACCCGCGCCGGCGACGAGATGGAAGCCCAACTCGGCCAGGACAACACCAGGGACGTCACCGCCCAGGCCTGGCGGACGGCGCTGGACCGGG
>CAXTES010000167.1:0-903 GCA_964243215.1 uncultured Microbacterium sp. | reverse complement strand
GCCTGGTCATCGCGACCGACCAGACCGCCGCGCGGGCGTACGCGGCGATCCTGCAGCGGGTCAGCGGCGAGCAGCCGGCACTCGTGCTGTCGGACGAACCCGAGGCGTCCGCGCGGATCGAGCGATTCGCCGGCGGATCCACGCGGTGGATGGTCGCGGTGCGCATGGTGTCGGAGGGAGTGGATGTGCCGCGCTTCGCGGTCGGCGTCTATGCGACGTCCGCCGCGACACCGCTGTATTTCGCCCAGGCGATCGGACGCTTCGTCCGCGCCCGGCGTCGGGGGGAAACCGCCAGCGTGTTCATCCCGAACGTTCCGCAGCTGCTCGAGCTCGCCGGCGAGCTCGAGCGCGAGCGCGACCACGCCCTGGATCGTGACGGCGGCGGCCGGGAGGGCCTCGACGACGAGCTGATGGATGCGGCGCAGCGCGAGGACTCGGCATCCGATGCCCTCACCACCGAGTTCTCGTTCGAGGCGTTGGGGTCCGTCGCGCACTTCGATCGCGTGCTGTACGACGGACGGGAGTTCGGGCAGCTGGCGGTGCCCGGGACGCCGGAGGAGGAGGAGTTCCTGGGACTGCCGGGACTTCTGGAGCCCGAGCACGTGCACGAGTTGCTGATGCAGCGGCAGGCGCGCCAGGCGCGGCACCGGCGGGGACGAGACGGGAGCCTGGATGCTGCGGCCGATACGACACCGCAGCCGCTGCACCGCACGCTGACCGAGCAGCGCAGGCTGCTGAACAGCCTCGTGGGGTTGTACGCGCGCCAGAGCGGCGAGCCGCACGGCCTGGTGCACGCCGAACTGCGCAGGTTGTGCGGCGGACCCGCCGTGCCGCACGCCACCGTGGCGCAGCTGCAGGCGCGCATCGAGGTGCTGCGCCGGCGCGTGCGCTCCTGAGCCGCCC
>CAXTES010000166.1:0-6365 GCA_964243215.1 uncultured Microbacterium sp. | reverse complement strand
CGGACGCGCTCGAGGCGATCGCCGATCTCGCCGTGCTGCGCAAGACCGGCGCCCGGGGACTGCGCGCCATCCTCGAAGACGTGCTGGGTCCGATCATGTTTGAGATCCCGTCCACCGAGGACGTCGACAAGGTCGTCGTCACCCGCGCCGCCGTCGACGAGGCCGCGGCGCCGACACTCGTGCTGCGTCAGAAGCGCAAGAGCGCCTGAGCTTGATACACGTCGGCCCCGCGTAGCGCCGAGGCACTCGATCGGCGGGAGGCTGGCGAGTAGCCTCCGGGGCATGGTCGATGAAGCAGTGATTCGGGGGAAGATTCGGCTCATGTTCGGCGCGCCAGGAGCAGACGTCGAGCACGCTGCGGAGCTGTACCACGAGGATGCGGTGCTGGAGTTCCCGCAGGCGGGTGAGCGGTATGACGGCCGCGAGGCCTTCACCGCCTGGCGGGCGCAGTACCCGGCGGAGGTGTCGTTCGAGATCCTGCGGGTGACCATTCGCGACGACATCGCTGTGACAGAAGGCCGAGCGAGCTACGACGGCGGTCCGCCTGTGTTCGGCGTCGGCATCCACGAGTTCCGCGGCGGCAGGATTGCGCACGAGCGGATCTACGTCGCTGAACCGTGGGAGCCGCCGGAATGGCGGGCGCCCTGGCGGTCTGCACAGCCGGTCGACAGTCCCGGCTTCTGACACGTCGCGTGTCTCAAAGGCGCAGCTTTTGAGCCTCAGAACCTGCATCAGTGAGACATTCGACCGACACGTCCGACCGCATGTCTCACAAAAGCACGAGATGCGTTGCCGTAACCTGCGTCTGCGAGACATCCGCCCGTGATGTCAGCCGGTCAAGCCGCGACGTTCCAGCAGCGGTTCGATCTCGGCATCCCGCCCGCGGAAGTCGCGGTAGGCCTCGAGCGGGTCTTTCGACCCGCCGACGCCGAGCAGCCGCTGACGGAAGCGGTCGCCGTTCCGCCGGGTCAGGCCGCCGTTCTCACGGAACCACTCCACGGTGTCGGCGTCGAGCACCTCGCTCCAGATGTACGAGTAGTACCCGGCGCTGTAGCCGCCTGCGAAGATGTGGGCGAAGTACGTCGAGGAGTAGCGGGACGGCACCGCCGGGTTGTCCAATCCGATGTCGGCGAGGGCGGATGCCTCGAACTCGGCGACGTCGATGTCCTCGTCGATCTCCACCGCCGTCAGCGAGTGCCACGCCTGGTCGAGCCACGAGGCAGCCAGGTACTCGCTCGTCGCGAAGCCCTGGTTGAAGGTCTCCGACGCCTGCAGCCTCTCGATCACGTCACGCGGCAGCGGCTCGCCGGTGTCGACGTGGCGGGCGTAGTGGTCCAGGACCTCGGGCCAGTAGATCCACATCTCGTTGACCTGACTGGGGAACTCCACGAAGTCGCGGAACACCGCCGTGCCGGCGAAGTGGGGGTACGTCACCGTGGCGAACAGCCCGTGCAGTGCGTGCCCGAACTCGTGGAACAGCGTGGTGACCTCGTCCAGGCTCAGCAGCGTCGGTTTGCCGGACGCCGGCTTGGGGACGTTGAGGTTGTTGACCACGACCGGCGCGGTGCCGCGCAGTCGTGACTGCGAGACGATCGAGTTCATCCATGCGCCACCGCGCTTGGTGTCGCGGGTGTACAGGTCGAGGACGTACAGCCCGAGCGCATCGCCGCCGGCGTTGTGCACCTCGAACACGCGCACCTCCGGACGGTAGGCGTGCAGGTCGTCCCGCTCGGTGAATGTCACGCCGTAGAGCTCGTGCGCGGCGTGGAACACGCCATCCTGCAGCACGCGCTCGGCCTCGAACCACGGCCGCAGCGCCGCGCGGTCCAGGTCGTACTCGGCTTTCCGCACCTTCTCGGTGTAGAACGCCCAATCGTGCGCCTCGATCGGGAACGGGTCGGGCTCGGCGTCGACGATCGCCTGCAGCTCGGCCTGCTCGCGCCGGGCGTTTCGGGCCGCGGGCACCGCGAGCCGGCGGAGCAGGGCGTGGACCGCGTCGGGCGTGCCGGCGGTCTCGTCCGCCGTGACGTAGGCGGCGTGGGTGTCGTAGCCGAGCAGCGCCGCCCGCTCGGCTCGCAAGCGCACGATCTCGCGGAGTACGTCGCGGTTGTCGTTCGCGTTGCCGCGCGAGCCCCGGGCGCGCGAGGCATCCAGAATCCGCTTGCGGCTGTCCCGGTCGGTCAGGCTGGCCAGATACGGATGCCCGGTGAACAGGGTCAGCGTCACGACGTATTTGCCGTCGAGGCCTCGGTCGGTGGCGGCTTGAGCCGCTGCGGACAGCTCGCCGTCGCTGAGTCCGTCCAGTTGCGCCGCGTCGTCGAAGACCACCGCGAGGTCGTTGGTGTCGGCGAGCAGGTTCTTCTCGAACGTGGTGGTCAGGGTCGACAGGCGTTGGTTCAGGTCGGTGAGCCGCTGCTTGGCGGTGTCGTCGAGCCCAGCTCCCGACAGGGTCATCTCGCGGTGGCGGCGCTGGACGAGGTATCGCTGCTCCGGCTCCAGATCGAGGGTGTCGAGCTGCTCGTGCAGGGTGCGGACTCGCCAGTACAGCTGCGCGTCCAGCTGGATCGCGTCGTGGTGGGCCGACATCCGCGGCGCCAGCTCTTCCTCGATCTGCTGGATCTCATCGGTCGCATCCGCGGACGACACCGTGTAGAACGCCCTCGAAACCCGTCCGAGCAGCTCGCCGCTGGACTCCAGCGGCACCATCGTGTTCTCGAACGTCGGCATCGACCGGGCGCGGGTGATGTTCGACACCTCACGGCGCTGCTGGGCGAACGCCTCCTCGAAAGCGGGCAGGTAGTGCTCGGGACGAATGGATGCGTAGTCCGGCAGGTCGTAGGCGAGAGTGGGGGGCACGAGAAGCGGGTTGTCGTCTGCCATCTGGTCAGACTATCGGTCGACTGGGCAAATGAATCTTTGCAAACGACTATTTGCAAAGACTTCTCTGCAAGAGTAGGCTCGGATCATGTCCGAAGAGCAGACCCCGACAGCCGGCATCCGTCCGCCGAACTCCCGAGTGCTCGACACGAGCGCGCTGCGCGCCATGGCGCATCCGTTGCGCATCCGGATCTTCGACATCCTGAGCCAGTACGGCCCGCAAACGGCGAGCTCGATGGCCGAGCGGCTGGGGGAGTCGACCGGCGTGACCAGTTACCACCTGCGTGCCCTGGCCAAGCACGACCTCATCCGCGAGGTCGAGGGACGAGGAACCGCGCGCGAGAGGTGGTGGGAGCGCCCGCGAGGATCGGTCACGATCGGCGACGGCCACGCGACGCGCTCGCCGGCCGGGCGCGCGGCGACGCAGTTGGTGGTGACCGAGACCTACCGGCAGCGCCACCAGCAGCTCATGGACTTCCTCGAGGCGTCGATGCGCGGCGATCCCGACGAGTGGCAGGCGGAGCTGTCCACGGCATCCACCCGACTGACCCGGGAGCAGTTCACAGAACTGTCCGGACGCATCCAGGAACTGATCACCGAAGCGGTGGAGAGCCACCGCGATCAGACCGGCGAGGGTGTGCTGCCGTATCTCATCCGACTCGACATCTTCCCACTCATCGAACCCGGCGCGGAGCCGGGCGGCTCATCCAACGAGCAACGCGGAGGAGGTGACCACTGATGGCATTCCTGGAAACAGCATCACTGCCGGTCGGGATGACCGCTGCCGAGCGCGCCGCTCTGACGGCATCCGACCGGCTCGCCCGCTTCGTCGCACGCCGCATGCACCGCCGCGCCGAGCGGCTGACCCGACACGTCGCGCTTCGCGACACGAGTCGCATCGCCGCGGACGCACGCGAGATCTGCATCGAGCGCGCCCACACTCTCGGGCTGCTGCCGCGCTGACCTCTCAGCCGAATCCATCGTCCTCGTCGTGGCGCACCACCACTTCGCCACTCGGATCCAGCGACACGATCACGCCGGTGTCGAGTTCGGCCACCGGGCGTCCCTCGAGCCAGGTCAGCGTCCACCGCGGCGCGGGCTGGCCGAGCTGATCGGCCGGGAGGGATGCCTCCACCGCCCGGATCTGCGCGGCCATCCCGGCGGGCACCTGCGCGGGCGGGTCGCCGCCTGACGTCCAACGCGTTCCGAGCTGCACGTCATGCCTCCTGGGTGGCCAGCTGAATGTCGAGCACCTCGAGCGAGCCGCCCTCGGCGTACTCGATCCCGGCGATGCGCCCGACGGCCCGCAAGTCGCCCTCGGTCCGTCGCAGCAGGTCGATCGTGGCGGCGGGGGCCTGGATGACGATGCGGTCGACGGGCGTCTTCTGCGACACCTTCGCCTCGGTCTTGGCGCGACGGATGCCGATGAGCGCCTCGCTCACCGCGAGAAGTACCGTCGGATCGCCGCCGGCGCCGAACTGCTCGGGCCATGCGGCGGTGTGGATGGAACCGGACTCGAACCACGACCACGCCTCCTCGGTCGCGAAGGCGAGTACCGGGGCGAGCAGGCGCAGCAGCGTCGACAGCGCGGTGCGCAGCGCGAGCGCCGCGGAAGGCTGTCCGACATCGGTGCGGTCGTACGCGCGCTCCTTGACCAGTTCGAGGTAGTCGTCGCAGAAGGTCCAGAAGAACGACTCGGTCACCTCGAGCGCCCGCGCGTGGTCGTACGCCTCGTACGCCTTCGTCGCCTCGGCCACGATCCGGTCGAGGGTCGCGAGCATCGCGGCATCCAGAGCGTGCGTGACCTCGGCGCCCTCGGGCACCGGGAACGACAGCACGAACTTCGCCGCGTTGAGCACCTTGATCGCCAGGCGCCGGCCGATCTTGACCTGCGTCGGATTCTGCGCGTCGAAGGCCGCGTCGGCGCCGAGCCGGCTCGACGCGGCCCAGTACCGCACCGCGTCGGTGCCGTGCTGGTCGAGGATGTCGGCGGGCGTGACGACGTTGCCCTTCGACTTGGACATCTTCTTGCGGTCGGGATCGACGATGAAACCGGAGATCGCGGCATTCGACCAGGGGATGCCGTCGCCTTCGAGCGCCCCGCGCAGCATCGTGGAGAACAGCCAGGTGCGGATGATGTCCTGTGCCTGCGGTCGAAGGTCGAACGGTGCGACGAGCTGCCACAGATCGTCGTCGCGTTTCCATCCGCCGGCCAGGCGCGGCGTCAGCGACGACGTGGCCCACGTGTCGAAGATGTCGCGCTCACCCTCGAATCCGCCGGGTGCCCCGCGCTGGTCTTCGGTGTACCCGGGCGGCACATCGGTGGTGGGATCCACCGGGAGCGTGTTCGGGGTGAGCACGCGATCGTAGTCGCGCTCGCCGTTGCCGTCCAGCGCGTACCAGATCGGAATCGGCACGCCGAAGAAGCGCTGCCGTGAGACGAGCCAGTCGCCGGTGAGGCCGTTGGTCCAGTTCTCGTAGCGCACCCGCATGAAATCCGGATGCCACGACACCTCGCGTCCGAGGGCGATCAGTCGCTCGCGCAGCGCCTCGTCGCGGGCGCCGTTGCGGATGTACCACTGGCGCGTCGAGACGATCTCGAGCGGCCGATCGCCCTTCTCGTAGAACTTCACGACGTGGGTGAAGGGCTGGGGGTCGCCGATGAGTTCGCCGGACTCGCGCAGCAGGTCGACGATCTGCTTGCGCGCGCTGAACACCGTCTTGCCGGCGAGCTGCGCATACGCCGCCCTCGCGGCATCCGTCGTCAGCGCGTCCGGCGGGTCGGGAAGCACTCGGCCGTCCCGACCGAGGATCGTGCGGTTGGGCAGGTCGAGCTCGCGCCACCACACGATGTCGGTGACGTCGCCGAACGTGCAGATCATCGCGATCCCCGAGCCCTTGTCGGGCTGAGCGAGCGGGTGCGACAGCACCGGAACTTCGACGTCGAACAGCGGCGTGCGCACCGTCGTGCCGAACAGGCTCCGGTACCGCTCGTCGTCGGGATGCGCGACCACCGCGACGCACGCGGCGAGCAGCTCGGGACGTGTGGTCTCGATGAACACGTCACCGCCGTCGCCGTGGAAGGCGAGCCGGTGGTAGGCGGCGGGCTGATCGCGGTCCTCGAGCTCGGCCTGCGCGATCGCGGACCGGAAGTCGATGTCCCACAGGGTGGGCGCGAGCGCCTGGTACGCCTCGCCGCGCTCGAGGTTGCGCAGGAAGGCGAGCTGGCTGGTGCGCATGGTCTCGTCCGAGATCGTGCGATACGTCTGGGTCCAGTCCACGCTCAGGCCGAGCTGGCGGAACAGCGCCTCGAAGTGCTTCTCATCCTCGACGGTGAGCTTCTCGCACAGCTCGATGAAATTGCGGCGGCTGATCGGGCGCTGATCGGCGGCCTTGCCGCTCTTGTTGTCGCCCCCTTCGAACGGGGGTGTGAAGTCCGGGTCGTACGGCAGTCCCGGGTCGCAGCGCACGCCGTAGTAGTTCTGCAC
>CAXTES010000165.1:0-6467 GCA_964243215.1 uncultured Microbacterium sp. | reverse complement strand
GCTTGGCGGCGTCCTCCGACCCGCAGCTCGGCGCGATCGCGGCGAAGGCCGTGAAAGAGGTCGCGTATCACGCCGAGCACGCGACGCTGTGGACGCGGCGGCTGAGCCTGGGCACCGACGAATCGCACGGGCGGATGCAGCGTGCCGTGCGGGATCTGTGGCCCTTCGTCGGCGAGCTCTTCGCCGCGGATCCGGCTGCCGAACTCGCCGAGAGTGCATCGGGGGTCGCCGAGAGTGCACGCGGGGACGCCGAGAGTGCACGTCGGGTCGCCGAGAGTGCACCCGGGGACGGCGAGAGTGCACGTGGGGTTCTGAGTGTGCCAACCCCCGATGCACTCTCTCGAACCCCGGATGCACTTTCGCGAACCCCGGATGCACTCTCGCGAACCCCCGATGCACTCTCGGCAACCCCGGATGCACTCTCGCGAACCCCGGATGCACTTTCGGCGGTTGCGGTGCCGCCGGCGGAACTGCGCGACGAGGTGCTCTCGGCGCTCGAGGCGGCGGTGCGCGACGCGGGGCTCGAGGTTCCCGACGTACCGTTCCTCGCCGGCGGCGGCCGGTACGGGCGGCACTCCGAGTCGTTCGGACGGCTCATCGCCGAAATGCAGGTGCTCGCACGCGCGCACCCGGGAGCGACGTGGTGACGCCGACTACCGCGCTCGCGCGCACGAACGCAGGCTGGGATGCGGCCGCAGCGACGGATGCGGCGCAATTCCGTGCCGACCCAGCCGTCGACTCTGTGTCCAGCCTGCATTATTGCGTGGAAGAGCCGACGGCCTCGTCCGAGCCGACGGCGCCGCGCCGCCCGACCGGCGCCGAAGAGGCGCTCGTGCGGCCTCGCCCGGCCCCGGCCGAAGAGGCGCTCGCGCGGCCTCGCCCGGCCCCCGACGAAGAGGCACTCGCCCGCCCTCGCCCGGCCCCCGGAGTCGACCGCGAGCTGTGGGATCTCGCGGCGACGGTCGTCGACCCCGAGGTGCCGGTCCTGACGATCGAGGACCTCGGGGTGCTCCGCAGCGCGCGGCTCCAAGGCGGCACCGCGGTGGTCGAGATCACCCCGACGTACTCGGGATGCCCCGCCGTCGAAGCGATCCGCGCCGACATCCGCACCGCGCTCACGGCCGCGGGTTTCGCAGCCCGCGTCGACGTCGCGCTGAGCCCCGCCTGGACGACCGACTGGATGAGCACCGACGGGCGCCGCAAGCTCGAGGAGTTCGGCATCGCGCCACCGCGGCCGCGCGGCACTGACGGCGCGGTCACGCTCGGACTCGGCATCCGCTGTCCGCAATGCGGCTCGTTGCACACGCGGGAAGTGTCGCGATTCGGCTCGACGTCGTGCAAGGCGCTGTGGGAGTGCCGGTCGTGCGGCGAGCCGTTCGATCGGTTCAAGGAACTGTGATGTCCGAGGCGCAGCTCGGCGTGAGGACCGTTCCCCGCCGGCGGGCGGTGTTCCATCCGCTCACCGTCTCGGCCGTTCGGCCGCTCACCGCCGACGCGATCGAGGTGTCGTTCGACATCCCAAACGAGCTTGCGGACGCGTTCCATTACCGCCCCGGCCAGCACGTCGCGTTGCGCGCGCTGCTGGACGGCGCGGACCTGCGGCGCAGCTACTCGATCTGTCGCGCGCCCGAATCCGGCGCGCTGCGCGTCGCGATCAAGCGCGAACGCGGCGGAGCGTTCTCGACCTGGGCCGTGGAACACCTCGCGGCCGGCGACGTGCTGGAGGTCATGAGCCCGGACGGCCACTTCATTCCGCACGCAGAATACAACCGACCTGCACGGTTCGTCGGCATCGCCGCCGGGTCCGGCATCACCCCGCTCCTGGCGCTGATCGAACACCACCTGCGCGACCGTCCCGACGACTCGTTCGACCTCGTCTACTCCAACCGCACGTCGGTGGATGCCATGTTCCTCGACGAGCTCGCCGACCTGAAGGACCGCTTCCCGACCCGCTTCGCGCTGCACCACGTGCTGACCCGGGAGCGACGGCCCGCCGACCTGTACTCCGGACGCCTCGACGAGCACCGACTGACCACGCTGCTGACCAGGGTGATGCGCGCCGAGACCGTGGACGAGTGGTTCCTCTGCGGCCCGCTCGAGCTGGTCGAGCGTGCGCGCACGGTGCTCGAGGGCCTCGGCGTCGACCCGGCGAGCATCCGCGTCGAACTCTTCTCGACCGGCACGCCGGACCGGCCGCCCGGACTGACGCCGCCGCCGGTGAATGCCGCGCCCGGCGAACCGGTGCGGACCATCTCGTTCCGCCTCGACGGAACATCGGGGACGGTGACGACCCCGGTGTCGGCGCGCGAGACGATCCTGGCTGCCGCGTTGCGCACCCGCGGCGACGTGCCCTTCGCGTGCGCGGGCGGGGTGTGCGGCACGTGCCGCGCGGTGCTTCGCGAGGGCACCGTCGACATGTCGCAGAACCACGCGCTCGAGCCGGAAGAACTCGCCCGCGGCCTCATCCTGACCTGCCAATCGGTGCCGACGAGCGACCGCGTGAGCGTCGACTGGGACGCGTGAGCCGAGGAAGCGGATGACCATCGACCTGACCATCGCCGACGGCGTCGCACAGATCGTGCTCGACAACCCGCAACGCCTGAACGCGCTCGACCTCGCGGGCATCGCCGAGTTGGATGCCGCCTACCGCGAGGCCGAGGCGCTCGAGGGCGAGGCATCCGGGGTCCGCGCACTGCTGCTGCGCGGTGAGGGGCGCGCCTTCTGCGCCGGCCGCGACATCGCCGGCGTCGATCCTGCGACCGACGACGTGGCCGGCTACCTCGCCGCGCTGAAGGACCTGCTCACGCGAATCGCCGCGTTCCCGGCGCCGACGTTCGCGGCCGTGCACGGCGCCTGCCTCGGCGCCGGGCTCGGCCTCGCGATCGCCACGGATGTCGTCTACGTCGCCGATGACGCGAAGGTCGGGTCGCCGTTCGCGAACCTCGGCGCGATGCTCGACTCGGGCGGGCACGCGCTGCTGCACGAGCGGCTCGGCGCGCATCGCGCCCTCGACCTCATCTACACCGGCGAGCTGATGTCGGGCGCCGACGCGGTCGCGGCCGGGCTGTTCAGCCGCGCAATGCCCGCCGATGAGCTGCTGTCGTTCACCCGCGCGAAGGCGGCGGCCGCGGCATCCGGTCCCACGGCGGCGTTCGTGGCATCCAAGCGCCTGATCGCGCGCCTGCGCGCCGAGCGCCTGGGCCTGTGGGAGGCGATGGATGCCGAGAACGTGGGCCAGGCGGCGCTCCGCGACACCGCCGACTACCGGGAGGGCTTCGCGGCGTTCGACGACAAGCGGCGCCCGCGCTTCGAGGGCCGCTGACTCGACGCCCCTCGTGCCGCCGACCGCACGGCGTGCCGCCGAACGCACGCCCTGTCGACGCCGACAACCGGTCCACTCGACGCGATGTCGTGCGATCGGCGAGCGCGCAGGTGGATGCCGTCTCCCCGCTGCGCGCTTATCCCCTCAGCGCCCGGCGAGCCGCTCCACCACAGGGCCCAGCGCCTGAGCGGACTGATACGAGACGACGACGTACGAGACCCCGTGATCGGCTCGGAGCCGCTGGAGGCGATCGACGTCCCGGCCGGGATCGCCGGTCAGGGCCGTCGCGCTGTCGCGGGTGACCTCGGGGGTCATCCCCCGGTCGCGCAACCACGCGGGAATGTCGTCGCCGACGGATGCGATCTGCAACGACAGCTCGAGATCCGGCCCCGCCGCGAGCGCCCGGCGGGCGACGTCCGCCAGTTGCTGCACCGATGCGGTGGGTCCCAGCGGCAGCGCGAGGGTCGTCGCCACGCGACCGGCCAGCGCCAGCATCCGCGGCCCGCTTCCGGCGATGACGATCGGGGGCGGCGGATCCACCGTCGCCAGCACCGCGTCGGCGGTCGCGGCCACCCGGTCGACGCGCGCCCCCGGGGTGCCCCACTCCACCCCCAGTGCGTCCGCATCCTCGGCACCGCCGGGCCGGCCGGCGCCAAGTCCGAGCTCGAAGCGGCCGCCCGCCAGTTCCCGCAGCGACACCGCCTCGCGCACGACGTGCGCGGGGGTTCGCAGCGGTGCGTTCAAGACCCAGCTGCCGACCTTCAGGGCCGTGGTCGCGGTCGCCGCGGCGGTGAGCGCCAGAAAGGGTGACGGGGTGGCGAGGGTGTCGGGGACCAGGATCGTCGCGTAACCGAGGTCTTCGATCCGGCGGGCTGCGTCGGCCCACACCGAGGCGCCGCCTCGCACCACGGTCACCACGCCGAAGCGGAACGGTCGAGTCGTCATCACCCCAGCCTGGCCGGGCGCACGGGATGACGCATCCATCCGGCGAAGTACGTGGGCTACTCCTCGCGGGGTTTCAAGCAGCGCCACGGCGCCGCGGCGTCAGCTGTTCACGCGGACGATCTCCTGCTGGTACGGCGCGATCACGTGCGGCGAGATCCGCAGGTCCAGCAGCAGGAAGGGCCGCTCGGCAGCCGGCGTCGCCGCCCACGAAGCGAGGCGGTCGAGGTCGTCGAGTCGCCGTACGACGACGCCCTCGGCGCCGACCGCGCGCGCGAGACCGGCGAAGTCGACCTCGGGGATGAGCATGGGCTCGATT
The DNA here is from genome assembly GCA_964243215.1 of uncultured Microbacterium sp. Classification (GTDB taxonomy): domain Bacteria; phylum Actinomycetota; class Actinomycetes; order Actinomycetales; family Microbacteriaceae; genus Microbacterium. Next base: position 1,884 of record CAXTES010000165.1, on the reverse strand, counting down.
GCCAGCCCCTTCAATCCGTAGAGGTTGACCTCGGCGCCGTACGCGCCGTCGTTCCAGACCACGGCGAGCCCGCGGCCGCCGGCGACCCGAACCGCCGACTCCAGGTCGGCCAGAGCCATGAGTCCGCCACCGTCGCCGGTCGTCAGCACGATCGTCGACTCGGGCCTCGCGAGCGCAGCGCCGGCCACCGAGGGGAACCCCAGCCCGATCGACTGGTACGCCGTGCCGACCATGATCATCCGATCCGGGGATGCCACGGGCCAATACATGTTCGCCCACCCGATGAAGTGCCCGCCGTCCGAAACGACGACCCGATCGGCGGGAAGCAGGTGCCCGATCCGCGCCGCCGCCGACCGCGGGTCGAGTCGTCCGTCAAGTGCGAGCACATCGCCGGCGTCGTATGCGCGCAGCGGCATGAGGTCGACCGACTCCCGCCATCCGCTCGGCGTCGCACCCATCGATGCGAGGTCGGCCACCAGCGCCGCGGCGACGACCGCCGCGTCGCCGCGGATGAACCCGCCGACATGCGGATGCGTCGCCGCGGGCGCGACATCCACCTGCACGATCCGCGTGCCCGGCGCGAACAGCTCGCCGAAACGCATCGTGAACTGGTTCAGCGACGCCCCGAACACGACCGCGACATCCGCCTCGCGCACGAGCGCCATCGCACCTTCGGCCCCCCAACCCCCGGTCACGCCCAGGTCGAAGTCGGCGCGCGGGAAGACGCCGCGTCCGAGAGACGTGGATGCCGTCACCGCCCCGGTCGCGTCGGCCAGCGCCCCGAGCGCCTCGCCCGCGCCCGAGATCCACGCGCCGCGCCCGGCGAGAAGGAACGGCCGCCGGGCGCTCGCGAGCGCCCGGGCGAGTTCGGCGACCGCAGCGGCGGTGAACGGATCCGCCGGCGCGAGCGGGGCGGGAAGCTGCGGTGCGGGAGCCTCCGGCACCGGTCCGGCCTCGAGGCGCGCGACGTCGTACGGGATGGCCAGCACCACCGGCACGCGGTACGCGAGCGCGTGCTCGATGGCGATGACGGTGGTGGCCGCGGCATCCGTTCGTCCGACCGTGTAGGTGCGGGCGCCGACCGCCGATGCGAGGGCGATCTGGTCGACATCCCACGGCCTCGGCCCCGATGTCGGCTCATCGCCGACGACGAGGAGGAGCGGCACGTGCGCCTGAACGGCCTCAGCAAGCGCGGTCAGCGTGTTGGTGAACCCGGCGCCGTACGTCGCGGTCGCCGCGGCGAGCCGGCCCGACGCGCGGTAGTGCGCGTCGGCGGCGACGACCGTGCCGGCCTCGTGGCGCATCGCGGTATAGGTGGCCGATGTCTGGCGCTCGAGCGCGTCGAGGAAGTAGGCGTTGCCGTTGCCCATCACCCCGAATACGTAGTCGATGTGGGAAGCGACGGTGACGGCGACGTGAGCGGACACGGAGGGCATGGCGAACCCCCTTCGAGACGGAACGGATGAAAGACCGTATGTGTCTCGCGCGCCCTGCCCGGACGGCTGCGTGCCCCTTTTGCGGGCACCGGCGGATGTCATCGCCGGACGGATCGAGTATAGGACTCCGCTATGCATCTTCCGGATCGGACGCAAGCCCGACGCGACGGCCGTTCCACGTTGCACAATGGAGTCGGCCGCTGATCGGCGGCCGGACCTCGATGGAAGGAGGATGATGGCAGATCTCGGTGGCCTTGGTGACAAGGCCAAGGACTTCCTCAACAGCGACAAGGGCGAGCAGGCGACGGACGCCGGACTCGACAAGGCCGGCGACGCCGTGAGCGGCGCAACCGGCGGCAAGTTCGACGACAAGATCGATGCGGCCCGCAGCGCCGCCGACTCGAAAGTGGGCGACCAGTAGAAGTCCCCAACCGCGCCGCGGCGTCCC
>CAXTES010000164.1:0-6612 GCA_964243215.1 uncultured Microbacterium sp. | reverse complement strand
TTCGGGACATGCAACCGGAATTTCGGGACATGCAACCGGAACTTCGGGACACGGGGCCGGGGATTCGCGACACGGATACCGGAGGCCGCGCGTCAGCGTTCGCGGCGGGCCGTCGTGCCGCGCACCACGAGCTCGAACGGCAGTTGCCGTCGCGCGTGCTCGGCGGAGGCATCCGGGCCCCGGTCGATCTCGTCGAGGATCGCGAGCGCGGCCCGCTCGCCCTGGCCGAGCGGGAACTGGTCCACCGTGGTCAGCCGGAAGAACTCGCCGAGCTCGTGCCCGTCGATGCCGATCACGGCGATGTCGTCAGGCACGTCGAACCCCAGCTCACGCGCCGCCAGCAGAGCGCCGATCGCCATCTCGTCGGATGCCGCGAAGATCGCGGTCGGGGCCGGGCCGGGGCGTCCGAGCAGCTGCTTGGCCGCGCGGTTGCCGCCCTCGATCGTGAAGTCGGACGGCTCGAACAGCGACGGATGGATGGGGATGCCGGCATCCGCCAGCGCCTGCTCGAAACCCTGTCGGCGCTGCGTCGGGATGTGGAAATCGATGTCGAACTCGGGGCTGGCTCCGATATGCGCGATACGGCGATGGCCGAGGGCCAGAAGATGCTCGGTGGCGAGCCGGGCCAGGGCGACGTCATCCACCGACAGCGTCGTGAGCCCCGGATTCGGACCGCCGATCGCGATGACCGGCAGGTCGAGCTCGTCGAGTCGCTCGAGCTCGTCCGCGCTGAGCTCGAGTGAGATGGCGATCACCCCGTCGACGCGCTGGCGCCGCAGCAGCGTGTCGAAGATCAGGCCGCGCAGCTCGAGGTCGGCGGTGAGGCTGTAGAGGGTGATGTCGTACCCGCGACGCATGAGGGCACTGGCGATACCGGTCAGCACGGTGCTGAAGAACCACCGGTCGAGGTAGGGGACGATCACGCCGATGTTGCGGGTGCGACCGGATGCCAGACTCGACGCCGACGCCGACACCACGTAGCCGAGGCTCTCGGCCGCGACCAGGACGCGCGTGCGCGTCGCGTCGGACACGTGCCCGCGACCGCTGAGGGCACGGGACACCGTCGCGGTGGAGACACCGGCAAGCCGCGCCACCTCATCGATGCTCGCCACGGCCGTGTCGCCTCCCTGTCCCCCGGATCAGTCTGCGGCGAGCCACACCGCCGTGTCGACGGGCAGCGTCGCGCTGTCCAGCGGCTCGCTCGCCAGCAGCACCCGACCGGGGGGCAGGTTGATCGGCGCATCGCCGAGATTCGCGACGACGGTTGCATTCTGGTTCCGGAATGCGATCACGCCCGCCCCGAGTCCGTCGATCCACTCGAGGGTCCCCGACCCGAGATCCAGCGTTCGCCGAACGTCGAGCGCGGTCTCGTACATGTTGAGCGTCGACGACGGGTCGCCCGCCTCGGCATCCCGCGACAGCGGCCCCCAGTCGGCCGGCTGCGGCAGCCAGGAGCGACCGGATGGGCTGAAGCCGTACGCGGGCGCCGAGGCATCCCACGGGATCGGGACCCGGCATCCGTCCCGGCCGTACCGTTCGCCGTGCGAGCGGATCCAGGTGGGATCCTGTCGCGCTGAGTCGGGCAGGTCGATGACCTCGGGCAGGCCGAGCTCCTCACCCTGGTAGATGTAGGCCGAGCCGGGCAGCGCCAGCATGATCGCGGTCGCCGCGCGGGCCCGGCGCAGCCCGAGAGCGGGGATCGGCTGACCGGGCGAACGCGGGCCGATGCCTTGGCCCTGGGGGTTCGGCGCGGTCAGCGCTAAGCGTGAGGCGTGCCGGACCACGTCGTGGTTCGACAGCACCCAGGTGCTCGGTGCGCCCACCGCCGCGAAGGCGCGCAGCGATTCGGTGATGACGGCGCGGAGTTTCGAGGCATCCCACGGCGTGAGCAGGTACGTGAAGTTGAACGCCTGGTTCATCTCGTCGGGGCGCACCCACAGCGCGGTCTGCGCGATGGTCGGCAACCACGCCTCGGCGCACAGCGCACGGTCTCCGGCGTACTCGGCGAGCAGGACGTGCCAGTCGCGGTAGATCTCGTGCACCCCGGGTTGTCCCCAGTACGGCACGTTCTCGTCACGACCGCCCATCGAGGTCACCGCCGGCGAGGGGGTGTAGTCGGGCAGCCTCGGATCTTTCACGAGGCCGTGCGCCACGTCCACCCGGAAACCGTCGACACCGCGGTCGAGCCAGAAGTGCAGGATACGGCGGAACTCGGCGCGCACGTCGGGGTCGGCCCAGTCGAAGTCCGGCTGGCTCGGGTCGAACAGGTGCAGGTACCACTGCCCCGGCGATCCGTCGGCCTCCGTCACCCGGGTCCACGCCGGACCGCCGAACACCGACTGCCAGTTGTTCGGCGGCAGGTCGCCGTCAGCTCCCTTGCCGTCGCGGAACCAGTACCGCGCGCGCTCCGGGCTGCCGGGCGCGGCGGCCAGCGCTGCGCGGAACCACGGATGCTGGTCGGACGAGTGGTTGGGGACGAGGTCGACGATGACGCGGATCCCGCGGCCGTGCGCGGCCGCGAGCAGGTCGTCGAAGTCGTCGAGCGTACCGAAGAGCGGATCGACGTCGGTGTAGTCGGCCACGTCGTATCCGGCGTCATGCTGCGGCGAACGGTAGAACGGGCTCAGCCAGATCGCGTCCACGCCGAGTTGCTGCAGATCGTCGAGGTGCGCCGTCACGCCGGGCAGATCGCCGAACCCGTCGCCGTCCGAATCGGCGAACGATCGCGGGTAGATCTGGTAGATCACCGCCGTACGCCACCACTGCGTTCCGGGAGCAGAAGAGGTCGGAGGCTGTGCGACCAGCTCGGGTGAGGGCATCGCTCCAGGCTACGGGAAACGCTTGCACATCCTCCCGCCACATAGGGTGAGCGCGTGCCGACCGATGAGCTCGCCCGAGCCGAAGCGCTCATCCGCACGATTCCCGACTACCCCGAGCCGGGTGTGATGTTCCGCGATATCACGCCGATGCTGGTGGATGCCGCAGCCCTGCGAGCGGTCGTCGACGCCCTGATCGCTCCCTTCGCCGGCCGGTTCGACGTGGTCGCCGGCGTCGAGGCGCGCGGGTTCCTGCTCGCCGGTGCCATCGCGACGGTCGCGGATGCCGGCCTGGTGCCGATCCGCAAGGCGGGCAAGCTGCCGCGGCCCGCGGCATCCGTCTCCTACGCCCTGGAATACGGCACCGCGGTGATCGAGGCGCACGACGATCTGCCTCCGGGCGCGCGGGTGCTGCTCGTCGACGACGTCCTGGCGACCGGCGGGACGCTTCGTGCCGCGCACACGGTCATCGAGCAGCTCGGCGGGGTGGTCGTCGGCACCGCCGTGCTGATGGAACTCGAGGCGCTGGGCGGGCGCGCCGTGGTCGGCGACGTGCACCCGGTGTTCCGAGCCTGAAAACCCGACGCGCATTGCGCGGAGGTTTCGGGGCGTAAAACCCGCGCGACAGTCACCTGCAAACGCTTCCAGACGCCTCCGGGGCGCCGTACGTTTCGAGGGCAACGAAGCGGCGCGTCGTCGTGCGCCGCCGTCCACCACCCAGGGAGCGGGCGCATGGCCACGATCGACAAGACCGCCGAAGCGAAAGCCGCGCGACGGCAGGCGCGCAAGAACGACAACTCCGTCGACGGCGTGCCGCCGCTGGCGCGCCTTTTCCCGCTCGGTCTGCAGCACGTCCTCGCCCTGTACGCCGGCGCGGTCGCCGTGCCGCTGATCGTCGGCGGGGCGCTGGGCTACTCGTCCGCGGATCTGGCGTTCCTCATCAGCGCCGACCTGTTCATCGCCGGCATCGCCACGATCGTGCAGTCGGTCGGGTTCTGGCGGTTCGGTGTGCGGCTGCCGTTGATGCAGGGCGTCACGTTCGCCGCGGTCGGACCCATGATCGCCATCGGTGCCCAGCACGGCATCACGGCGGTGTTCGGATCGGTGATCGCGTGCGGGCTGTTCATGATCCTGGTCGCGCCATTCTTCTCGCAGTTGCTGCGGTTCTTCCCGCCGATCGTCACCGGCACCGTCATCCTCATCATCGGACTGTCGCTGATGAAGGTCGCGGCCGGATGGATCATGACCGGCGCGACGGACGACCACCCGGGCGCGCCCCCGGTCAATGTCGCCTTCGCCGTGGGCACGCTGCTGTTCATCGTGTTGCTCGAGCGGTTCGGTCCGCCCGCCCTGGCGCGCGTGTCGGTGCTGCTGAGCCTGGTGATCGGCACGCTCGTCGCGCTGTTCGTGCCGGGGCTGGTCGACTGGTCCGGCGTCGGGGATGCCGGCTGGTTCGCTTTCGTCACGCCGTTCCACTTCGGCTTCCCGACGTTCGACTTCGCCTCGATCGTGTCGATCATCATCGTCGCGATCGTGATCATGACCGAGACCACCGGCGACATGATCGCGGTCGGCGAGATCGTCGACAAGCCGGTGACCCGCCGGCAGCTCGCCGACGGCCTGCGCGCCGACGGCCTGGGCACCGTGCTCGGCGGCATGTTCAACACCTTCCCGTACACCGCGTTCGCGCAGAACGTGGGCCTGGTATCGCTCACCGGCGTGCGCTCCCGGTACGTCGCGACGATGGCCGGCGGCATTCTGGTCGTCCTCGGCCTCATCCCGAAGGTGTCGGCGATCGTCGAGGGCGTGCCGCGCGCGGTTCTCGGCGGCGCCGGAATCGCGCTGTTCGGCATGGTCGCGGCATCCGGGATCCGCACGCTGTCGAAGGTGCGCTTCAACAACAAGAACGTGCTGATCGTCGCGGTCGCCGTCGGCGTCGCCCTGCTGCCGACCGTGACCCCGACGATCTACGCCGAGTTTCCGGACTGGTTCACGCTCATCTTCAACTCGGGCATCTCGGCCGGGGCGATCGTCGCGATCCTGCTGAACCTGCTGCTGAACTCGGACCAGATGCGGCGCGACCACGCCGGCGACCCGCTGATCGGGGCATCCGATGCCGTCCGCGGGCCTGCCGCTGCGGCGCTGGTGCATCCGGATGCCGAAGGCACCGGCCTGATCCCGACGCAGGTGCTCGGCGACGAGCTCGCGTCCGAGGAGGTCGGCGACGGCGTACCGGTGGACGTCAGCCGGTTCGCGGATGCCGAGCCGCCCGAGGCGGACCGCCGCTAGACGCCCGAGAGGGACCGCCGCTAGACGAACGCGGGGAGGTCGGCCCAGGCATCCGGAGCCGGGTCGACCCCGTCGCGGATGACGGTTCCCTCGATGAGGCCGTAGGGGCGATCGGCGGCGTGGAACACCTCGTTCGGGTTGTCGATGCCGAACTGCTCCAGGTCGTAGACGAAGTGGTGCTTGTTCGGCATCGCGAAGCGCACCTCGGCGATCTCGGGCCGGGCCTCGATCGCGGCGCGGCCCATCTCGAACAGCGTCTGCTGCAAGGCGTGGGAGTGCACCGTCGCGAATGTCGACAGCAGCACCGCCGACACCTCGGCGTAGAGCGCGTTGTAGTCGATGCCGGCCTCGACGGCGTCGGGGAGGAAGCGCCACCGGCCGGTGACGGATGTCGACATGATGCGGTCGCTCGTCTCGACGAGGCTCGTGTACCGGTCGCGGGGGAATCCCCGGAACTCGCTGCCGGTCGACTTGAGCACGACGAGGTCCTTCACGCCACCGGTCACGTGGGTCGCGCCGTCGGCGACCTGCACCGCCGCGAGCCGCGTGCCGGCCCCGGATCGCACGAAGGAATGGTCGTGGGGCTCGCCGTCGACGAGGATGCGGGCCCACTCGTACTGCTCGGCGGCCCACAGTCCGCCCTCGATCCAGTCGAACTCCGAGACGAAATGTCTCGACAGCATCAGCAGGAACTCCTCGGCCGAGGGGATGCCGTGCTCTTTCGCGAACGCGAACACGGTGTTCTTCTGCGTGTCGGTCGCCACCACCAGCGCGTTGTCGCCGGTGAGGTACGAGTCGACCAGCGCGGCACCTCGCAGTTGCGAGGTGACGTTGAGGTCGATGATCTCGTGGCGCGGCGTGTCGCGCACGATGCGCACGACGTGGTTCTCGGCCTTGCCGTACTTGTTGGCGCCGAGACTGACGGAGACCATGGCTAACTCCCTCGGTAGGTCGAATACGCGAACGGGCTGAGCAGCAGCGGCACGTGGTAGTGCCGGCTCGAGCCGTCGTCCGCGACGTCGACGGTGAAGGTCACGGTGACCTCGGGGAAGAACGTGGCGATCGCCTGCTCGCCGAAGTACTCGCCGGTGAGGAACGTGAGCACGTAAGCGCCGGCGTTGAGTCGCTCGGGTCCGAGGTCCAGTCGCCCGTCGGCGTCGGTGGTGCCGGAGCCGAGCAGCGCTCCGACGTGACCCGGGATGTCGGATGCCTCCCGCAGCGCGACCTCGATGCCTCCGGCGGGCGCTCCGCTCGCGGCATCCAGCACATGCGTGCTCAGGTGGCTGGTCATGAGTTGACCCTCTCGTCGGTGGTGAGGGGTTGGGCGGGGGTGGCTGGGGTTGTGTTGGCGGTGGGGGTTGGGGTGGTGGTGGGAGTGCGGTCGGGGGTGAGCGTGGCGCGCAGGCGCAGCACCGCGATCTCGGCGAGCTGACCGAGAGCTTCGGATGCTTCGGCGTCGCTGTCGTTTGCGAGACGTCGGTTCAGCTCGTCGAGCATCCCGTGGGGG
>CAXTES010000163.1:0-6831 GCA_964243215.1 uncultured Microbacterium sp. | reverse complement strand
GGGCAGGGTCGTGCACTCGGGGCCGCTCGAGTCGTTGCTGGCGGACCGCAGCTCGCTGACGGCCGACTACCTCTCCGGACGCCGCGAGATCCCGACCCCGACGAAGCGGCGGCGCATCGACAAGAAGCGGCAGGTCTCCGTCGTCGGCGCGCGCGAGAACAACCTGCGCAACATCAGCGTCGACTTCCCGATCGGAGTCCTGACAGCCGTCACGGGGGTGAGCGGCTCGGGCAAGTCCTCGCTCGTCAACGACATCCTGTACGAGGTGCTCGCGGTGCGCCTGAACGGAGCCCGGCGGGTGCCGGGCAAGCACACCCGGGTCACCGGCACCGAAGAGCTCGACAAGGTGGTGCACGTCGATCAGGGCCCGATCGGACGCACCCCGCGATCGAACCCGGCCACCTACACGGGCGTCTTCGACCGCATCCGCAACCTGTTCAGCGAGACCCCCGAGGCGAAGGTGCGCGGCTACCAGCCCGGCCGGTTCTCGTTCAACGTCAAGGGCGGCCGTTGCGAGGCGTGCGCGGGCGACGGCACGATCAAGATCGAGATGAACTTCCTCCCCGACGTCTACGTCGACTGCGAGGTGTGCCACGGCAAGCGGTACAACCGCGACACGCTCGCCGTGCACTACAAGGGCAAGAACATCGCCGAGGTGCTCGAGATGCCGATCTCCGAGGCGGCGGACTTCTTCGAGCCGATCCAGGCGATCCACCGTTACCTCAAGACCCTCGTCGACGTCGGGCTCGGCTACGTACGGCTCGGTCAGTCGGCCACGACGCTGTCGGGGGGCGAGGCGCAGCGGGTCAAGCTTGCGACAGAACTGCAGCGCCGGTCGAACGGGCGAAGCATCTACGTGCTGGACGAGCCGACCACCGGGCTGCACTTCGAAGACGTGCGGCGTCTCCTGGAAGTCCTCAACGGCCTCGTCGACAAGGGCAACACCGTGATCGTCATCGAGCACAACCTCGACGTGATCAAGTCGGCCGACTGGGTCATCGACCTCGGACCGGAGGGTGGGTCCGGCGGCGGCGCGGTCATCGCGACCGGCACCCCGGAGCAGCTCGCGCGGGTCGAGGCATCCCACACCGGCGCGTTCCTGGTCGAGGTGCTCGGCGCGGGTGCGCCGCAGCGCAAGGCGGGGTGACCGGCGTGTCCGCCACGTCGACGCGGCGGCTCGATCCGCCCGAAAAGCTCACACTCGTGCCGCGGATTCCACGCAACGGCGGCAACTCGCCCGAGTCGTACCGCCCCGGGCCCGGAGAGATCCCGACGGACCCCGGTGTCTACCGCTTCCGCGACAAGGACGGCCGGGTGCTGTACGTCGGCAAGGCCAAGAATCTGCGTGCGCGACTGTCGAACTACTTCGCGCCGCTGCGGTCGCTTCACGAGCGCACGCGGCGCATGGTGACGACCGCGGCATCCGTGGAATGGACAGTCGTGGCCACCGACGTGGACTCGCTGCAGCTCGAATACATGTGGATCAAGGAGTTCGATCCGCCGTTCAACGTTCGCTACCGCGACGACAAGTCGTATCCGTTCATGGCGATCACCCTCGCCGACGAAGCCCCGCGGGTGATCGTGACGCGCAACCGGCGCATCCCGGGCGCCAAGTACTTCGGTCCGTACCCGAAGGTGTGGGCCGTGCACGACACCATCGACCTGATGATCAAGGTGTTCCCGATCCGCACCTGCAGCGACGCCTCGTACAAGAAGGCGATGCAGTCGGGACGGCCGTGTTTCCCCGGCCAGATCGGACGCTGCGGCGGTCCGTGCTCGATGCGGGTGTCGATCGAGGAGCACCGCGCGATCGTCGACGACTTCATCGCCTTCATGTCCGGCGGCGACCAGCGCTTCACGAGAGATCTGACAGCCCGGATGCGAGAGGCCTCCGCCGCGACGGACTACGAGTCGGCGGCCGTCTACCGCGACAAGCTCGGCGCGATCGAGGCGGTCCTGAACCGCAGCGCGCTCGTGCTCGCGCCCGACACGGATGCCGATCTGTTCGGGATCGCCGAAGACGAACTCTCCGCGGCCGTGCAGCACTTCGTGGTGCGGGGCGGGCGTGTCCGCGGCGTGCGTGCGACGACGATCGAGAAGGAGCTCGACATCTCCGGTGCCGACCTGGTCGACCAGGTGCTGCAGCGCACTTACGGGGATGCGACAGCCGGCGAGATCCCCCGTCAGGTGCTCGTGCCCTACCTGCCCGAGGATGCGCCGGAGTTCGAGGCGTGGTTGCGCGAGCGGCGCGGCAGATCGGTGACCGTCCAGGTGGCCCAGCGCGGACGCAAGGCGGACCTGATGCGCACCGCGACCCGCAACGCCCAGCAGGCCCTGCTGCTGCACAAGACCCGTCGCACCAGCGATTACGTCGCTCGAACGCAGGCGCTGACCGACCTGCAGGAGGCGCTGGGCCTGGCCGAAGCCCCGCTGCGCATCGAGTGCTTCGACGTCTCGCACCTGGGCGGGACGAACGTCGTGGCATCCATGGTCGTCTTCGAGGACGGTCTGCCCCGAAAGGACCAGTACCGTTCGTTCACCATCCCCGAGACGACGGATGACACCGACTCGCTGCATCAGGTGCTCACCCGGCGGCTGGCGTATCTCGATCGCGCCGATCAGCAGCCCGATGAACCGGAGCCCACCGCGGACGGCGAGATCGCGACCGAGCGGAAGCGGCCGCGCTTCGCCTACCCGCCGCAGCTGCTCGTCGTGGACGGCGGGAAGCCGCAGGTCGAAGCCGCCGCGCGGGCGCTCGCCGACGCCGGGCACGAGGAGATCGCGCTGTGCGGCATCGCGAAACGCCTGGAGGAGGTGTGGTTGCCGGGGGAGGACTTCCCGGTGATCCTGCCGCGCACGTCCGAAGCGCTGTATCTGATGCAGCGGCTGCGCGACGAGGCGCACCGCTTCGCGATCACCCACCAGCGCCGACGTCGCCGTCGGGACATCAGCAGCGTGCTGACCGAGGTGCCGGGCCTGGGCGATGCGCGCATCAAGGCCCTGTTGCGGCACTTCGGCTCGGTCACCGCGCTGAAGCGAGCGACACCGGACGAAATCGCCCAGCTTCCCGGGATCGGCCCGAAGCTCGCGGCATCCGTTCATGCGCATCTGACCGCTGGTTAGGCTGGACCCGGGGGTGGTCATGGCCGATGCGGCGCGCCAGGGGACGGGTGAGGTGCTGATCGTCACCGGGATGTCCGGAGCGGGGCGCTCGACCGCAGCCGACGCGCTCGAAGACCTCGACTGGTACGTCGTGGACAACCTGCCGCCGCAGATGCTCAAGCCCCTCCTGGAGTTGTCGGGGGCCGCCGCGGAGGCCGTGCCGCGCGTCGCCGTGGTCGTGGACGTCCGCGGGCGCGGCCTGTTCACCGACCTGCCGCAGGTGACCCGCGCACTGCGCGAGGCCCGCCAGCAGTTGCGGGTGGTGTTCCTGGACGCCTCGGACGAGGTGCTCGTGCGTAGGTACGAGGCGGTGCGCCGCCCGCACCCGCTGCAGGGCGATGGCACGATCCTCGACGGCATCCGCCGCGAACGCGGCCGGCTCGCCACGATCCGCGAGGCCGCCGACGTGATCATCGACACCTCGACGTACAACATCCACCAGCTCGCGACGCTCGTCGCGGAACTGTTCAGTTCGGACGGAGCAGCCCGGCACGCCCTGACGCTGATGAGCTTCGGGTTCAAGTACGGGCTGCCTCCCGACGCCGACATCGTCGCCGACATGCGCTTCCTGCCGAACCCCTTCTGGAACGAGCAGCTGCGCCCTTTCACGGGCGAAGACGACACGGTGCGCGATTTCGTGCTCTCGCAGCCGGGCGCCGCCGAGTTCGTCGAGTCCTACGCCCGGGCGATGGTGCCGGTGCTGGAGGGATATCAGCGCGAGAACAAGCGGCATTCGGTGATCGCGGTCGGATGCACCGGAGGCAAGCACCGCTCCGTGGTGATGGTCCACGAACTCGCCGAACGCCTCGCTGCCGTCCCCGGCGTCGCGGTGCGTGTGAAGCACCGCGACTTGGGACGGGAGTAGTGTGCCCGCCGCCGGTAGGCTGGACGACCGTCCCCGCACGCCGATACCGAGGAATGCTGTGCCCCTGACCGCCGATGTCAAGTCCGAGCTGATCGGGTTCCGCGACCCCCGCCCGGCCGGACGCGTCGCCGAGCTCACGACGGTGCTGCGGTTCTCCGGCGGGTTGCACTCGATAGCGAACCGCGTCGCGGTGGAAGCGGAACTGGACACCGACGCACTTGCCCGGCGCATCGCTCGTGACCTCGTGGAGCTGTACGGCGTTCGTCCCGAACTCGTGCACGTGCAGGGTTCGGGCGGGCGCAGCGGCAGCTCGTACGCGGTGCGGGTCATCGACGGCGGCGAGACGCTAGCGCGTCAGACCGGCCTGCTCGATCAGCGGCGTCGCGCCGTGCGCGGGCTGCCGAATCGTCTCACCACCGGTTCCCGCGCCGACCTGGCCGCGGTGTGGCGTGGAGCATTCTTGGCCGCGGGATCGCTCTCCGAGCCGGGGCGATCCGCCGCTCTGGAGATCTCGTGCCCTTCGGCGGAGGCCGCGATGGCGCTGGTCGGAGCCGGGCACCGGCTCGGCATCCCCGCCAAAGCGCGCGAGGTTCGCGGGGTGCCGCGGGTCGTGGTGCGCGACGGCGAGGCCATCCGCACCGCCCTGACCGAGATGGGCGCGACACGCGCCGCGGCCGAGTGGGATCAGCTGCGCCAGCGCCGCGAGGTGCGCGCCGGGGTGAACCGTCTGGTCAACTTCGACGACGCCAACCTCCGGCGGTCCGCCCAGGCCGCGGTGGCCGCGTGCGCCAGGGTGGAACGGGCGCTCGAGATCCTCGCCGACGAGGTGCCCGAGCATCTGCGCGAAGCGGGGGAGCTGCGCCTGGCGCATCGCGACGCGAGCCTGGACGACCTCGGTCACCACGCGGATCCGCCGCTGACCAAAGACGCCGTGGCCGGTCGCATCCGGCGGCTGCTGGCGATGGCCGACAAGAAGGCCGAGGTCGACGGCGTCCCCGGGACGGAAGCGGCGGTCCCCGCCGGGGCGCACGACTGACCGACCCTGCGCCGGTTCGTCACAGCGGGAAGCAAGCCCCTCATCGCGGGGTTGCCTGTCAATAGGATGAACACGTCACCCTCGCTGTGCCACACAGTTCCGGCGCAGCGCCGACAGGAAGAAGCGAACATGGCGAATTACACGTTGCCCGACCTCCCCTACGACTACGCGGCACTGGAGCCGCACATCAGCGCGACGATCATGCAGCTGCATCACGACAAGCATCACCAGGCGTATGTGACCGGCGCCAACACCGCACTGGAACAGCTGGCCGCGGCGCGCGACGCCGGGGATCTGTCGAACGTCAACAAGCTCGAGAAGGACCTGGCGTTCAACCTCGGCGGCCACACGAACCACTCGATCTTCTGGACGAACCTGTCGCCGGACGGCGGCGACAAGCCCACCGGCGAGCTCGACGCGGCGATCAGCGACCACTTCGGCTCGTTCGACAAGTTCCAGGCGCATTTCACCGCCGCCGCGACCGGCGTCCAGGGATCGGGATGGGCCGGGCTGTTCTGGGATTCGATCGGCCAGAACCTGATCATCCAGCAGTTCTTCGACCAGCAGTCGCAGTTCGCGGCGGGCTCGGTGCCGCTGCTGCTGCTGGATGTCTGGGAGCACGCGTACTACCTCGACTACAAGAACGTGCGCGCCGATTACGTCAAGGCGTGGTGGAACATCGCGAACTGGGCAGACGTGCAGCAGCGCTTCTCGAGGGCCCGCGAGAACACGGCGGGCCTGCTGGTACTGTCATAGCCACAGCGGCCGTCCCGGCGGGATCACCCGCCGGGACGCGCTCGTTTCCCCTCTGAAACCCGCATCAACCGCGCTTCGCGCACGACACACTCAGGAGACAATCCGTGGCTGTCAAGATCGGCATCAACGGCTTCGGCCGCATCGGACGCAACTACCTGCGCGCGGCCATCGCGCAGGGCGCGGACCTCGACATCGTGGCGGTCAACGACCTCACCGACAACAAGACACTCGCCCACCTGCTCAAGTACGACTCGATCACCGGACGACTCGACGAAGAGGTGTCGTACACCGAGGATTCGATCACCGTGGGCGATCGCACGATCAAGGTTTTCGAGGAGCGGGACCCGGCCAACCTGCCGTGGGGTGAGCTCGGCGTCGACATCGTCATCGAGTCGACCGGCCGGTTCACGAAGGCCGAGGATGCCAAGAAGCACGTCGCCGGGGGTGCCAAGAAGGTGCTCATCTCCGCACCGGCCACCGGCGACGACGTCACGATCGTCATGGGCGTGAACGAGGGCGACTACAACCCCGAGACCGACGTCATCATCTCGAACGCGTCGTGCACCACGAACTGTCTCGCTCCGCTGGCCAAGGTGTTCAACGACGCCTTCGGCATCGAGCGCGGACTCATGACGACCATTCACGCGTACACCGCGGACCAGAACCTGCAGGACGGTCCGCACAGCGACCTGCGCCGCGCGCGCGCCGCCGCGGTGAACATCGTTCCCACATCGACCGGTGCGGCCAAGGCGATCGGCCTGGTGCTGCCGGAGCTCAAGGGCAAGCTCGACGGGTTCGCCCTGCGCGTTCCCGTGCCCACCGGCTCGGCCACCGACCTCACTGTCACCGTCGGTCGCGAGACCACGGTCGAGGAGGTCAAGGCGGCCTATCGCGAAGCGGCCGACGGCCCGTTGAAGGGCCTGCTCACCTACACCGAGGACGAGATCGTCTCCTCGGACATCGTCACCGACCCGGCGTCGTGCATCTTCGACTCCGGCCTGACCAAGGTGAT
>CAXTES010000162.1:0-6912 GCA_964243215.1 uncultured Microbacterium sp. | reverse complement strand
CACGGGGGGTGTTGTCCATGCCGCTCTGGATCGCGCCCCAGCGGTAGCCCTCCGGCATCCGCCTGATGGCAGTCGGGATCCGGGTGCAGGGCAGGACGGTCCCTGCGGCAACGGTGTCGAACCACGAGAAGTGGCTTTCCAGGTAGCCCGCGCTCAGCACTCGGGCCACGCGCTCGAGATCGCCCGTGTGGCGCACGTACTCCTCCTCCGCCCACGCGAACAGCGGAGGGTTGTCGGGATGCTGGATCTGCAGGGCCGACGCCGCCCCGTCGTGCAGGGGGCCGTAGAAGTTCTGCAGGCTCTCGATGCCCGGGAAGAGGTCAGGGGCGTACTTGCAGAAGTGGGACATGAAGCAGGTGTCCCAGATCCAGATGACGTCGGGGTCGAAACCCTCGTCCAGGTACGGCGACTGCGGGACGCCCGGCTGATCCACGACGTGTTCCCACGCCATCTCCCAGGCCGTCCAGTAGAGCGAGACCAGCCGCGGGCTCCTGTCCAGCACCGGCTCCGGCAGCCGAGTCCGATCCAGTGCATGGCCTTGCCGAGAAAGGGGCACGAGGACGAACGTAAGCCCCAGGTGTCGTCGACGGCTGAGAACTGACGCCCAGATGACGGATGAAAACGCACCCCTGTGTTGATCTTGAAGAGTGTCGAACGTTGGAGGACTGGGCCGAGATCCGCAGGTTGCACCGGGTTGAGGAGATGCCGACCAAGGCTATTGTGTGCAACACGGTATGTCGCGCACTCCACTCGTTGACGGTTTCGAAGGGCCGGGTCCGCGTCTTTCGGCCGCTGTTGAACCCGACCGACCCGGCGGACGAAGTATCAGCCCGCTGAGCTTGACGCAGTACGCCTTGTCGTTTCCGCGGTCGGCGTGCCGCTCGTCGCCGGACAGTGGGCTGGCAACCCGGCCACTACCGTCGTGGTGGCGGATCTGCTTCGTTGTTCGAAGCGGTCAGATGAGACCGGGGGTCTGCGCCTTGGCCCGGGCGAAACGCTCCTGGGCGTCGGCCCAGTTGACGACGTTCCACCACGCCTTGGCGTAGTCGGCCTTGACGTTCTTGTACTGCAGGTAGAACGCGTGCTCCCACATGTCGAGGAGCACGATCGGCACCTGCGCGAGCGGCAGGTTGGCCTGCTGGTCGTAGAGCTGGGCGATGTTCAGCCGCTGGCCGAGCGAGTCCCAGACGAGCATCGACCAGCCGGAGCCCTGGATGGCGTTCGCGTTCGCCTCGAACTGGGCCCGGAACTTGTCGAAGCTGCCGAAGAACTCGTCGACGGCCGCCGCGAGCTCGCCGGTCGGCTTGTCGCCGCCGTCGGGGGACAGGTTCGGCCAGAACACCGAGTGGTTGATGTGCCCGCCGAGGTGGAACGCGAGCGTCTTCTCCAGGCCGTTGATCGGGCCGAAGGCGTTGTTGTCGCGGGCCTCGGCCAGCTGGTCGATGACGGTGTTGACGCCGGCCACGTAGGTGGCGTGGTGCTTGTCGTGGTGCAGCTGCATGATCTCGCCGGAGATGTGCGGCTCGAGCGCGCTGTAGTCGTACGGGAGATCAGGGAGTGTGTACGCCATGACCTCCACCCTACGAAGCGGCCCCTCCCCGTCGCCGCCGGGGTAAGCCCGTGCGTCGGGTCACGACGAGCGCGCGGAAGCCCTTGCTGCTGGCGACCCGCTCGCACCCCGGAAGGAGGTCGGGCACCCCCTGCAGGAGTTCGGGTGGTCGCGTCATACCGACGACGATGATCAGTTCGTTGCCTGAGGTGTCGCCGGGCCGGCAGAGCCAGCGGCCAGCACTTCGGCACCGGTCGAACTTCGGACGCGCCCTTTCGTCGGCTTGCGCTCGGACCGGTCCCAGCCCGTCATCTGGCTACGGCTCCAAGAGCGATGGGCGTCAGGTCTTCGGCGATCGCGGTCGCCGTCGCCAGCAGGGCAGGCAGGTGGATGTCGTTCGGGGTGCTCGACGCACTCATCGACAGATTGATGGCGGCCACGACGCGACCCTGGTGGGGTATCGGTACCGCGAGCGAGCGGAGCCCGACCTCGAGCTCCTGATTGACAAGCGCGTACCCGTGCACCCGCACGTCGTCGAGGATCATGCGCAAGCGCTCGGGGTCGATGACCGTACGGTCGGTCAGCGCCACGAGAGGAGTGTTCGTCAGCACCGACTCGCGCTCGGGCTCCGGCAGCGCGGCCAGCAGCACGCGCCCCATGGAGGTGGCGAACGCTGGGAAACGGGTGCCTACGGTGATGCCGACCCGCATCAACCGGTGCGTGGTTCCCACCCGTGCGATGTACACGATCTCGGTGCCGTCGAGGACCGCAAGCGACGACGACTCGCCGGTCTGCGCCGTCAGCCGCTCGAGGTGAGGTTGGGCGATCTCGGGCAGCTCCATCGCGGAGAGGTAGGCCGCACCGAGCCGGAGCACCTGGGGGGTCAGCGTGAATGTTCGACCGTCGAGGCGGACGTAACCCAGCTCCTGGAGGGTCAGCAGGAGGCGTCGCGCGGTCGCCCGCGTCAATTGGGCGCGCGTCGCGACCTCGCTCAGGGTGAGCGCGCCGTGCTCGGCGTCGAAGGCGACGATCACGTCCAGACCACGAGCCAGGGACTGAACGTATCCGTCTCCGGGCAGTGAACGCGGGGGACGGTCGGCTTTGTTCGACATGCGAACAATCATACGCTCTGCGAACATTGGGTGATGCAAGGGACCTCTTTCCTGTACGCAGCCGTCCGGACACCGTTCGGGCGGTTCGCGGGTGCGTTGTCCGACGTCCGGGCCGACGATCTCGCCGCGGCGGCGCTGTCCGGTCTGCTGTCCAAGGCGCCCGAGCTCGATCCCGCGCAGATCGGCGACGTCGTCTGGGGCAACGCCAACGGAGCAGGGGAGGACAACCGCAACGTGGGTCGGATGGCCGCGCTCCTGGCGGGACTGCCGACCTCGGTACCGGCGACGACCGTGAACCGTCTGTGCGGGTCGTCGCTCGACGCCGCGATGATCGCGTCCCGCACGGTCGAGTCGGGAGACGCGGACGTGGTGGTCGCGGGCGGGGTGGAGTCGATGACGCGCGCGCCGTGGGTCCTGCCGAAGCCCTCCCGCGCCTTTCCTGCGGGTGACGCCACCGCGGTCTCGACCACGTTGGGCTGGCGGCTGGTGAACCCGCGGCTGCCGGCGGACTGGACGGTCTCGCTGGGGGAGTGCAACGAGCAGCTGGCCGAACGTTTCCAGATCGGTCGCGAGCGGCAGGACGAGTTCGCCGCGCGGTCCCACCGACTCGCGGAAGCGGCCTGGGCCGCGGGGTGCTACGAGGACACGGCGGTCGCCGTACCAGGTGTTCAGCTGGTGCGGGACGAGAACATCCGTTCGGGGTCGACCCCCGAAGCGCTGGCGGGACTCAGACCGTCCTTCCGAACGGTCGAGCAGGGAGGCACCATCACCGCCGCCAACGCCTCGCCGCTGAGCGATGGTGCGGCGGCCCTGCTGATCGGCTCCGAGGACGCTGACCTCGGTCTGGCGCCGCTGGCGCGGATCGCCGGTCGTGGCACGCACGCCCTCGACCCGCAGGACTTCGGGTTCGCGCCGGTCGAAGCCGCGGCCAAGGCACTTGCCCGCGCCGGTGTCGGTTGGTCGGACATCGCCGCGGTCGAGCTGAACGAGGCGTTCGCCGTGCAGTCCCTGGCCTGCGTCGACGCCTGGGGGATCGATCCGGGGATCGTCAACACCTGGGGTGGCGCGATCGCGATCGGACACCCGCTCGGAGCGTCCGGGGCCCGGGTCCTGGGCACCCTCGCCCTCCGGCTGCGCGACGCCCGAGCGCGCTGGGGAGTGGCCGCCATCTGCATCGGCGTCGGGCAGGCGCTCGCCGTGGTCCTCGAGAACGCGGACGTCGGATGAAGGTCTACGAGGTCGACGAGGCCGTGGCTGACATCGTCGACGGAGCGGTAGTGCTGGTCGGCGGCTTCGGTATGGCCGGCATGCCCGTGCTGCTGGTCGAAGCCCTGATCCGGCAGGGGGCGACGGCGTTGACCGTGGTCTCGAACAACGCCGGCAACGGCGACGCCGGTCTCGCCGCCCTGCTCGCGAAAGGTCGGGTGCGTAAGGTGGTGTGCTCGTTCCCGAGGCAGTCGGACTCCTGGGTCTTCGACGGCCTCTACCGGGCCGGGGCGATCGAGCTGGAGGTCGTGCCCCAGGGCAATCTCGCCGAGCGGCTGCGCGCGGCCGGTGCGGGCATCGGCGCCTTCTTCTCCCCGACCGGCGTGGGCACGCTGCTGGCGGCCGGCCGGGAGACCCGCGAGATCGACGGCCGGACCTACGTCTTGGAGATGCCGATCCGCGGAGATGTCGCGCTGATACGTGCTGACCGCGCCGACCGTGCAGGGAACCTGGTCTACCGCAAGACCGCCCGCAACTTCGGACCGGTCATGGCCACCGCCGCAACCACCGTCGTCGCCGAGGTGCGCGAGGTGCTCGAGAGGGGTGGCATCGACCCCGAGGCGGTCGTGACCCCCGGAATCTACGTCGATCGGGTCGTGGTCGCATGAGCGGCCTCACCAGCGCACCGCGCGACAAGCACGAGATCGCGGCGGCCGTCGCCCGCGACATCCCTGCCGATTCGTACGTCAACCTCGGGATCGGCCAGCCGACCCTCGTTGCCGACCACCTGAGCCCCGAGTCTGGAGTGGTGCTGCACACCGAGAACGGCATGCTCGGCATGGGACCCGCGGCCCACGGCGACGACATCGACCCTGACCTCACCAACGCCGGCAAGATCGGGGTGACCGAGCTCCCGGGCGCGTCGTACTTCCACCAGGCCGACTCGTTCGCCATGATGCGCGGCGGCCACCTCGACGTCTGCGTGCTCGGGGCT
Organism: uncultured Microbacterium sp.; assembly: GCA_964243215.1. Classification (GTDB taxonomy): domain Bacteria; phylum Actinomycetota; class Actinomycetes; order Actinomycetales; family Microbacteriaceae; genus Microbacterium. Next base: position 2,051 of record CAXTES010000162.1, on the reverse strand, counting down.
TTCCAGGTCTCGTTCCACGGCGACCTCGCCAACTGGCACACCGGTGCCCCGGACGCCATCCCCGCTGTCGGCGGAGCCATGGACCTGGCCATCGGCGCCAAGCAGGTGTTCGCGATGATGACGCTCTTCGCCAAGGACGGGACGCCCAAGCTCGTGCCGACGTGCACCTACCCCCTCACCGCGCTCGCCTGCGTCAGCCGGGTGTACAGCGATTTCGCGACGTTCGAGCTGGGGAGGCAGGAAGTCCGGGTGGTCGAGACTTTCGGCATCACCGCAGCGCAGCTGCGGGACCGGCTTCAGCTGCCCTGAACCTGGGCTGAACCGGCAGTCCGCCGTCGAGTCGAAGGATGAGACATCGGCAGGCATGTATTGTTATACCTATGGTGAACGGTGTCCTCGAACGTCATTCGGGCGTCCCTCTCTATCGCCAGATCAAGCGGATCCTGATCGAGGAGATCCGCGGATCGAGCGACGAGGGACCGCTCATGACCGAGGAGGAGCTGATCCGTCGGTTCCGCGTCAGCCGTGCGCCGATCCGCCAGGCCCTGCGGGAGCTGACCGACGAAGGGATCGTCTACCGCGAGCGGGCGAAAGGAACCTTTCCGGTCAGGCGTCCCGTCGTGGAGCGGCCCGCGACGCTGGAGTTCGGCGGTCTTGTCGGATACCTCAGCGAGCAGGGGCTGAAGCCGGTCAGCCTCGTGTCGGATGTCGAGCGCACACCACCACCGCCCGCCGTCGCGGCGGCGCTCCAGCTGGGCCCGGCTGACCGCGTGCTGACCTTCTTCCGATCGGTGATCGTGAACGATCGCCCGCTCTCCTGCGCGCGCGTCTACATGAACAGCCCTGAGGCGTTCAATCCCACCGCGGAGGAGCTCATGGAGTCCGGCTCAGGCATCGCACTGCTCGAGGCGCAGTTCGGCATCAGGCTCCAGCACTCCGAGCACCACGTGTCGGCGGCGCTGGCCGACGAGGTCGACGCGCGCGAGCTGGACGCCGAGGTCGGCTCAGCGATGCTGGTGCTCGAGACCGTCTTCTTCACCCGGGAGGGACAGCCCACCGCCTGGCGCCGAACGGTCCAGCGTGCGGGGGAGTTCACCTACATCTTCACCTCGGAGTCACCGTCCTGACCGTGGTCGTCCACGCGGGGCCGGCTACGTTCGAGCCGCGTCGCTCATCCCTCCGGCAGCGCAGAGTGTCCGGCTGTCTGACCGCCATCGACGACGAACTCGGCCCCCGTCGAGAAGCTCGACTCCTCGCTCGCGAGATACACGACGAGGTTCGCCACCTCAGCCGGGTCGCCGACACGACCGAGCGGGCCGACGATCGCACGGAAGTCGGTGCCCTCGGTCGCCGGTGTCCGGATCGGACCCGGGTGGACGGAGTTGCACCGGACGCCCAGCGGCCCCAGCTCGAGAGCGACCGACTTGGTCAGCCCGCGGAGCCCGAACTTCGACGCGTTGTAGGCGTGCCCCTGGGCGCTGCCGACCAGCCCGGCCGTGGAGGAGATGTTGATGATGGCGGACGGGACGTCGGCGACGAGCGCGTCCCGGGCGGCGTTGATCCCGAGGAACGGGCCGGTCAGGTTGATCGCCAGCGACCGCTCCCACTGCTGCTCCGTCAGCTGGCCGAGAGCGCTGAAGACCGCGATCCCGGCGTTGTTCACCAGGACGTTCAGCCGTCCGAAGGTGCCGAGGGTCAGGGCGACCGCCGCCGCCCAGTCCTGCGACGACGTCACGTCGAGGTGCGTGTACACGGCCCGAACCCCGAGCTCCTCGGCCAGTGCTTCACCCTCGGCGTCGCGCACGTCGCCGATGGCGACGCTGCCGCCGTGCGCGACGATCGCACGAGCGAAAGCCTCGCCCAGTCCGCGAGCGGCGCCGCTGACCAGGGCCACCTTGCCGTTCAGCCGCCCCACCGGTCCGGTGACCGGGGGTGTCATCGGAGGTCCGGGAGGACGTCCTCGGCCATGGTCTTGAGCTGGCCGCGCGTGACGTCACCGGACTCGTCGTCGGCGAGGGTCTGGTTGAAGTTCTCCCACACGAACCAGTCGA
>CAXTES010000161.1:0-7019 GCA_964243215.1 uncultured Microbacterium sp. | reverse complement strand
GTGACGGGCTTCACGGGGTCGTCGATCTGGAAGGCCGTGGCGATGTTCCCCCCGGCATCCGACGAGTGGATCGCCGCGGGCTACCGGGACTTCGCCGACCGCTTCAACCCGATCCTCGACGTCTTCGAGGAGGTCGGCGTGCGGTTCGCTCTCGAGGTGCACCCTTCCGAGATCGCCTACGACTACTGGACCGCGAAGGCCACGCTCGACGCGATCGGGCACCGCCCCAGCTTCGGCATCAACTTCGACCCGTCGCACTTCATGTGGCAGCAGCTGGATCCGGTGGCGTTCGTGCTGGACTTCGCCGACGACATCTTCCACGTGCACGTGAAGGAGTCGATCACCAACCTCGACGGGCGCAACGGCGTGCTCGGGTCGCACCTGCCGTGGGCGAATCCGCGACGCGGTTGGACGTTCGTGTCGACCGCGCACGGGCAGGTCCCGTGGGAGCAGCTGTTCCGCGCGCTGAACGCGATCGGCTACGACGGCCCGACGTCGGTCGAGTGGGAGGATGCCGGGATGGACCGCCTCGCCGGCGCTCCCGAGGCGCTGGAGTTCGTGCGCAAACTCAACGCGATCACTCCGCCCGCAGCCGCGTTCGATGCCGCCTTCTCGACGAAGACGTGAGGTGGCCGACGTCCTGAATGTGCTCATCCTGTCGGGGCACATGACGCGCGAGCACGACAACGAGCACCGCAGCTTCCGCCAGCACAACCGGTGGCTGACGACCCTGCTCGAAGACACCGGGCGGTTCCGCGTGCGCGTCATCGAGGATCCTCGTGGGCTCGGGGCGGACATCATCGACAGGTACGACGTCGTCCTCGTCGTGTTCGAGGGCCGGGACGGCTACCACGAGAGGGCCGTGGGCTTCGGAGCGCAGACGGATGCCGCGTTGCTGCGATTCGTGCACGACGACGGCAAGGGGATCGTGTGGTTCCACGGCTCCGCCGCGCAGGAGGACTCGTGGGGCTATCCCGAGGAGTACAACGTCATGCGCGGGTCGAGGCTGACGGTGGCCGGCGGGCTGCGGCCGCGGCCGTGGGGCGAGGCGCTGCTGCGCACGGCCTCGCCGAGGCATCCGATCACCGAGGGCATCACGGACACATGGACGGTGACCGGCGACGACATCCTCGTCGGCGTGGAGATCCTCGACGGCGCGCAGGTGCTGCTGACGACCTTCGACGACCTCGAATCCTACGAGAAAGCGCCGATGTGGCCGATGTCGCATTACCCCGTTGCGATTCCGCCGTCCGGCATCGCGGATCTGCCGGGCATGAACACCGACCAGCCCATCGCGTGGATCAACGAGTACGGCGCCGGCCGCTCGTTCACGATCACCATCGGACACGACATCGACACCTTCCGCAGGATCGAGTTCATCCGGATGTTCCCGCGTGGCGTGGAGTGGGCGGCGACCGGCGCCGTTTCGCTCGTCGGGCCTGACCGCCGTGGTGACCGACGCTTCCTGCCCTGGCCGTACTACAACCGCGAGGGCTGATCGCGCACTGCTCCTACCTAGACCATTCTTTCACCCGCACCGAAGTGCATGCCGGCCGACGAGATGGCGCACTTCGGCGCGGGTGAGCAGGGCCCGCTCGTGCTCGCCCGCACCCAAGTGCTCGTGTTCACTGCATCCTGCGCACTTGAGTGCGGGTGAAGGCGGACGCACCGTGAACCGGGGCGAGCGTTTCGTCTCGGTCCCTTCGCTTCCTCGCTCAACGACCTGTTCCGCCGACGACTGGGGCGCTGAGGGCGGCGCGGGCGAGAGCGAGGTGGGCGCGGGTCATCGCGGTCGGGTCGTCATCGAGCCACTCGTGGCCACCCCACTCGCTCGTGAGGGTGCCGGTCCAGTCCGTACGCGCGAGCTCGGTGCCCAGGTCGCGGATCGGTCGCGAGATGCGCCCCTCGGTGTCATCGAGGTCCCAGAACTTCAGGTGGAACGCGCCGGTGAGGGGCAGGATGCCGCGCAGGTCTGCGGCATCCGATCGTCCGAACCGGATCAGCAGGTTCATGTACAGCGTGTGGATCTGCGGCGGAACACCCCCTGAGCGCAGGAACGCGACGACGGCGTCGTGGGTCTCCGGCTCACGCCAGGCGTTGCGGAGTCTGGCGAGCAGCTCGGCCGGCAGCGACGACATGAGCTCGAGGTAGCTCGGCGGCAGCGACGGCATCAGCATGCTGATGTCGACGAGCAGCCGCACGCGGGGATCGTCGAGCTCGGCGACGTCGGCGATCGGGCCGGCCGCGGCATCCGGTGTCTGCTGGCCCTGGATCTCCTCGAACAGCGTCAGGTCGAGGTCGTGCAGGATCGGCTGCAGTCGCCGGAGCATCGCCGGGCCGGCTTGGCCGATCGGCAGCCGGATGCCGTCGGCGCCGAGGCGGGATGCCGCCCGCAGCTGCGGCAGCAGGAAGGCCAGGCGCTCGTCGTCGTCGCGGCGGTCGCCGGCGCCGGCCCAGTCGTCGATGCTCGCACCGACGATGCTGACGCGGCCGCCCGCATCCCGAAGCGACTCGGCGAAGGCGTGGACCTCGGCGTCGCCCGGCACCGGGAATGAGCGCCACAGCTGCCCGAGCTCGACCTCGATCGTGTCGGCGATGCCGTCGGCGACGATGCCCGTCGCGATGTCGGTCGCGGGGCGCTCGGCGCGGATGACCTCGGGGGTCCAGTTGAAGGCGCTCGCGCTGAGCGTCCAGCCCGAGGGCAGCGTTCCGTCCCGCGGATTCGCGGGTCGCTCGACGGTCCGGGGGCGCTGTTCCGCCATCGCTCGGACGTCGAGTTCCACGCTGCGTTCGGCGCGGAACGGCAGGATGAGCGGGCCTTCGGGACCGGCCTGCAGGTATGGGATCAGCAGCGAGAACGACACCGCGACGTCGTGCGCGCCGGGGCGCAGCATCCGCTCGGCGCGTGCGGCGATGCGGTCCTGGATGAACCACCACGCAGTGTCGTGCTCGACACGCGCCTCGACCGGCTCGCCATCGATGCGCACGGCGAGATCGGTCAGCGACGACAGCGGCAGCGAGCGGATCCACGGCAGCGAGATCCGCACCTCGAACCCGTCGTCGGTCGATGCGAGCGCGTCGTGGCGCAGGATCGGCAGCGTCACGGGCGCGACGTCATCCGACGGGAGTCGAGACCCGGCTCCTGCACCGAAACCCAGCGGTTGACAGCGGGTTTCGTCGCAAGACCCGGGTTTCGGTGCGGGAACCGTCGGCGAGGCGCTTTCATCAGGCCGCCGCGCCAACCCCGGCGATCGTGGGGCGGCCGCCGGCGAACCAGCGGGGGAAGGTCGCCTCGAACAGCTGCTCGATCGCGAGCTCCGCACCCCCGCGCAGCGGCTCGCGCTCGTCACCGATCGACCGGACGATCGACAGGTCGCGGGTCGCGAGCGGCAGCGACAACTCGTACACCCGCTGGCGCACCTCGGCGAGGAAGATCTCGCCGGCCGCCGACACGGCCCCGCCGATGACGATCACCCCGGGATTGAACATGTTGACCAGGGCGGCCACAGCTTCCCCCACGAGCCTCGCCGAGCGCTGGATGAGCTTGATCGACAGCGCGTCGCCGTCCATCGCGCTGACGGCGACCGCCTCCGGCGTTATCGGCTCGCCCCGTGCCGACAGGGCCGCCAGGGCCCCCGTCGCGCCCTCGGCGATCGCCCGCTCGGCGTCGCGGACGATCGCCCATCCGCCGGCCTCGGCCTCGAGGCATCCGACTTTTCCGCAGCGGCACGGGGTCGTCGAATCCAGCACGCGGACGTGTCCGATGTCGCCGGCGGCCCCGTTCGCGCCGCGGTGGATGCGGCCGCGCGACAGCAGACCCGCCCCGATGCCGCTGCCCACCTTGCAGTAGATGAGGTCGACCGGCTGGTCCTTGCGGTGGAACCGCTCGCTCAGCGCGAGCAGGTTCACGTCGTTGTCGACCCACACCGGGGCGTCGAAGCGCTGCTCGAAGCGCCGGCGGATGTCGAAGCCGTTCCAGCCGGGCATGATCGGCGGGGCGACCGGCGAGCCGGTCTCGAAATCGACCGGTCCGGGAACGCCGACCGATACCGCCCAGACCGGGCGCTCGGGCGCCTCGGCGAGCAGCTCGTCGATCATGCTCAGGGCCGTGTCGAGCGTCTCGGCCGGTCCGCGCGCGATGTCCCACTCCCGGTGCGTCTCGGCGAGGATGTCGCCGTCGAGAGCGGCGATCCCCACGCGGATGTGGAGAGCGCCCAGCGCGCACACGATGATGTGTCCGCGCTCGGTGCTGAAGCGGAGGGTACGAGGCGCCCGGCCCCCGGACGACGGCCCGAACTCGCCGTCCTCGAGGAATCCCATGTCGATCGCGGCATCCACCCGCTGCGTGACGACGCCGCGGCCCAGTCCGGTCAGCCGGCCGATCTCCGGACGCGTCGACGCTTCGCCGGTGCGCACCAGGTTGACGATGCGCAGCAGGCTCGTCACCTCGTCGGTCTGTGCGCCGAACCGGAGGGCGGACTCTCTGGCCATGCTCGATTCTGACACAAGATGTTGCCGAAACCGGATCTTCCGCCGCCGCTATGGACGTGAAAGTAAAAACTTACGCATAATGTTGACAAAAGAGCGGAGCGAGGATGCCACGAGGCGTAGGGGTGCTGGGCGCCGGACCCGGTGTCGCGGCACTGCACCTTCCGACGCTCGCGCGCCTCGGTGACCGCTTCGACGTGGTGCACATCGCCGACGGCGGCAGCGGGCGGGCGCAGGCTCTCGCCGAACGATCCGGGGCCCGGTGGTCCTCGGGTGAAAACGAGTTGCTCGCCGACGTCGCCGTCGAGGTCGTCGCGATCTGCAGCCCGCCCGACCGGCACGCGGCGCAGATCGTGCAGGCCGTGGCGGCGGGCAAGCGGGCGATCTTCTGCGAGAAGCCGCTCGCGACGACCGTCGCGGAAGCGGAGGCGGTGATCGAGACCTGCCGGGCGGCGGGCACCGCGCTGGTGGTGGGCACCAACCACCTGTACGACGCCGCGTGGGGCCGTGCCACGCATCACCTCACCGCGCGCGGCGGCCGCGTGCAGGCCGTGTCGGTGACGCTCGCCCTCCCGCCGAACGACCGTTACCACCGCCTGGTGACCGAGGGCGGTCCGTTCGCCGGCCCGGACCGCGGCCGGCCCGATACGACGCGGCCCGAGGTCGCGGCATCCGTCGTCCGCGCGCTGATCACCGGACTCGCCGTGCACGAGATCCCCGCCCTGCGCGACTTGGCTCCGACGCTCGATCAGGTGGTGTTCGCTCGCTTCGTCGCGCCGGTCGGATACGCCCTCGGTTTCATCGCCAGCGGCGTGCACGTGCGGCTGACGACGGTGATGCTGCCCGAGGGCGCCGACGCGACGTGGCGGCTGGCGATCAGCACGCTCGACGACCGGATCGAGGTCGACTTCGCACCGGCGTTCGTGCACGCCGGCAGCGCGCGGGTGACGGTCCGTGGCGCCGACGGCCGCCGTACCGTCTACCCCGTCGACGCTGAGGACGGCTACGTTGCCGAGTGGCGCGCGCTGGCCGACATGCTCGACGACGGTCAGCCGGTCGAGTACGACGAGCTGCTCGCCGACGCGCGATACGGCATCCACCTCGCGGATGCCGCCGCCACCGCGGTCGTCGAGGGGATGACCCGATGACCGAACGGATGCCGGTGCTCACCGCCCTGCCGGCGTACCGGGCCGCCGTCGCCGAGCTGCCCCTGACCACCCGGCTCACGGTCGACCCGCGCGGGGCGGTGGTGATCGTCGACGGGTGGCGAGGGGCGATCGATGCCGCATCCGTCGGCGCCGTCGCGGTGATCATCGCCGACCCCGGATCGAGCGGATTCGGCGAGCAGGAATCGCTCGACCTCGGCGTGCCGGTCGTCGTGGGGCGCTCGCGGCTGCGGCCGGACGTCGCGGAGGACGCGGTCAGCGGCCGGCGTGGCGCGATGCCGCGGGCGATAACGGTCGACTCGTCGGCATCGCGACCGGATGCGGCGGCCGCGCTCCGCGACGCCGTCGGCTGGGCCCGCGCGCTCGCCGGGGGAGCGCTCGAGCTTCGCGCCGCGAGAGCGACGACGCGTGGCGCGACCGCGCTCCTCGAGCGCGATGGCATCCCGTGCAGCATCGGCATCGGCTTCCTGGCCGACGCGGGAGGGATGCTGCGCGTGACGGCGCTCGGTGAAACGGTCACCGACGTCACGGTCGACGCCGCCGCCGGCCCCGCAAGCGTCGAGACGTCGACGGCCGCGGGCCTGCTCCGGGCGCCGGCGCGTTCCGAGACGGCGGAGCGTCTCGCCCTGCGCCGGGCCGTGGCTGCGGTTCGGAACGGCACGTCATCACACGATCTCGACGAGCTGTTTCACGACACCGACCTGGCCGTCCGCATCCTCGCTTCGGCATAGACCGCGCTGATTCTCGGCATAGCGAATCTGCCATTCCCTGATACGCCCGATACCGGCAAAAGTGGATGCCAGGCAGTTCGGCGCCCGGATGGCGCCCTGGAAAGGATCGACGATGATCAAGCTTCTCTCGCACCTCTCGTACGTGGCGATCACGACGCCCGACGTCGAGGCGTCGGTGGACTTCTACGTCAATCAGGTCGGTCTGACCGAGGTCGACCGCATCGACGGCGCGGTGTATCTGCGCTGCTGGGGCGACTACTACGCCTATTCGGTCGTCGTTGTTCCCGGCGACGAGCCGACGCTGCAGACGATGGCGTGGCGCACCTCGAGCCCCGAGGCGCTCGACGAGGCCGCCAAGCGCATCGAGGCCTCCGGCGTGCGGGGCGAGTGGGTGGACGACATCCCGCAGATCGGCCGCGGATACCGGTTCACGGGGCCCTGGGGTCACAGCATGACGCTGCACTGGGACGTCACCCGGCACGATGCCCCCGGGCACGTGGCATCCATCTATCCCGATCGTCCCGAGAAGCGTTCGAAGGTCGCCGGCGCGCCGCGTCAGCTCCACCACGTGACGATCGCGACGAGTGATGTCGACGCGTTCGCGTACTGGTACAACGAGGCGCCCGGCTTCCGG
>CAXTES010000160.1:0-7062 GCA_964243215.1 uncultured Microbacterium sp. | reverse complement strand
TCGCGCCCAGCTCGGCGGCCAGGTCGATGTTGCGCAGCACCTTGCGCAGCGCGAATCGCCGCACCTGCCGGTCGTTGGACGTGAAACCGCCGTCCTTGAACACCGGCGGCGAGAAGAGGTTCGTGGTGATCATCGGGGTCTTGAGCCCGGTGGCATCCAATGCGCCCTTCAGCCGGTCGATCTGGGTCTGGCGCTCCGCGTCGGTCGAGCCGAACGCGAACAGGTCGTCGTCGTGGAACGTCAGCCCGTACGCGCCGAGCTCGGCGAGCTTCTCGACCACGTGCACCACATCCAGCGGCGGTCGCGTGGGGCCGCCGAACGGGTCGGTGCCGTTGTATCCGACGGTCCAGAGGCCGAACGTGAATCTGTCGGACGCGGTGGGGGTTGGCATCGTTGCTCCTTCGCCTGGCGATCCGGGTGCCGCCGAGAGCAACCTATCGCCCGGGGGAATGCGCGACGAAGTCCGGCGTTGACATCGGTCATGACCACTGTGGGAATCATCGGCGCAGGACACATCGGATCGACTCTGGCTCGCGGGCTCGTGCAGCACGGCTACGACGTCGTCATCAGCAACTCGCGCGCACCGGAGACACTCGACGACCTGGTGGCCGAGCTCGGCGACCACGCCACTGCCGCGACGGCGGAGGATGCCGCGGCCGCGGCGGACTGGGCGATCGTGACCGTGCCGCTGAAGGCGTACGCCGACATCCCGGCCGCGCCGCTCGCGGGAAAGATCGTGCTCGACACGAACAACTACTACTGGGAGCGGGACGGGCACATCGCCGAGCTCGACCAGAAGCGGGCCACCACGAGCGGACTGCTGCAGGAGCATCTGCCCGACTCGAAGGTCGCCAAAGCGTTCAATGCCATCCGGTTCGACCAGATCCTCACCGACGGGCACCCCGCCCGCACGCCCGATCGCCGCGCGCTGGCGACCGCGAGCGACTTTCCGGAGGCATCCGCGCTCGTCACCGATGTGTACGACGAGTTCGGCTACGACACGGTGGACATCGGACCGCTCGCGGAGAGCTGGCGCGTCGAGCGGGACCAGCCGGCGTACGTCGTCGCGCAGACCCGCGACGAACTGCTCGCCAACCTCGCTCGCGCCACGCGCTGACGGCGCCGGCAGCTACTCGGCGGTCTGCTCCGCCGCCGGCACGGCTCCGGCCACGCCGGAGCGGTCGAACGGGGACTTGCGGGGGAGCAGTTCGCCGTCGACCACGTCGAAGCCCGGCACATCGGCGAACGCATCGTCAGCGGCGGCGTATCCGTCTCCTGCATCCGGCCGCGAACTCACGTGGTGCCTCCTGGCTGTTGTGTCCCACGATCCCCGCAGTTCTAGCCCAGGCGGGCCCCCTTGACAAGCCCCCACCGGGCGCGTATCCCGGATGTCGGCTTCTCGGGTTATCGTGTGCGCATGGGAACGATTTACTACGGTGGGTCGGCTACTCCGATTCACATCGAAGATCGCGCCCTGGCACATCTGAAGGTCGTGATCGCGACCAAGTTGCGCCGAGGCGAGAGTTTCACCGTGTCATGGCGGCACCCGGACGACCAGCCGCGAGGTCGCAGCACCGTCTGGCTCCATCCGTCGATTCCGCTGCGGTTCGTCTTCGACGAGCCGGAGCCGGCCACCCTCAGCCGGGACTGGATCGAAGAGCTCGCAAGCTCGGCCAATTCGACCGGCGGCATCATGCTCGTGGCCGAACACTTCGACACCGGAGCGATCAAGATCGCCGATGAGTCGCCCCAGGTGGTCGAGCTCGCGTCGGCTCCGGAGCCGGCGACGACCTGACGCCTCAGGGCGTGCTCATCCCTTCTCGGAACCGTCCGACTCCTCGGTCGGTTCGGGCACGATCGTCAGCCCGTTCGGGCCGCTTGCGGCCTGCATGAGGTCCTCGACCCACGCCCGGTTGATGCGCGGGTTACGGCTGCCGAAGAAGTGGAACTGCAGCGGCACCGAGGGATGCACCCAGAAGCTGCGCCGGCCGCTGCCGTCGCCGATCTCCACGTCGAACATGAACGACTCGGCCCGGCGCAGCTTGTTCATCACGACGATGCGCAAGTGGGCCAGCGTGCGGTCGTCGATATCGACCGAGTTCGCTGCGGTGTCGTAGATGAATCTGCCCATGCATCGAGGTTACCCATCCGGTGGCGCCAGTCCGTGATCGTCCCGCAGGACGAGAGACCGCCGTGTCGCTCACCGCTGCGCGTGGACGATCAGCCACTGCGCCACAGCCGGCTCGTCACCGGTGTTGTGGATGCGATGGGGTTTCGAGCACGGATAGCTGATGGCGTCACCGGCACGCAGGATCACGCGCTCATCGTCGAAGTCGATCGTCAATTCCCCGGCGATCATCGTGCCGACCTCGTAGCCGTCGTGGCGGAACAGGTCGCTCTCGGCGTGCGCGGTGCTGCCCGGCGGATACGTCGACTCGAAGTAGTCGACGCCCGGGCTGCGGCCCGGTGCGAGTCGCCGGAACTCCACGCCGCTTTCGAGGGTCACGGTCGATGCCGACTCGGCTCGCTGCAGGGCGAAACCGGATGACGCCGCTGCGAGATCGGAGAGCACGTCGGATCTCGCGTCGAACACCGCGGCGAGCGGCACGTCCAGCGCATCCGTGATCGCGATCAACCGCGAGACGCTCGGCGCCAGGACTCCGCGCTCGATCTGCGAGACCGCGCTCGGCGAGATCCCCAGGGCCGCCGCGAGCCGGCGCGCGGACATGCCCTGCTGCTTGCGCAATGCTCGCAGCCGCGACCCGACGTGTCCGACCGCGTCATCGACGACGAGGGACGGATGACTCTTCCCCATGTCTGCATCCTAGATCGGCCGTCGGTGCGCAACATGAAGCGCCAACTTCACCAGAGCGTTACATCGGAGAAACCTGGCGCGCCGGGTGAAGGAATAACTTCACAGCACGAGCACCACCCAGGCCGCGGACTCCACGTCGTGGCATCCCACGACGATCGAGCGATCGTCCTCAACCTGGAAGGTTCTGATGTCGCATCCGTCCGACCCCGCGGCCGTCGCCGCACCGATGACCGGCCCGCATGACGTCGTCGAAGCAGCCGGTGCCCCTCCCGGCGCCGGCAACATGAAGCCCGAGTACGACCTCCGTCTCGCGAACGAAGACCTCGCCCCGCTGCGCAAGCAGAGCTGGAACTCCTACAACATCTTCGCGTTCTGGATGTCGGACGTGCACTCGGTCGGCGGGTACCTCACCGCCGGGTCGCTGTTCGCCCTGGGCATCGCGAGCTGGCAGGTGCTGATCGCGCTCCTGGTGGGCATCGTCATCGTGCAGGTCTTCGCCAACCTCGTCGCCAAGCCCAGCCAGAAGACGGGCGTGCCGTACCCCGTCGTGAACCGGGCCATCTTCGGTGTCCGCGGCGCGAACATCCCCGCGATCATCCGGGGACTGATCGCGATCGCCTGGTACGGCGTGCAGACGTTCCTCGCGGCGGAATCGCTGAACATCATCTTCTTGAAGTTCGTCCCCGGCAGCGCCGATCTGCTCAACTACAGCTTCCTCGGGCTGTCCGCGCTGGGATGGATCTCCTACGCCATCCTCTGGGTCGCCCAGGCCGCGCTGTTCTGGCGCGGCATGGAGGTCATCCGCCGCTTCATCGACTTCGCCGGCCCGGCCGTCTACGTCGTGATGATCGTCCTGGCGATCTACCTGGTGTCCCAGGCCGGCTGGCAGAACATCGACCTCGACCTGTCGGCCGGTCAGCCGCTGGACTTCTGGGCGTCCATCCCGATCATGCTGACGGCGATCGCGATCGTGGTGTCGTACTTCTCGGGTCCGATGCTCAACTTCGGCGACTTCGCCCGGTACGGCAAGTCGTTCAGGGCCGTCAAGCGCGGAAACTTCCTGGGCCTGCCGATCAACTTCCTGTTCTTCTCGCTGCTGACCGTCATCACCGCGTCGGCCACCGTGCCGGTGTTCGGCGAGCTGATCACCGATCCGATCAAGACGGTGGAGCGCATCGACTCGTGGTTCGCGATCCTCCTCGGCGGCCTGACGTTCGTGGTGGCCACCGTCGGCATCAACATCGTCGCCAACTTCATCTCGCCCGCGTTCGACTTCTCGAACGTGAGCCCGCAGAAGATCTCGTGGCGGATGGGCGGCATGATCGCCGCGGTGGGCTCGGTGCTGCTGACCCCGTGGAACTGGTACGGCAATGACACCGCCATCCACTACACCCTCGGTGTGCTCGGCGCGCTGATCGGTCCGCTGTTCGGCATCCTCATCGCCGGCTACTACGTCGCGGCGCGCCAGCGCATCAAGACCGACGAGATGTTCACGATGCGCGAGGACGGGCCGTACTGGTACAAGCGCGGCTTCAACCCCAACGCGGTCAAGGCGCTGCTGTGCGCGGGCATCCCGACGGTCATCCTCGGCGTCTTCCCCAAGCTGTTCGCCGACGTCGGAGTGTTCGACATCTCGTGGATCAGCAACTTCACGTGGTTCATCGGGTGCGGTCTGGGCTACGCCCTGTTCGTCATCTTCGAGCGGATGGACCCGCGGGTGCCGACGTTCGCGGGCGAGACGGACGGCATCTCGGACGGCACCGTCGACGGCGCAGCGACCACCGCGGCATCCGAGCCGCCGGCGATCTCGGCTGAGGTGCCGGTGCAGGTCGATCAGGCCGGTCGGTGAGGATCACCCTCATCAACCCGAACACCTCCCGGGCGATGACCGCGAAGATCGCGGCGGCCGCCCGGGAGGTGGCCGGGCCGGGGGTCGACGTCGCGGCGGTGTGCCCGGACGTCGGGCCCGCCGCGATCGAGAGCCACCTCGACGAGGCGTTCGCGGCGGCGGCGGTGGTGGACCTGATCGACCAGGACCTGCGCGCGGGCGGCAGCGACGGGTACGTCATCGCCTGCTTCGGCGACCCGGGACTGGACGCCGCCCGCGAGCTGGTCGAGGTCCCGGTCGTGGGCATCGCCGAAGCCGCGATGCACGTCGCGGTTCTCAGCGGCCGCACCTTCGGTGTGGTCACGACCTTGCCGCGAACCCTGGGCCGGGCGCGCGATCTGGTGCGCCGGTACGGGATGACGGATGCCTGCGTGGCACTGGTGGGCACCGGGATCGGGGTGCTCGAACTCGAAGACACCGACCCGGCGGCGGTGGAGACGATCGCCGCGGAGTGCGCGCAGGTGGTCGCAGAGGGCGCGGACGTCGTCGTGCTCGGCTGCGCGGGGATGACCGACCTGTGCCGTGCGCTGTCGGCGCGGGTGGGCGTCCCCGTCGTGGACGGGGTCGGCTCCGCCGTCGGGCTGGTCGCGGCGATGAGCCGGATGGGTGTCGGCACGAGCAAGCGCGAGGAGTACGCCACGCCGCGGCGCGGCATCCCGGTGGGCTGACGACCGGATGTCGGGGCCGACGCGCGAGGTCTACCTCGTGGCGGACCAGGATCTGCGTCAGGCGAGCGCTTCGATCCGCTGCCGCAGACGCGCCACGACATCCGGGTCCACGCTGGTGCCCGCCATCTTCAGCACCGAGGTGGCGGGCATCCCGCGCACCATCGACACCATCGGGTTGTCGGTCACTCCGGGCAGTGCCTCGTCGATGATGGCCTTGGCTTCGGGGTCGGCCAGGATCTGACCGATCGTGGCGACGTCGAGGTCGAATCGTCCGGGCATGCGCGCTCCTCGCTGTGGTGGACCCCAGCTTCGCAGATTCACGGCGGGACGCGCCCACCGCGGTCGGCGGCGAGGCGCCGGCCGGCCTCTTCGAGCCATCGCGCGGGAGCCGCCATCGCGGCGGCGGGCGACCCGGCGAGGTCCGTCAGCGACAACGCGGCGGCGAACGCCCGGGTGTCGCCGGAGATGCGTCCGGCGACGAGCACCGCCGGAACCCCGGCGGCCGATGCGAGGCCCGCGACGGATGCCGGAACCTTGCCGGCGGCAGAGGACCCGTCGAAGCTTCCCTCGCCGGTCACGACGACGGATGCCTCGGCCACTGCATCCGGCAACCCGATGAGCTCGGCCACCGTCGCGGCTCCGGAGCGCAGCCGCGCCCCCCACGCCAGCAGCGCGAACCCGGTTCCGCCCGCGGCTCCCGCACCCGCCGCATCCGGATCGACCGACGGCATCAGCGACGCCAGCCGCGCCAGTCCCGCCGCCATGCGGCTCACCTGCTCCCGCGTCGCACCCTTCTGCGGACCGAAGACGGCGGCCGCACCGTGGTTCCCGAGCAGGGGGTTCGTCACATCGGTCAGCACGTCGACCCCGCCGGGAGGCGGTGGCCGCAACCCGGCGAGGTCGACCGACGCGAGCGTGTCGAGCCCCTCGGCTCCGAGCGCGATCGGATGCCCGTCGGCGTCGAGGAACCTCGCGCCCAGCGCCGCGAGCATTCCGGTACCGCCGTCGGTCGACGCGCTGGACCCGATGCCGAGGATCAGCCGGTCGACCCCGGAGTCCACGGCGGCGCCGATCGCCTCGCCGAACCCACGCGTGTGCGCGCCGAGCGGTCGCAGGTCGCCCAGCAGCTCGATGCCCGATGTCGAGGCGAGCTCGATCACCCCGCCCCCGTCCGGAAGCCGCAGCCACGACGCGTCCACGTCGCGATCGTCCGGCCCCATCACCCGCACCGGCATCCGGCGTGAGCCCGGAACGGCCCGCTCGAACGCCGCGAGGGTTCCCTCGCCGCCGTCGGCCATCGGCCGCTGTACGACCACGTCGTCCGGCCGCACCGAGCTCCACCCGCGCGCGAGCGCCGCGGAGGCATCCGCCGCGGTGATCGTGCCCTTGAACGAGTCCGGCGCCAGGACGACGCGGAGGTTCATGCGCCGGACGGCATACCCGCGTCGAACCACCCCCGCGCCGGGTTCGAGACATCGGGGAGCGCCCGCTCACCCGTCGGTCGTGCCCACTCCGCGGCGTTCGCGAGGACCCGGCGAACGGCCTGGTCGTGGTAGATCGGGTAGTTCTGGTCACCCGGGCTGAAGTAGAAGATCCGACCCCGCCCGCGGGTAAATTTCACCCCCGAGCGGAACACCTCCCCGCCGCTGAAGTTGCTCAGAAGGACGATGTCGTCGGGCCGCGGGATGTCG
>CAXTES010000159.1:5904-7090 GCA_964243215.1 uncultured Microbacterium sp. | reverse complement strand
GCCGCTTGAGCGCCTGCTTGATCATGGACGCCCAGATGGGGTCCTCCTCGGAGCGTTCCCCGGCCAGGGCGTCGAGCGTGGCGACGATCTGGTCAAACGCTTTTTCCAGCGACGGCCCCTCGCGGTCGTCCCCGTCGGGCTCCCTGTGGCGCTGATGACCGGCTACGACCAGGTGTGGCTCATCTACGCCGCCCTGGCGATCCGGTCGGCGGGAGCCGGCATCCAGATGCCCGCGATGTCGGCGCTGATACCGCAGGTCGTCCCGACGCGGCACCTGCTGCGCGTGAACGGGGTCAACGGGTCCATCCAATCGGCGATGGCGCTGATCGCGCCGGCGACGGCGGGGGCCATCTTCGCCTGGGCCGCCGCGGCCGGCGACGGATCGGCGCGCGCACTGGTGCCGATCTTCCTCATCGACATCGTCACCGCCGCGATAGGCATCGGGCTGCTGGCTCTGGTCCCGGTGCGCGCGGTACGGCGCGCCGCCGAGGGGGCGACCGGATACCTCGCCGATCTCGTCGAGGGGGTGCGGTACGTCTTCGGTCACGCGTTCGTGCGGTGGCTGCTGGTGCTGTTCGCGATCATCTTCCTGCTCACGGTCGCGCCGTCGAACCTGACGCCGCTGATGGTGGTGCGGTCCTTCGACGCCGGATCGCAGCAGAACGTGATCAACCTCGCGGTACTGGAGGTGTCCTTCAGCGTCGGCATGATCCTCGGTGGCATCCTCGTGGCATCCTTCTTCGCCAAGCGCAGCCGCATCGGGCTCATCATCGTGTCGTCGCTCGTGTTCGGTGCCCTCGCGATCGGCCTGGGCATCTCGCCGAACATCTGGGTGTTCTTCGGGTTCATGTTCCTCATCGGGCTGGCGGTGCCGTTCTTCTCCACGCCGTCGATGACACTGCTGCAGGAGACGGTCGAACCCGAGCGCCAGGGACGCGTTTTCGGCTTCGTGGGGATCGTGATGGCGGTGGCGATGCCGATTGGCATGGTCGTGTTCGGGCCCCTCGCCGACGTCGTCTCGATCGAGTCGCTGCTGGTCGCGGCGGGCGTCCTGACATTCGTGGTCGTCGCCGCAGCGGTGTGGCTTCCCGCCGGACACCGCGCGGTCACTGCGGCCCGCGCCGCCTCCCGGTCGGACACGTCGGGGCCGGTCGCGGCGGAAACCGCGATGCACGGCCGCGTCGCG
>CAXTES010000159.1:0-5804 GCA_964243215.1 uncultured Microbacterium sp. | reverse complement strand
ATCGACCAGGCCAACCGGCACGTCGAGATCGGGTACACGTGGCTCGGTGTCGCGGCGCAGCGCACGAACGTCAACGCCGCGACGAAGCTGCTGCTGCTCGGCCACGCGTTCGAGGCGTGCGACGCGATCGCGGTGGAGTTGCGCACCCACTGGCACAACCGGCAGTCGCGCGCGGCGATCGAGCGGCTCGGGGCGAAGCAGGACGGCGTGCTGCGCAACCACCGGCTCGGCCCGGACGGGACCCTGCGCGACACCGTCGTCTACTCGGTGCTGCCGCACGAGTGGCCGGCGGTGCGCCGCGGCCTCCAGGCGCGCCTCGCGCGCGCTTGACGGCCGGTGCCTGTCTCACCAACGCAGCTTCCGAAGCCCCCGAAGGTGCTATTCGGGGACACGGGCGTCGGATGCCGCGGCGCTTGTCTCAGGGATGCGTCTTCGGGCGCCGAGAAGCTGCATCCGCCAGACATGCACGTCGACGCGGGTCACCCGTCGATGACCGCGACCAACTCGTCGAGGAACGCCGCGAAGGTCGTGCCCCGGCGCACGATGCGCTGCACGCTGTCGCGCTCGCTGAACACCTCCACGAACTGCTCGAACACGGTCTGGAACGCTTCCCGATCGGTCTCGGAGAACGCCACCATCGCCACCACCTGCACCCGGGCGTCGCCCCACGGGATCGACGGGTCGGCGATGCCGATCGCGATCGCCGTGCGCGTCGCGGTCATGGTCAGCGCGTGGGGTACGGCGAGGGCATCGGTGAACGCGGTCGACGACAGCCGCTCGCGCTGGAGGGTGCGCTCGACGTAGTCGTCGTCGATGACGCCTTCGGACACGAGCAGGCCGCCGAGGCGACGGATGACGTCCTCCGACGTCATCGCGTCCAGTCCGCGCACGAACGCCGACGCCGAGAAGTACCGCTCGAGCTCGGCGCGCAGCCGCGCGAGACGTCGGCCGCGCCGCACCCGTCCGGCGGCGGCCTGCACCCGCTCCACATCGGCGTCGGTGAGGAACGGCTGGATGTGCACGATCCGGTCGCCCGAGACCGGCGGGTCGATCGTGGTCAGGACGAGATCCGTGTCGATCGCGCCCCAGTCCGGGTCGACGCGCGTCTCCACCCCAACGACCTCGATCGCCTGTCCGAGCGACCGGTCCACGCTCGAGCGCAGCAGCTCGTGCAGTTCGTAGTACCCGGGGCACACGATCGTCGCGGTCAGTAGCGAGTCCGCGCGGCGGCTGCGCTCGAGGCGGCCGCCGACGTGCATCGCGATGTAGGCGATCTCGTCGTCGAGGATCGGGATGCCGAGGCGCTCGTGCAGTCCGCTGGCGATGTAGACGGCGACCTCGAAGATCATCGGATACGTCGTCTTGAGCGACCGGGTGAGCGGATTGCGCGACCACGCCTGCTCCCGCGCCCGATGCAGCAGGTTCTGCACGTGCAGCGCAAGTCGCACGATGAAGTCCTCGTGCGCGATGTCGACGAGGAACTCGGCTGCGGCGGATGCCACCACAGCGCGCACCGCGGTGGCCACCTGCGGGTCGAGCCGGTCCCGCGCCTCGTCCGCCGGCGCGGCGGCACCGGGCGCGACCACGCGGGTGAGCACGAGCGTCGCGAGGTGCTGGCGATCCCCCGCCCCCCACCGCACACCGAGGTGCCGGTCGGCGAGGCGGTCGAGGATGGCGCCGACCTCGGACTGCGCCGGCGTCGCCGCACCCGCCTCGGCATCCAGCCCGCGATCGCGCGCCACGCGGTCGGCGGCGATCGCGATGTGCATCACCACGTCCGAGATGCCGTACTCGTTGACGAAATACCCCAGCGCACCGAGCTCGGCGACCAGCTCGGACTTGAACGGCCCGAACGCCTGCGCCCCGACCGAGCCCTCGCCGAGGGTGCGCCGCAGCGCTTCGAGGTCGAAGGATCCGGCATCCATCTCGTCGTGGGCGAGGCGGCTGAGCAGACGCCGCTGGGCGACCTCGGTGCCGCGCAGCCGCGCTCGCGAGGCCGAGCGCTCGAGCGTCAGCTCCGTGCCGCCGAGCAGCCCGCGCACCCGCGCGAGGTCGGCTTCGATGGTGGCGGGACTCACGTGCAGCCGATCCCCGGTCTCGAACAGGTCTATGCCGTCCGGGGAATCCAGCAGCGACCGCACGACCGCGTGCAGCCGGTCCCGCGGTGTCGAGGCATCCGTGCTCGCGGCCGACCGCAGCGCGAGACCGGCGTCGGGGCCTGCGCGATACCCCTGCGGACCGGACTCGACGGCCGCGGATGACGTCACCCGGGCGTTCACGGCGGTGACGTACGAACGAACGCTGCGGGGCGTGACCCCGAGGGCGTCGGCCAGCGTCGCGGCCGTCGTCCAATCCCCGTCACGGGCGAGGAACGCCAGCAGGCGATCCTGTCGTGCCCTGGTCACGCTCGCTCCTTCGCCGGAGCGCGGCGCCGCGCCCTCGAACCCATTGTCCCCGCTCCCGGATGCGGGGGCTTTCCGCGGGGACGGAAAGCGGCCTGGTTGTCCGTTCTCAGCATTTTCACAAGAATGGCCAGCAGGAGGCGGATCGATGAGGATCTTGGTCGTCTGCGGTGCCGGCGCGTCGAGCACGTTCGTCGCGCAACGCGTCCGCCACGCCGCCCACGACTGCGGCCTGGCGTACTCCGCGTTCGCCGGCACCGAGCAGTCGCTGCCGATCGACCTCGACGCCGCCGACGTGGTTCTCGTCGGCCCGCATCTGGCCCACGCCATGGCGCGGATCCAGCGGGATGCCTCGGCCCGCGGCACGCGCGTCGTGCTGCTGCCCGACGACATCTTCTCCGACCTCGACGGGTCCAGGACGCTCGCGCTGGTGCAGACCGCGCTGGCAGACGGCGCCGACGCGATCGCATGACCGGACCCGAGAGGAACGCGATATGGCCCTGGTGACACGCACGGTGCGGATCGGATCGGCGCACGGTCTGCACGCCCGCCCGGCGAAGATGTTCGCCCAGGCCGCGAAGGACGCCGGGATGCCGGTGACGATCGCGAAGGACGCCGGCGCCCCCGTGAACGCCGCCAGCATCCTCGGGGTGATCGCCCTCGGCGTCGAGCAGGGCGACTATGTGACCCTCACCGCCGACGGCGAGCGCCCCGACGACGTCCTGGACACGCTCGCCGACCTGCTTTCGACCGACCACGACGCCTGATGACGATGACGGACACGAGGAGGACGAATGCCTGAACTGCGCGGAGTCGGGATCGGACTGGGCGTCGCCCAGGGACCGGTGGCACGGATGGCCGAGCCGTTCCCCCCGCCCAGCGAGGCGCCGAGCACCCTGTCGGCCGACGAGGAGAAGACGCGCGTGCGCGATGCCGTCACGGCCGTGGCCGCGGAACTGACCCAGCGCGGCACGCAGGCCGGCGGCGCCGCGCAGGACGTGCTCGAGGCACAGGCGATGATGGCCGAGGATCCGTCTCTCGAGTCCGAGATCCACACCCGGCTCGACGCGGGCAAGACGGCCGAGTGGTCGGTGTTCGACGCGTTCGCATCCTTCCGCGACCAGCTCACCGCGATGGGCGGATACCTCGGGGAGCGCGCCGCAGACCTCGACGACGTCGCCCAGCGCGTGATCGCCCGGCTGCGCGGCGTACCGGCACCGGGCGTGCCCGACCCCGGGCATCCCTTCGTGCTCGTCGCGAAGGACCTCGCGCCCGCCGACACCGCGCTGCTGGACCTGGAGAAGGTGCTCGCGCTCATCACCACCGAGGGTGGGCCGACCTCGCACACCGCGATCCTGGCGCGCGAGAAGTCGATCGTCGCGGTGGTGGGAGTCGCGGCGGCCAAGGACCTCACCGACGGCGAGGGCGTGATCGTGGATGCCGCGGCCGGCGTGGTCACGACCGAACCGAGCGACGACGAACTCGCCAGGGCCCAGAACCGCGCCGACGCGCGCAAGTCGGCGGTGTCGGCACCGATCACACCCGGCGCGCTCGCGGACGGCACCCCGATCCCCCTGCTGGCGAACCTCGGAAAACCCGGCGGGGCCCGGGAGGCGGTGGAGCTCGGCGCCGAGGGCGTGGGCCTGTTCCGCACCGAGTTCCTGTTCCTCAGCTCGACGAACGCCCCGACCGTCGCGCAGCAGCGCGAGGCCTACACCGAGCTGCTGAACACGTTTCCCGGCAAGAAGGTCGTCGTCCGGGCCCTGGATGCCGGAGCCGATAAGCCCCTCGCCTTCCTCAACGACGCGCACGAGGAGAACCCGGCACTCGGGCTTCGCGGACTGCGCGCGCTGCGCGCCAGCGAGGACATCCTGCGCGAGCAGCTGACCGCGCTGCAGCAGGCCGATGCCGCCACCGACGCCGACCTGTGGGTGATGGCTCCGATGGTGTCCACGGTGGAGGAGACGAAGTACTTCGTCGACATCGCCCGCGACTACGGCATCAAGACCGCCGGCGTGATGGTGGAGGTGCCCTCCAGCGCGCTGCTGGCCGACCGGGTGCTCGCCCTCGCGGACTTCGCCTCGATCGGCACCAACGACCTGACCCAGTACACCCTCGCGGCCGACCGTCTGCTCGGCTCGGTCGCGTCGTTCCAGGACCCGTGGCATCCCGCCGTCCTGCGCCTGATCCGCGAGGTCGGTGCCGCCGGTCGTGCCAACGGCAAGCCGGTCGGCATCTGCGGCGAGGCCGCGGCCGACCCGCTGCTGGCGGTCGTGCTGGTCGGACTCGGCGCCACCTCGTTGTCCATGGCACCGACCGCGCTCGCCGACGTGCGGGCAACCCTGCTGCAACACACCCTCGACGACGCGACCCGCATCGCCGAGGCCGCCCTGGCCGCGGACGACGCGGCTTCCGCCCGCGCCGCAGCCCGAGCCGCGGCATCCCAACAGAAGGAGACAGTGCAATGACGTCGACGTCATCCAAACCCGCCCTGAGCGGTGGCAGGAGGGCGCAGGTCGCGGTTCAGCGATTCGGCACCTTCCTGTCCGGCATGATCATGCCGAACATCGCAGCCTTCATCGCGTGGGGGCTGATCACCAGCCTCTTCATCGCGGCGGGCTGGCTGGGATGGTGGCATCCGGTCGCCGATCTGCTCGGCGGATTCGGCAACGCCGACCAGGTCGGCTGGACGCACGCGATGACGAGCCTCGCGCAGGCCGACGACGGATCGGTCTTCCCGAAGTACGTCGGCCTCGTCGGCTCGATGATCACGTACCTGCTGCCGCTGCTGATCGCCAACACCGGCGGCCGGATGGTCTACGGCGAGCGCGGCGGCGTCGTCGCGTCGATCGCGACGATGGGCGTGATCGTGGGAACGACCATCCCGATGTTCCTCGGCGCGATGATCATGGGTCCGTTCGCGGCCTACGTGACCAAGCAGATGGACCGGCTCTGGGACGGGAAGATCCGTCCGGGCTTCGAGATGCTGGTGAACAACTTCTCCGCCGGCATCCTGGGCATGCTCCTGGCCATCCTGGGCTTCTTCGCCTTCGGACCGATCATCTCGGGCGTCAGCGAGTTCCTGGGCGGGGTCGTGAACTGGCTCGTCACCCTCGGACTGCTGCCGCTGCTGTCGATCATCGTGGAACCGGCGAAGATCCTGTTTCTGAACAACGCGATCAACCACGGCGTGTTCACGCCGCTCGGCATCCAGCAGGCCTCCCAGGCCGGCAAGTCGATCCTGTTCCTCATCGAGGCCAACCCCGGCCCCGGTGTGGGCGTGCTGCTGGCGTTCTCGTTCTTCGGCGTGGGCGCGGCGCGGGCCTCGGCCCCCGGTGCGGCGATCATCCAGTTCCTCGGCGGCATCCACGAGATCTACTTCCCGTACGTGCTGATGAAGCC
>CAXTES010000158.1:4532-7118 GCA_964243215.1 uncultured Microbacterium sp. | reverse complement strand
GTGCAGGAGACGACGCATCTACTCCCCCGCCTTCGCGTTCGCCCGGTACACCGTCCGCGCCCAGTCGTGGTACGGCGCCGGAGCCACCGTCGCCCGGATGCGCACCTGGCGGTGGCTGGCATCCGACTGGTTCTTCCGCGAGATCGGGTCCTCGCCCCAGACGACCTCCACCTCCTCGCCGTCGGCGATGTCGACATCGAGCGTCGCGAGCGACATGTAGAGCTGGTCGTATGCCACGTACCCGGCGTCGGTGGAGATTCCGACACGCTTGCCATCGCGCACCACCTCATCCATCTGGTAGAAGCCGTAGCGCGCCTTCGGGAAGTCGAGATACTTCGCGGGCGTGCCGGGCTCGACCTGCGAGCGCACGACATCCGCGACATCCTCCGGATTCCACAGCAGCGTCACCTTGCGCCGGGGTGGCGCCTCGGCGAGCTTCTCGAGCGCCGCCCGGCCGTGGAAGTCGTGGTCGAATCGCACCGAGCGCCCCAGGCCGAGGTCGTACGGGGTCAGGTAGTAGTCGTGCACATCCTCGGAATACAGCGAACCGCCGATCGAACCCGCACGGTCGGCGGGGAGCCACTCGCGGTACTCCGCGAAGTCCTCGTCGAAGATCGCCGGGAACGGCGTCGGCACCCATCCGGACTCCAGCGGCGTCGACGAATACGCCTTCGCGCCGACGCGACGGATGCCGTACTCCTCGCCGGCATCCATGATCGCGTCGAGCACGACCTGGTTGTCTTCCCACGGACCGAAGAACTCGAACCCCGGCTGCCCGGCCATCCCGTGACGCAGCGCCTTCACGGTGCGGCCGGCGATCGTGACTTCGCCGATGTGGAAGAACTTGATGTCAGGCGGCGGTCCGCCGAACAGCTTCGCCATCACCTCGTTCGCGTGCGGGCCCTGCAGCTCGTAGCGGTAGAACGTCGGCGGCCCCTGGCGCATGTGCGAGTTCGCCTCGAGGCGGTGATGCACGTCCTTTCCCGCCCGCTCGGCGAGCTCGGCGTTGTAGCGCACCCAGTCGATGAGGACATGGTGGCCGATCAGCACCAGCCCGTCCTCGCCCTCGTGGTTGTAGAACAGGATGCCGTCGCCGATGAGGTAGCCGTCTGCGTTGACGGAGATGAGCTGCTTCGCGACGCCGGGACGGAACGTCCCGAACGTGTTCGGCGAGATTCCCTCGAGCATCGGGATGAGGTCGGCGCCGCTGAGGAACAGCTGCGTCATGTGGTGCGACTGATCCATGAGCGCAACGGTCGTGTTCCAGGCGCGCTGCTCGTCGCGCCAGTTGGTGAACTCGGGCGCGACCGGAAAGGTGAACGCCGGCCAATTCGCGTTGCGCAGCAACTCGACGGGGCTGCCGGCGCGTTCGATGGCGTCGGCGAGGGATTCGGATGTCATCATCGACCTCTCTGTTCGAGCCGCAGCGGCGCGGCGGTCAGCTCCAGCCTGTCGGATCGGCGGGGCGGTAGCTGCCGAACGTCCACTCGAACCCGCCCGGGTCGAGGATCCTCGCCCGCTCCGTGCCCCATTCGGTGTCGTGTGGCGCGGCGACCGACGTCGCCCCTGCGTCGATCGCCCGCGCGTACCAGTCCGCCACGTCATCCGTCCGCACGTAGATGCCGTGCCCCACCGAATGATCCCCCAGCGGAAGAGTCTCGTAGTCGTCGTCGTACGACGACAGCAGCACGACGAGGTCGCCGCGCTTGAGCTCCGAGTGCCTCACGCCGCCCGCGTCGTCGTCCTGACGCGCGACGACGTCGAACCCGAGCCGCCGGTACCACTCGATCGCGGCCGGCGCGTCGCGGTACGAGAAGTACGCGACCATCGTCGTGTCCTCCATGGGATGCCCCTTCCGCCGCCCGGTCAGCCCAGGCCGCAGTAGCTCGAGTAGAACGCGTACATCTGCGCCCGCAGCTCATCGGTCGCACTGAGCACCAGCCGACCCTGCGTGCCGTCGGGCGCGGTGACGAGCAGCGGGATGCGGGTGCCGATCTTGTCTTCGGCGAGCGCGTGCGCGTCGCACCTGTTCGGCACGAGCGGAATCGTGATGGTCGCCGGGCCACCGGCATCCACCGTCGTCCCGATCGCGAGTTGACCGACTCCGGTGGCGCCGTCGAACGGGGCGAGGAGCGTGGTCGACGTCACCGCGTCGACGGTGAAGGATCCGCTCGCGCCGGTCGGCGCGACCGCGATGGTCAGCGCGGTGGGCACGCCTTGCTCGCCCGGCACGGCGACGGACTCGGCGGTCAGCGTCGCGACCTCGCCGACGCGCTGAACGAGGCATCCGGCGTCGTGCAGCAGGTCGAGCACCTGGAAATCGTCGGTCGGCGCGATCGTGGCCGTCTGGGCCTGACCGTCACCGAGCCGGTAGGTCAGCGTGACCGAGTGCTCGGCGGGGTTCGGCTGGGCGCAGTTCGTGTCGCCGACCTGCACGCGCAGGTCGACCGCACGGCCGTCGGCGAGCTGCACCTCGTGCGTCGCGGGCCACACGAGCTCGTCGGTGAAGAACGACGACGTCAGTTCGGCGCTGTCGATCGTCACCTGCTCGCCGGAGTCGTTGTGCACCTGGATCGCGATGCGCCC
>CAXTES010000158.1:0-4432 GCA_964243215.1 uncultured Microbacterium sp. | reverse complement strand
CGCGAGCGCACCGCATCCAAGGGAGACCGGCGCGAACGCGCGCTGCTCGACGCCGCGGGACGTCTGATGGCGTCGGGCCGGTTCGCCGCGGCATCCGTCGCCGAGATCGCGGACGAAGCTCAGTTGTCGCGGGCGGCGTTCTACTTCTACTTCGCCTCGAAGGATGCGTTGCTCGCGGTGCTGGTCGATCAGGCCGTGTCGACGTTCAACGAACGGATCGTGACGGTCGCCGCATCCGAGCATCTCAGCGCGACGGCCGCCGTGCGGGCCACCGTCGACGCTGCCGCGCAGCTGTGGTGGGATCACGCCGATCTGCTCGCCGCCAGCGTGCAACTCGGCACGTTCATGCCCGAGGTCTACGACCGCACGATGGCCAACATCGCGACGGTGCGGGCGCCCACGGTGACACTGCTGCAGCGGCACGGCACCGTACCCGAAGCTGCCGATGCCGAGCAGGCGAACGAACTCGTCACAGCGCTGATCCTGATGTGCGAGCGGACCTTCTACGATTTGATTCGGCGAAACCCCTCCGCGGCCGACCGCGATCTCACCGCCGCCCGACTCGCCGCGGTGTGGCTCCGGGCGTTCGGAATCGCGGAGTCGTCATGACCCGCCCGGCCGCGGTCACGGGATGCGTCATCTGGCAGCGCGTCGTCTGCTCGCTCAAGCGCGCATCCTGACGCCCTCTCGACTCTCGCGCGCCATGCGCATCATCCACGCTTCTCTTCCTCGGTCATTGGAGACCTCATGCTTCAGAACACCCTTTTCGACCCGACCACCCTGCAGGCGTCCGTCGCGGGACGCGTCGTCACGCCGGCCGATCCCGACTACGACCAGCTCCGGTCGGGATTCAACGGCATGTTCGACCGGCGGCCGCTCGCGATCCTCCGCCCGGTCGACGAGAGCGACGTCGCCGCCGGCATCCGCGCGGCTCGCGAGGCGGACCTGCCGCTCGCGATCCGCGCGGGCGGACACTCCGCGCCCGGCTTCGGCAGTTGCGACGACGGCCTCGTCATCGATTGCCGCGACCTGCGACACGCGGTCGTCGACACCGCCGCGAACACGATCGCGTGCGGCAGCGGACTCACCTGGCAGGAGTTCGACGCCATCACGCAGGCGCACGGCCTGGCCGTCACCGGCGGCCGGGTCTCGAGCACCGGCGTCACCGGACTGACCATCGGCAGCGGCAGCGGATGGCTCGAGCGCGCGATGGGACTGACATCCGACAGCCTCATCGGCGTGCGCCTCGTCACCGCGGACGGCGCCGTCGTCGACTCCGACGATGACCCCGACCTGTTGTGGGCGCTGCGCGGCGGCGGCGGCAACTTCGGAGTCCTGACCGAGCTGCGGTTCCAGCTGCGTCCACTCGGCCCGACGGTGCTCGGCGGCACGCGGATGTACCCGATCGAGCGCGGACGCGGCGTACTCGCCGCGTTCCGCGACGTGATGATGTCCGCGCCACAGGAACTGTGCGGCGGTCTGGCGTTCATCACCGCCCCGCACGCGCCGTTCGTCCCGCCGGCGTACCGCGGCGAGCTCGTCGCCGCGACGATCGTGCTGTGGGCGGGCGACGCCGAGGATGCGGCGGACGGGATGGCGCCGCTCGACGCGCTCGGCGAGCCCATCGTCGACACCGTGCGACCCACCGCGTACACCGAGCTGCAGCAGGTCATGGACCCGGGTGCTCCGGCGGGGAAGCGCGACTACTTCAAAGGCGGCTTCATGAGCGAACTCACCGACGCCGCGATCGACGACATCGTGACCCTGGCCGAGAGCGTCACAGAACCGCTGACCCAGATAATCTGCGCGCCGCTCGGCTCGCACACCCGGTACGCCGCGGTGGACGAGTCGCATTCCGCGATCGGGCACCGCGACGAGCAGTGGTCGTTCCAGGTGCTGTCGCTGTGGTCGGATGCCGCATCCGACGCCGAGCAGAAGGCGTGGACCAAACACGCCGCCGACGTCATGTCATCGCACAGCGACATGGTGTCGTACCCGAACTTCCTGTCCGCCGACGAGCCCGGCGACACCCGAAGCGCCTACTCTCCGTCGGCGTACCGGCGGCTGCGCGCGGTGAAGGACCGCTACGACCCGCACAACGTGTTCCGCATCAACAACAACATCCCGCCCACCACGCCGTAGCGGCAGGCGTGCGCCCTGCGCGAACGCCGCCGCGCGCGGTCGCAGCGGTGCTGAGATGGTTCGATGGAGCAGGACGACGCACTCGACGCGTACTCGGCCGCGGTGGTGCGCATCGCGGAGACGACGCTGCCCTCGGTGGCGGCCGTCTCGGTGCGCACCGCCCGCGGGGCGGGCGCGGGCAGCGCGTCGGTCATCTCCGCCGACGCGCACCTGCTCACGAGCGCCCACGTGGTGGCGGGTGCGCAGAGCGCCGAGGTGGCGTTCTCGGACGGCACCGTGCGGCAGGCGCGGGTCGTCGGTCGCGACCCGCTGTCCGACCTCGCCGTCCTGCAAGCCGACGGCAGCACTCCCCCGGCGGTGCCGTGGGGGGATGCCTCGAAGCTGCGGGTCGGACAACTCGTCGTCGCGCTCGGCAATCCGCTCGGCATGGCCGGCAGCGTCACGGCCGGGATCGTGTCGGCGCTCGGTCGCTCGCTGCCGACGCAGTCCGGACGCGTCGTGGACGAGGTCATCCAGACCGACGCGACACTGAACCCCGGCAACAGCGGCGGGGTGCTCGCCGACAGCGCCGGACGCATGGTCGGCGTCAACACCGCCGTCGCAGGCATCGGCCTCGGCCTGGCGGTGCCGATCAACGCGACCACGCGCGAGATCATCGACGCCCTGATCTCGAAGGGCCGGGTGCGCCGGGCGTGGCTCGGCGTGGCCGGCGCCGAGATCACGCTGAGCCCCGAGCTGGCGGCCCGCATCGGATCGCGGACCGGGATGCAGGTGGCATCCGTCGTCGAGGACAGCCCCGCGGCCGGTGCGGGCGCGAGACGCGGCGACGTCGTCATCTCCATCGACGGCGCCCCGATCACGAGCGTGACGCAGCTGCAGCGCCTGATGGTAGAGAACGCCATCGGCCGCCGTATGGAGATGACGGTGTGGCGCAACGGTGCCCTGGTCGACATCGTCGTGGCACCCCAGGAACTGCGCGTCTCGTAGGGTGGCGTCGTGGTCGACATCCAGCCGCCGCCGACCGGCCTCGAGCGCATCTTCCGCGTCGACGCGATCGTCGGACCGGTCGAGGACTTCGGGGTGACCAGCGCCGGACACCGGCGCATCGTGCAGATCCTCGGCGGACGGATCAGCGATGGATTGGATGCCGAGATCCTGCCCGGCGGCGCCGACTGGCAGGTGATGCGAGATGACGGGACACTGCAGATCGACACCCGCTACGCCGCGCGGTCGACCCACGGATGCCTGCTGCACATCCGCACGCGTGGCGTCCGCGCCGGCGACCCTGACGTGCTCGAAGCGATCCTGCGCGGCGACGAGGTCGCACCGACGGCGTACTACTTCCGCGTCGCCGTCACGATCGAGACGTCCTGCGCCGATCACGCCGGGCTGCAGAAGATGCTGATCATCGCCGCCGCGGCGCGCAGCGCCGATCGCGTGATCTACGACGCGTACCGCGTGCTGTAGTCGCACAGACCGGCATCCGCTACCCCATCAGGTCGTTGAACCGCGCCGTCACCTCGATGTCATCGGGGCGCTGCGCGTCGCGGCGCACGCGGGCGCGCTCGACGTACGCCTCCGGCGCTCCCGACTCCAGTGCGCTCATGGTCTCGGTGACGAAGTCGTCGAGATCCATCGCCCGCGGGTCCACGAGGTTGACGTCCATCAGCGGGGTTCGGGTGTACGGCGGCGCGATCTCGAGCACCTCGACCGCACTGTCGCGCAACCGGTACCGCAGCGAGAGCGTGTACGAGTGCATCGCGGCCTTCGTGGCCGAGTACAGCGACGACGACGCGAGCGGGGCGTAGCCGAGCATCGAGGTGACGTTGATGATCGTCGCGGCGGGCTGGGCCTGCAGGTGCTCGATGAACCCGGAGATCATCCGGATCGGCCCGAGCAGGTTCGTCGACACGATCTGCACCAGCCGCTCGTCGTCCACCGGGCCGGTCGGATCGTCGGCGAACATGATACCGGCGTTGTTGACGATCACGTCGAGCGCGGGATGCCGCGCCAGCACGTCGTCGCGCAGCCGGCGGATGCTCGCCGGATCGGCGACGTCCAGCTCGAGCCACTGCATCCCGGGCCGGGATGCCGCGACGTCGGCGAGCACGTCGGTGCGGCGTCCGGAGACGATGACGGTGTTGCCGCGGTCGTGCAGCGCCTCGGCGAGCGCGCGGCCGATGCCCGACGAGCCTCCGGTCAGCAGGATCGTGCGCCCGGTGAGGATCATGCGGCACGCTCCTGGAAGCCATCCCATTCGCGGCGGACGAACGCCTCGAAGCCCGTCGGC
>CAXTES010000157.1:0-7224 GCA_964243215.1 uncultured Microbacterium sp. | reverse complement strand
ACCCCGAGCGACCCGCGCCGGACCCCGAGCGACCCGCGCCCGACCCCGAGCGACCTGCGCCCGCGCCGTTGCGAGCCTGGCCCGCCTCGCCGCGCCGGCTGCCCGAGCCGGCGCCCTCACCGCGGTTTCGACCGCCGCGGCCCTGACCCGGCTCGCGCTTCGGTGAGCCCGATCCGCTGCGGTTCGGCGGCGCGACGGGGGCGACGGGCTTCACGTGCGGAGCCGGCTCGCCGACGAGGTCCGACACCGCCGGATGCGAGGCGTGCACACGTTCCAGATCCGCGGCGATCGATGCCTTGCGCAGCATGTCGGTGACATCCCGACGCTGCGCGTCGAGCACCACGGTGACCACCGTGCCCTCCGCTCCCGCGCGAGCGGTGCGGCCGGAACGGTGCAGGTACGCCTTGTGCTCGAGCGGCGGGTCGACGTGGACCACGAGCTCTACGTCGTCCACGTGCACGCCCCGCGCTGCGACATCCGTCGCCACCAGGACGCGCACGCCGCCGTCGTCGATCGACGAGCCGAAGGCGCTGAGATTGCGTTCGCGCGCGTTCTGCGAAAGGTTGCCGTGCAGGTCGACGGCCGGGATGCCGGCCTCGGTGAGCGACTTCGCCAGCTTCTTGGCCTGGTGCTTGGTGCGGGTGAACAGGATGCGACGGCCTCGGCCGGCCGCGAGGGTTCGCACGAGCACCGACTTGTCGGCATCCGCGACGACGAACACGCGGTGGGTCATCGCGGCGGCGGGCACGCTCGACTCGTCGACCTGGTGCCGCACCTCGTCGCGCAGGAACCGGCGCACGAGGGTGTCGACGCCGCCGTCGAGGGTTGCGCTGAACAGCATCCGCTGGCCGCCCTGCGGGGTGGCGGTGAGGATGCGGGTCACGCCGGGCAGGAAGCCGAGGTCGGCCATGTGGTCCGCCTCGTCGAGCACGGTGATCTCGACGCGGTCGAGGTGCACGAGCTTCTGCTTCATGAGGTCTTCGAGACGGCCCGGGCAGGCGACGACGATGTCGACGCCGGCGCGCAGCGCCTGCTCCTGCGGGCGCTGGCTCACGCCGCCGAAGATGGTCGTGACGCGAAGGCCGGCGACAGCTGCCAGCGGCGCGATGACCGCCGCGATCTGGGTCGCCAGCTCCCGGGTCGGAGCCAGCACGAGACCGCGCGGACGGCCGGGCACGGTGCGGGCAGCAGACGCGCCCGACAGGCGCGCCACCATCGGCAGCGCGAACGCGAGCGTCTTGCCGCTGCCGGTGCGGCCACGGCCGAGCACATCGCGTCCGGCGAGCGAATCGGGCAGGGTGTCGCGCTGGATGGGGAACGCCTCGGTGAGGCCGGTATCGGCCAGCACGCGGGCGAGCGGCGCGGGTACGCCGAGTTCGAGGAAGGAAGACATGGGTGAGTACTTTCGGGTAGCCGCGATCGAAGACGACCGCGGAAGTGGCGACGGCGCGAGAGTCGCGCATCGGTTCGCCGCTCGAGAAGAGCCGCGGCAGGAATGCCGGGAGCGTATCGACGACGCAGGCGCAGAACAGCGCCGCACCGACCATAGCATCCGTACCGGAGCGTTCGCTGAGCGCGGTCAAGCTGGGCATCGACCTCGCGTTCCATCGCATTCCGCCTGCGGCATGATGCCGGGCGTACTGTGAGACCAGTTATCGGCATCCGCCCTTGGCTCTTCACTGACCAGCCCAGCCCCCGCGGTCGCCGTTCGAAGAAGGTGTGTCATCGCCACCATCGCTCCTGCCGAGTCCCGACTCGGCCCCGTCCGGCAGACCTACGCGCGGAGGGAGTCTTTCCCACCGATCGCACAGGCGTATACGAAGGTGTCAGAGGTGGTCCGCGAGACGGGCCTGCTGAAGCGAACGCCGTGGTTCTACACCATCGTCGCCGTGGCTCTGGCCCTTGGATTCGGCGGCGCCGTCAC
This sequence comes from uncultured Microbacterium sp., assembly GCA_964243215.1. GTDB lineage: Bacteria > Actinomycetota > Actinomycetes > Actinomycetales > Microbacteriaceae > Microbacterium. The sequence continues at coordinate 5,300 of CAXTES010000157.1, read as the reverse complement.
CGGATTCATCCTCCTCGGCGACAGCTGGTTCCAGCTGTTGATCGCTGCCGCGTTCGGCATCCTGTTCACGCAGGTCGCCTTTCTGTCGCACGAGGCTGCGCACCGCACGATACTGACCTCCGGACCCGCCAACGACCGCCTGGGTCTCATCCTGGGCAACGGCATCGTGGGTATGAGCCGCTCCTGGTGGAGTTCGAAGCACACGCGCCACCACGCCAACCCCAATCGGGTCGGCAAGGACCCCGACATCGAGATCGACACGATCTCGTTCCTGGAAGAGGACGCGGCCAAGGCCACCGGCGTTCTGAAGTTCATCACCCGCCGGCAGGGGTGGTTCTTCTTCCCGCTGCTGACGCTCGAGGGCATCAACCTGCACTTCATCGGCCTCAAGCACCTGCTCGACTTCCGCGAGGAAGTCAAGGGACGCTGGGTCGAACTGGGCCTCATCACGCTGCGCTTCGCACTCGTGCTCACGCCGATCTTCCTGTTCCTGCCGCTCGGGATGGCCTTCGCCTTCCTCGGTGTGCAGCTGGCCGTCTTCGGCGTCTACATGGGCGCGGCGTTCGCCCCCAACCACAAGGGCATGCCGATCGTGCACCCCGACGCGAAACTCGACTTCTTCACGAAGCAGGTACGCACCTCGCGCAACGTATCCGGCGGATGGTGGGCGACCTGGCTCATGGGTGGTCTCAACTACCAGATCGAGCACCACCTCTTCCCCAGCATGCCCCGGCCGCACCTGGCGCAGGCGCGCAACATCGTCCGCGACTACTGCATCTCGTTGGACGTGCCTTACACCGAGACGACGCTGTGGCGGTCTTACGGAATCGTCATCGCCTACCTCAACCGCGTCGGCCTCGCCGCCGGCGACCCGTTCGACTGCCCCGCCGCGGGACAGCTCGGCCGGGCCTGACCGCGCGGCCAGCTCACACCATCCGCCTGCGGTAGATCGCGGCGGCCAGCGCGTAGGCGACCACCAGGATGCCGACGCACCACGCCAGTGCGATCCAGATGTCCGCGCCGACCGGTTGCTGGGCGAACAGGCTGCGGATGCTGTTGACGATCGAGGTCACCGGTTGATTCTCGGCGAACCAGCGCACCGGTCCGGGCATCGTCTCGGTGGGAACGAACGCCGAGCTGATGAACGGCAGGAAGATCAGCGGGTAGCTGAACGCGCTCGCTCCGTCCACGGTCTTCGCCGACAGCCCGGCGATCACGGCGAGCCAGGTCAGCGCCAGGGTGAACAGCACCAGGATGCCGGCGACGGCCAGCCACGCCAGCACGCTCGCCCCGGTGCGGAAGCCCATGAGCAGGGCGACGCCCACCACGACGACGAGCGAGATGACATTCGCCACGAGCGAGGTCACCACGTGACCCCACAGCGCACTGGATCGCGCGATCGGCATGGACTGGAAGCGCTCGAAGATCCCGCCCTGCTTGTCCATGAACAGGCGGTACGCGGTGTACGCGATGCCGGAGGCGATCGTGATGAGCAGGATGCCGGGCAGCAGATAATCCACGTACGAGCCGCTGCCGGTGTCGATCGCGCCGCCGAAGACGTACACGAACAGCAGCATCAGGGCGACCGGGGTGACCGCCGTGGTGATGATCGTGTCGGGGCTGCGGAGGATGTGGCGCAGCGACCGGCGGGTCAGCACGGTGGTGTCGCCGAAGAAGTGGGTGGTCATCGGTCTTCCTTGCTCGTCGGGCCGGCGTCGATGTCGATGCCGGCGGTGTCGGTCCTGCTGTCGTCGCCGACGATCGCGAGGAAGACGTCCTCGAGACTCGGCTGCTTCTCGACGTACTCGACCTTGGCCGGCGGCAGCAGCCGCTTCAGCTCGGCCAGGGTGCCGTCGACGATGATGCGCCCCTCGTGGAGTATCCCGATCCGGTCGGCGAGCTGCTCGGCCTCGTCGAGGTACTGGGTCGTCAGCAGGACGGTCGTGCCGCGGCCGGCGAGTTCCTTGACGGCCTGCCACACGTCCAGACGCGCCTGCGGGTCCAGGCCGGTGGTCGGCTCGTCGAGGAAGATCACCGGCGGGTCTCCGATGAGGCTCATCGCGATGTCCAGCCGGCGACGCATCCCGCCGGAATAGGTGGCCACTCGGCGATCGCCCGCGTCGGTGAGCGAGAACCGCGTCAGGAGGTCGTCCGCGATCCGGCCCGGATTCTTCAGATGCCGCAGTTGCGCGACGAGCACGAGGTTCTCGCGGCCGGTGAGGACCTCGTCGACCGCGGCGAACTGGCCGGTGAGGCTGATCGCCTCGCGGACATCCGCGGGTTGCGCGGCGACATCGAACCCGTGCACGGTGGCGGTCCCGGCATCCGCTGCGAGCAGTGTGGCCAGAATGCGCACGATGGTCGTCTTACCGGCGCCGTTCGAGCCGAGCAGCGCGAAGATGCTGCCCCGCCGGACGTCCAGGTCGACGCCGCGCAACACGTGCACCTCCTTGTAGGACTTCTCCAGACCCTGCACGCGGATCGCCGGTGCCGCTTCCTGTGTCATGGACATCTGCATGCCTTCCCTTCGTGTCAGTGCGCGACGGACCGGTGCACGGCGATGTTGCCGTAGCCGGTCCGCACGTGCAGTTCGAGTGTTTCCTCGGCCGAATCGGGTACCGTCGCGGCGGCCAGGTCGCTGCGCACGGTGCCGTGCTGGCTCGACGCATCCAGCCACACGGCCGTGCCGGCGCGTACGCCGAGGTCGACCGCGCCGTAGGATCCGTCGATCCGGGCGACACCGCGCACGAGCTGGCCGATCCGCACGTCGCCGTACGCGGACCGCACGGTGACCGGCGATCCCGCGGAGCCCAGCTCGACGGTGCCGCTCGACGTCGTGACCTCCGCCGCTCCGGTCACCGCTCCCGCGGACAGCGCGCTGTCGGTGCCGGTCATCCGGATGCTTCCCGCGACGTCGCGCACGCTCACCGATCCTGACTTCGCCGTGATCTCGGCATCCCCGGCGACGTCGCCCACGCGGTACTGACCGTGCCCGCCGCGCAGCTCGAGCCGCGCGGCGGAGTTGATGTCCGCGCCGCCGTAATCGATCGTGGCCCGCACCGCACCGGCGGCACCGACCGCCCGCAGCGAGCCGTACCGCACGTGCACGTCGAGCGCGGCTTCCACAGGGGCGTGGACGACGACTTCGATCGAGTCGCCGGCGCCGAACACGCTCAGTCGCGTCGGTCCGATGATCGCGACCGCCTCGCCGATCCGCTGCACGCGCACGCGGTCGGCGGCGGACCGGTCGCCCGAGCGCCTGGGGTTGCTCGGTTCGACCTCCACCGCGATGTCCTCGCGGTCTTCGAAGATCACCTGCACCTGGCCCATCTGCACGTCGATGCGGACCTCGCCGGACCCCTCGACCGCGAAGGCGGTCACCGCACCCACCCCGTGTACGACGAGCCGCGCGACTGCGTCGGCGGCGTGCGCGGTTCGAGCGCCGCGGTCACGGCCCGGATGAGCCAGGTGTTCAGCGACACGCCTTCCGTCGCCGCGGCGGCGTCGGCGCGGGTCTTCAGCGCGTCGGGCAGCCGGACGGTCGTGCGCGACGTGGATGCGTCGTCGTCGTCTTCGACCGCAGGGCGCGAGGGTGGGGTGGATGCCGCATCCTGGCTTTTGTCCACCGGTGCCGCGACGACGAACTCGACGTCGCGGCCGCGCAGGCGGACGTCCACCGAACCGGGCGCGAGCTCGCGGGTGATCTCACCGGCCGCTTCGGACAGCGCCTCGAGGATCGCGAGGTGTGCCGCGGCATCCAGCGATGCGACGAGGCGGCCGGCCATCTCTTCCGCCGCCTCGCCCCCCGCGGCGGCGGCGGCCAGCAGCTGGCGCTGCAACTCTTCGACGTGTCGTGCGATCTGCATGACACCACTTTGACACCATTATGGTGTCGCGTCAACACCACGCCTCGCTCGGGAAGGTCAGCGGCCAGCGGACTGCCGCGGTCCCTCGCGCCTGCGGCCAGCGGACTGTCGCGGGCTCCGCTCCTGCTGTGCCCGCACGAACGCAGGCTGGCTCGCGGCCGGGCGGCCGCGAGGGCGCGAGATTCCGCGCATCCCGTCGCGGCGTGAGGTGGCTCAGCCTGAGTTGTGGTGCGCAGACGGCGAAGCGAGCGCGCCCGCCCCGGCGACGGCACACCACGCGCCGATCGCGAGGAAAACCGGCGCACCGAGGATGCCGCACCAGAAGCTCGGCGCGACCTCGGAGCGCGGCAGCAGCGCCGCGGTGATCGCGACGATCACCAACAACGCGGCCGCGACGTGCAGCACCGGCTGTGCGAAGACCACCGCGAGCGCGAAGAAGTGCACGCCGACGACGGCGAGGATGAGCGGTGCGACCAGATCCGAGCGGTCGGCGCGGATCGCGACGACGGCGATCACGGCCGCGAGTACGACCTCGATCGCGACGACGATCAGGTATCCGCGGAAGCTGACGCTCGCCGGGTCGATCGCGGTCGGCGTGCGCCAGTTGCGGACCGCGATCGGGATGCTGATCCCGGCCAGTAAGAGGCCGAGCACGAGCATCGCGCTGAGCACCACCCGCCAGACCCACGACCCCGGCGGCTGCTCCTGCGCCCATCCCGCCCACACGAAGGCCGCGACGCCGAAGATCGCCCCGGTCATGACGAGGTCGCGCGGAAACTCGAGGTTCAGCATCCGATCCTCCTCGGCTCTCGGCCACTCTAGGACGCCGGTGACCGGCATTCGAGCCCTCGCGAACGGGTGCCGGCGCACGGGGCGGAGTCGGATGCGGTAGCCCACGTAAGCTGGGAGCGTCCGGCATCCTCGACCCAGGAGCACAGCCGCGTGACCACCCCCGCTCTGCCGGCCGCCGCCGACGCCACCGCCGCGGCGAGAGCCGCCGCCGACGCCACCGCCGCGGCGAGAGCCGCCGCCGATGCGCCCACCGCCGAGACCATGGCGGACACCGTGGCCAACGCCGCCGCCACCCCCGACCGCGACCAGCCGTACGCGGCACTCGGTCTCAAGCCCGACGAGTACTCGCGCATCCGCGAGATCCTCGGGCGCCGCCCCACGAGCGGCGAGCTGGCGATGTACTCGGTGATGTGGTCGGAGCACTGCTCGTACAAGTCGAGCAAGAAGTATCTGCGCCAGTTCGGCGAGAAGGTCTCCGACGAGATGCGGACCCGCCTGATGGTGGGGATGGGTCAGAACGCCGGGGTCGTCGACATCGGCGAGGGCTGGGCGGTCACGTTCAAGGTCGAGTCGCACAACCACCCGAGCTACATCGAGCCGTTCCAGGGCGCCGCGACCGGCGTCGGCGGCATCGTGCGCGAC
>CAXTES010000156.1:0-7279 GCA_964243215.1 uncultured Microbacterium sp. | reverse complement strand
TGCACTCTCGGCGACGACGCGCGCGGCGATCAGCTCGGCCAGCTCCACCTCGCCGCGCGTGGGCGCCCCGAAGGACAGGCCTCGGGATGCCGCCTCCCGAACCGCCGCGACGACCTCGGGATGGGCGTGGCCGAGCAGCGCCGGACCCCACGACGCCACGAGGTCGACGTATTCGCGGCCCGCGGCATCCGTCACGTACGGTCCTCGCGCCGAGGCCATGAAACGGGGCGTGCCGCCGACCGAGCCGTACGCGCGCACCGGCGAGTTCACACCGCCCGGGGTCACCGCCCGCGCCCGCGCGAACAACGCGTCGTTGCGGTCGGTCACGACCGCCTCCCTCCGCCGCGAGACTTCACGAATGTTCCGTTACGACCCCGAAAACGTGACATTTGCGAAGTTTCGCGGGGCGTGACGGCCGTCACAGCCACCCGGCCACCTCGGCGGCCCAGTACGTCAGGATCGCGTCCGCCCCGGCGCGACGGATGCCGATCAGGCTCTCCTCGATCGCGAGGCGCCGGTCGATCCAGCCGTGTGCGGCGGCGGCCTCGATCATCGCGTATTCGCCGGAGACCTGATACGCCCACACCGGGATGTCCACCGCAGCCCGCACCGCCGCGAGCACGTCGAGGTAGGGTCCCGCGGGCTTGACCATCACGACATCCGCACCCTCCTCGACATCGAGCAACGCCCCGCGCACCCCTTCCCGGCCGTTGGCGGGATCCATCTGATACGTGCGCCGGTTGCCGCGCAGCTGCGAGTCGACCGCCTCGCGGAACGGGCCGTAGAACGCCCCGGCGTACTTCGCCGAGTACGCCAGCAGCAGCGTCCCGCCGAACCCGGCGGCATCCAGCGCGGCCCGGACGTACCCGGTCTGACCGTCCATCATCCCCGACAGGCCGAGCATCGCCGAGCCCGCACGCGCCTGCGCGAGCGCCATCGACGCGTAGCGCTCGAGCGTCGCGTCGTTGTCGACCTCGCCTCGCGCATCCAGCACCCCGCAGTGCCCGTGGTCGGTGAATTCGTCGAGGCACAGGTCGGTCTGCACGACGACCGCATCGCCGACCTCGGCGGCGACGAGCCCGGTCGCGACGTTCAGGATGCCGTCCGGATCGTCCGCACCCGACCCTCGGGCATCGCGCACGGCGGGCACGCCGAACAGCATCACCCCGCCGACGCCGGCGGCCGCGGCATCCGCCACCGCGCGGCGCAGCGAGTCCAGCGAGTGCTGCATCACGCCCGGCATCGACCCGATCGGGACCGGCTCGGTCGATCCCTCGCGCACGAACAGCGGCAGCACGAGCTGAGACGGCGCGAGGTGGGTCTCGCGCACCAGCCGCCGGACCGCCGGCGACTGACGCAGCCGCCTCGGCCGGTGGACCGGGAAACTCACCGCTGGAACTCGTCCGCCGCGTGCGGCAGGGAGAACTGCGAGACCGCGTGGATGAGCGCATCCACCGTCTGCGTCGGGGCGACCACGTTCACGCCGAGGCCCACCTTGCGGGCATCCTTCGCGGTGCGTGGGCCGATCGCGGCGATGACGGTAGATGCCGGAATGTCGTGGAACTGCAGACGCACCTGCTCGGCGACCGAGCCGCTGGTGACCAGGATCGCGTTGATGCGACCGTTCGCGACGTCCTCGGCGATCCGGTCGGTCACCGGCACACCGACCGTGCGATAGGCGACCACGCTGCGCACCCGGTGCCCCGCCTCGATGAGCCGCCGGGTCAGCACCGGCTTGGCGATCTCACTGCGCAACGTCAGGATGTCGCGGGGCTCCGGCTCGATGCCGACCATCTGCTCGGCCATGCCCTCGGCGGAGTTGTCGCTGTCGGGGACGAGGTCGACGCGGTATCCGACCGCCTGCAGCGCGGCCGCGGTCGTCTCGCCGACGGCGGCGACCTTCGTGCGCGGCGGGATCTTCGCCCGGTACGCGAAGAGCACGTCGACGGTGGTCGCACTGGTGACGGTGAGCCAGTCGAACGCGCCGGCATCCAGATCCGCCAGCGCCTGTTCGAGCGTCGCCTGGTCGTTGGTGGGTGCGAAGTTGATCAACGGCGCGACGACCGGCACGGCGCCCTGCGAGCGCAGCGACGCGGCCACCTGATCGCCCCACGGACCGCCGCGCGGCACCAGCACGCGCCAGCCCGTCAGGGGCTTGACGGCGGCCGGCCGGGAAAACGCTGCGCTCATGGGATCGACTCTCGTGGTACCAGGTCGGCGGCCCCAGCTTCGAGCAGCCGATGTCCAACGTCGGTCCCGGCACGCGTTGCGCGCGTCGTCGGGTCCGCGCCATCGGCAGTGTCCGCACCGTCGCCCCTGCCTGGATTCCGAGCATACCCCGGGGGCAGCGGCTCCGTGTGGTCCAGCGCGACGCGTCCCGCCCCGTCGGTGGAATACACGATCGCGCGGATCCGCAGGCTCCGCTCGGCCACCTGCGCGTGCGCGCCGAGGGGCGCCGTGCACCCGGCATCCAAAGCCCGCAGCACCGCTCGTTCGGCCTCGGTGGCGGCACGCGTCGGCTCGTCGTCCAGGCGCGAGATCGCCTCGAGCAGGGCGGGCTCGGCATCCGTCGTCGTCTCGACCGCGAGGGCGCCCTGGCCCGGCGCGGTGGGCCATTCCAGCAGGCCCAGCGGCTCGAACTCGAGATCGTCGAGCACCGCACCCAGGCGCACGAGCCCGGCGGCGGCGAGGACGACCGCGTCCAGCTCGCCGCCGCGGACCCGACCCAGTCGGCTGTCGACGTTGCCGCGGAGGTCTTCGACGGCCACCCGCCGGTTGTGCTGGTGCACCTGAGCGACGCGGCGCGGCGATCCGGTACCGACCACCGTGCCCGGCTTGAGCCGGTGCAGCGGTGTTCCGTCGCGGGTCACGACGACGTCGCGCGCATCCTCCCGCGCGGTGGTCGCGCCGATCACCAGGCCCTCGGGCTGCTCGGTGGGAAGATCCTTCAGCGAGTGCACGAGCACATCGCACTGCCCCGCGACCAGCGCCTCGCGCAGCCGCGTCGCGAAGACCCCGCGCCCGCCGATCTCGGACAGCGACGCGCGGGTGGTGTCTCCTTCCGAGGTGATCGGGACCAGTTCGACGCGCCGGCCGGATGCCTCGGCGAGGGCATCGGCCACCAGCTGCGACTGCGCGCGGGCCAGCGCACTGCGGCGCGTGCCGAGTCGGATCGGCGCGTCAGCCGGTGTGCTCACTGCAACACCTCGGGAATCGCCTCGAGATCGATGCGCCGCCCGGTGTAGAACGGCACCTCCTCGCGAACGTGCCGCCGGGCATCGGTGTAGCGGAGGTCTCGCATCATGTCGACGAGGTCGGTCAGCTCATCCGCCTCCATGGGCAGCAGCCACTCGTAGTCGCCGAGCGCGAAGCTGGCGACCGTGTTGGCGGTCACACCCGTGTAGGCCGCGCCCTTGCGGCCGTGCTCGGCGAGCATCCGGCCGCGGTCGGCCTCCGGCAGCAGGTACCACTCGTAGCTGCGCACGAACGGATAGACGCACAGCCACTGCTTCGCCGGCACGCCGCGGAGGAACCCGGGCACGTGCGAACGGTTGAACTCGGCGTCGCGATGCACGCCCATCGCATTCCACACCGGCAGCAGCGGGGTCAGCAGCTCGGTGCGGCGCAGCCGCCGCAGATCGCGCTGCAGCGCTTCGGGCTCCGGCCCGTGCAGCCAGATCATCAGGTCGGCGTCGGCGCGCAGGCCGCTGACGTCGTAGAAGCCGCGCACCGTCACCCCCTCGGCCTCGATGAGCGCGACGATGTCGGTCAGCTCGGTGCTGTCGGGCTCTTGGACCGGGCGTTCCGGGTCGCGCCGCAGCACCGACCACAGGGTGTACACGGCCGGGACGGGGTCGGATGCCATAGTTCCATCCTCTCCCCGACGGGCACCGGGCAGCGCGACGACGGGCGTCGGTCGCGGGCTCGGCGGCGTCAGCGGGTGTAGAGCCGCACGAATCCCCACACCGCAGCGCCGACCGCGACGGCCCCGCCGACGATGATGATCGCCGTCAGCGCCGGATTCCTGCGCTGGAAATGGCGGACCTCGGCGACGCGCTTCTCGGTCGCGAGGCTCACGCGCTTGGGCACGTGGGCCTTCTCCTCCAGCGCGAACACCGCGGCCTTCAACTCTGCGCGGGCGGTCTGCACCGGGCCGGCGATGCCGATCGGCACGGCCGTGCGCGGCACCGGAACGGGCGCCTTCGACGTCGCGGGAACAGGTGCGTTAGAACTCATCACGCGCATCCTTCACGATCTTGGCGTCGATGGCGATCGCCTGGCCGGGGTTCTCGCGCTTGGAGAGCTTGCGGAACCGCAGGATGCCCAGCAGCGCGAGGATGACCGCGACGATGACCATCACGATGAAGATGAGCAGCGCGGCCAGCCACACCGGCATCCACGAGGCCAGTCCCGCGATGAAGAACGTGAAGAGCACCGGCACCGCCCAGAACAGCACGACGAGCGCCCCGGCGAACCAGCCGGCGCCGATGCCGGCATCCTTCGCCGTCTTCTTCAGCCACACCTTCGCCGCATCGATCTCGGCCGTGACCAGGTTCTTGACGAGGTCGGGAATTTCCCCGAGCAGCGTGAAGAGACTGTCTTCGGATCGATCGCGGAATCCGCGAGGGGTCGTCACGTCAGCTCCCGTCGTGCTCGCGAGCAGCCTTCTGGATGTCGTCGAACGAATCCTCGGCGGCGTCGCCCACCTCGTTGGCCGTGGTCTTGGCCGCGTCGGCGACGTCCTTGGCCGATTCCTTGCCCGCGTCGACCGCGGCGTCGAGCTTCTGCCCCGGTGTCTGCTTGCCCGGCGCGTTGTTGCCGGTCGCGGCCTTGGTCACCTTGACGGCGCCGTTCCACACCGCGTTCGGCAGCGCGGAGACGGCGGTCTTGCTGATGTCCTTGACCTTGTCGACCTGCTTCTGCACCGGATCGGTGTTCCAGACCTTCAGGAACTGCTCCTTGATCTGGTCGTACCGCTCGTGTCCCGCCCTCGAGCCCAGAACGTATCCGGCGGCGAGTCCGACGACGATGCCCAATTTGCCCTTCATGGGGTCTCCTCACGCTGGTTCGGGGGGTGCGTCTGGGTTCAGGCTATCGCCGTATGCCGGCTCCGTTATCCACTTGACAAACGTCAGGGCGCCGACGGCTCGACGCCGAACAGCACGGCCAGTCGCACCCGATCGGCCTCGGCGGTCGCGTCGGGCACGACCTGCGCGAGCCCGGTTCCGCTCAGCCACGCGCCGACGGCGGCGAGACCCGGCACGCCGGCGATGGATGCCCGCACCGCCGCCACGGTCTCGGCCCGCCCGAGCGTCGCGGCCGGCTGCGACTGGGTGTGGCGGGCCCGATGCGCACCTCGCAGCCGCGCGATGTCGAGGGGCACGCCGAGCAGAGCGGATGCCTCCGCCAGCGCGAGCGCGGCCGCGGCGTCGTCGTCGAGCCTCGCGGTGGCCGGGTCCTCGCCCTGCGCGCCGAACGAGACGCGCACGACGTGCACCCCGGGGCCGGCGGAACTCGCGATCCAGCCCCACTTGGCGCTCGAGTGCGTCAGCGCTTTGGCCGCGTGCGAGCCGGGCACCGTCAGCACACCGGTGCCGCGGGGATGCGCGTCCAGCGCCGGAGCGTGGATGACGAGGGTCACGATCTCCACGACCGGCGCGGGGCCGGCCGCAGCGGCGACGCCGGGTACCACCGCGGCGAGCAGGCGACGCGCCTCGGTCTCGGACACCGCGAGGATGACGGCATCCGCGGTCAGCATCTGCGGACCCGCGGACACGTCCCAGTGCGCGTCTCGCCGGTGCAGCGCGCTGACCGCCACGTTCGTGCGCAGCTCGGCGCCGAGCTCGGTCAGGCGCCTCACGAGCGCCTCGACGAGCCGCGACATCCCGCCGTCCAGACCCTCGACCGCGGCTCCGGGGGCGCGGTCACCGCGCAGCGCGGTCACCGCACCGGAGAGCGAGCCCAGGCGCGTCATCGCCGCGTTCAGGCCCGGCGCGGCGACCTCGACGTCGATGTCGTCCGGCAGCGCGGAGTACACCCCGGTCGTGACGGGCGCGACGAGGCGGTCGAGCACCTTCTGGCCCATCCGCCGTCGCACGAGCGCGCCGAGGCTGCGCTCGTGTCCGATCGTCAGGGGCGGACGGACGCGGTCGAGGTATGCGCGCCAGGATCCGGAAGTCCCGAGGATCCGGCGTACGTCGGGATGCCACGGATTCCCGGGGATGCCGAGCACGCCGCCCTCCGGCAGCGGCGCCGCATCATCGCCGGGCAGGCCGGCGACCCACGCGCGACCGGCGGCGGGCGAGACCACCGCGTCGCCGAGTCCGAGGTCGTCGACGAGCCGGCGCACCGTTCCGCCACGGGTCGCCCAGCTGTCGGCACCCACGTCGAGTCGCAGACCCGCGACCCGCACCGACTGCAGCACACCCCCCACCGCATCGGATGCCTCGAGCACCGTCACGCGCACGCCGACCTTCGCGCACTCGAGTGCGGCGACGAGTCCCGCGATGCCGCCGCCGACGACGACGACATGGCGCTTCCGCGCGAGAGCCGCGAGGTCGCCGATGTCGTCGGGTATCGTCATCCCGCGCCTTCGTGCGCGACCTCCACGATGCGGGTCAGCACGTCGGGGTCGGCGTCGGGCGGAACGCCGTGGCCGAGGTTGAGGATGTGCGCGCGTGCCGCCGTGCCGCGGCGGATGACATCGCGGACATGGCGCTCGAGCACGGGCCACGGCGCGGCGAGGAGTGCCGGATCGATGTTGCCCTGCAGCGTGACGCCGGGTCCGAGGACCCGCGCCGCCTCGTCGAGCGGGGTGCGCCAGTCCACCCCGACCCCGTCGGCCGCGCCGTCCAGGCGCATGTCGGCGAGCAGGTGCGCGGTTCCGACGCCGAAGTGGATGCGGGGCACCGTGAGGCCGTCGAGCGCGGCGCGCGAGTGCGGCGCGACGTGCGCGAGGTAGTCAGCGCGCGACAGCGACCCCGCCCATGAGTCGAACAGCTGCACGGCGGCGGCTCCGGCATCCGTCTGGGCCTCGAGGAAGGCCCGCGACACGCGCGCCAGCCAGCCGGCCAGGCGGTGCCACGCTTCGGGGTCGGCGTGCATCATGCCGCGTGCGCGCAGATGGTCCTTCGACGGACCGCCCTCCACGAGGTAGGCCGCGAGGGTGAAGGGAGCTCCCGCGAAGCCGATCACCGGCGTCGCGCCGAGCTCGGCCACCACGGCGCGCACCGCCTCGCGCACCGGCTCGGCCGCGGCCGACACCGCCTCGGGGTCGATG
>CAXTES010000155.1:0-7308 GCA_964243215.1 uncultured Microbacterium sp. | reverse complement strand
CTCGACGGGGCGAGAGGACCGTCACCGCGGCGATCCAGCGTCACCGAGGCGAGGACTGCTCAGGGGCAGTGCATCAACGGCTTCACTCTCGAGCGATCGAACGTATGCCGCGACATCGCAGCGCCGCAGAGCGGACAAGGACGCTCGGCGCGCGAGGGCTCGGGCGTCGTCTCGTACGGCCCGACCGATGCAGGTCCGGCGACCTGGATCAAGCGGTTGTTCAAGAACTCGTACCAGCCGCCCGCCTGCCGCACCCGTTCCCTGAGCGGTCGACCGGCTGCCGGGTTATTTCGTGTCATGACTATTAGTGTACTCATCAATTCGATAGTGTTGTTTCGTGACCCGCGCTGACGACCTCCTCAAGCTGGACAACCAGGTGTGCTTCGCCCTCGTCACGGCTGCGCGCAACGTGGTGTCGATCTACCGGCCCGTCCTCGAGCCGCTCGGACTGACGCACCCGCAGTATCTGGTCATGCTGGCGCTGTGGGAACGGTCGCCGCGCTCGCTCGGCGACCTGGCCGACGAGCTCGCCATGGAGCCCGCCACGCTGTCGCCCCTCGTCAAGCGCCTCGAGGAGCAGGGCAGGGTGACGCGAGCGCGCCGGTCGCACGATGAGCGTGTGCTCGATATCGGGCTGACCGAAGCCGGGCGGCGGCTGCGCCGACAGGCTCTGGCAGTGCCCGAGCAGATCATGGCACGGGTAGCGATGGATGCCGCCCAACTGGCGGATCTGCGCGATGGGCTCGCCCCGTTCGCCGGGTCCCGGTCGAAGTCAGCGGTCCGCTCCAACGACGCACCTGCCCCCTGATCACGGCGCCCCCGCGGTTCGAGAGACGCGAAGTGCGGGCGTGCCGCCCGATTGACCGCGTTCCGGGTCCACTGAGCGCGACGGCTCGTGTCCCGATTCAGCGTCCGGCAACGAATACGTGAACTGTTCGCGACCACCCTGGTCGGCGTCGGCGTCGGCTCCTATGCTCGGATCGGCGCCGTTGTGGTCGATCCGACCGCCGCCGCCGCGGTTCCCCAGGCCGTTCCGAAGAAGGAAGCACCCCCCATGCGATCCCGGTCACCTCACACTTCCGCATCCGATCCCGCCCCGCGTCGCGTCGCCTTCGGCACCGCGGTGAGCGTCGCGGTGGTGGCGGCCGGCGTGTTCGTTGGTCCTGCCGCCCACGCCGCGCCGGTGACGCTGAACATCCTCACGGTCAACGACTTCCACGGTCGCATCAACGCGAACACGGTGAAGTTCGCCGGCACGATCGAGGGCCTGCGCGCAGCCGATGGCGCGAACGGTGCCAACACCCTGCTCATCGGGGCCGGGGACTTCATCGGAGCGTCGGAGTTCACGTCGGCGGTCGCCAAAGACCAGCCCACGATCGACGTGTTCAACGAGCTCGGGATGGTCGCCTCTGCGGTGGGCAACCACGAGTTCGACGGTGGCTGGGCCGACCTGCGCGACCGCGTGATCGCCGGCGGCACCAACGCGCAGTGGGATTATCTGGGCGCGAACGTGTACCTGGCGGGCACCGAGACGCCGGCTCTTCCGGAATACGGCCTGTACCAGGCGGCGGGTCTCACCGTCGGAATCATCGGGGCGGTCACCCAGGAGACCCCGACCCTGGTCGCGCCCAGCGGGGTGGCGGAGCTCTCCTTCGGCGACCCCGTGGCCGCCGTGAACCGCGTCGCCGACCAGCTCACCGACGGCAACGAGGCCAACGGCGAGGCCGACGTCCTCATCGCCAGTTTCCACGAGGGCGCTCCCAACGGGTCCGCCACCCTGGAACAGAACGAGGCATCCAGCACGATCTTCAACCGCATCGTCAATGAGGTGTCGCCGAAGGTCGCGGCGCTGGTCAATGGACACACTCACCAGGCATACGCGTATCAGGCGCCCGTGCCCGGCCAGCCCGGGACCACGCGACCCGTGCTTCAGACCGGCAGTTACGCGGCGAATGTGGGCCAGATCCAGCTGACCGTGGACAGTGACACGGGCGCGGTGTCCGGCTATACGGTGCGCAACGTGCCGAGGGTGACGACCGCGGACGCGGACCTGATCGCGGCGTATCCGCGGGTGGCGGCCGTCAGCGAGACGGTGCAGGCGGCAACCGCCTACGCCGACGTCATCGGCAACCAGCCGGTGGGCACGCTGAGCGCTGATGTGACGACCGCGATGACACCGGGACCGCCCGACTCGACCCCCTACCCGGGATTCACACGCGACGACCGGTCGAAGGAGTCGACACTCGGAAACCTGGTGGCAGACGCCCTGCTGTCGACACTGGCGCCAGCGGACAAGGGCGGGGCGCAACTGACCGTCGTGAACCCCGGCGGCCTGCGCGCCGAGTTGAAGTACGCTGCGGACCCGGCGAAACCCGCCGACGCGGACGGCAGGATCCTGTACTCCGAGGCGAACAGCGTGCTGCCGTTCGCGAACAACCTGGCAACCGTGGATATGACCGGCGCACAGCTGAAGACCCTCTTCGAGCAGCAGTGGCAGCGTGACGCGAGCGGGAACGTCCCGACCCGGCCCTACCTGCAGCTGGGCACCTCGACGGGCTTCAGCTACACGTTCGACGCGACGCTGCCCGAGGGCAGCCGCATCACGTCGATGGTCCTCAACGGGACTCCGATCGACCCGGCGGCGACGTACCGCGTCGGTTCGTTCACCTTCCTGACCGGCATCGGCAGCCCGGCAACCGGCGGCGGCGACAACTTCCGCGTTTTCACGCAGGCGACGAACCTCCGCGACTCCGGGCTCGTCGACCGCGATGCGTGGATCGCTTACCTGCAGACCCATCAGCCCGTGGGACCGGACTTCCGTAAGCACGCCGTGTCGGTGTCCGGTCTGAACCCCGCCCCCGTCGCCGGCTCGACCCAGACACTGTCGGTCGGAACGCTGGACCTCACCAGCATCGGGTCCCCGGCGAACACCTCGCTGACGGCCACCTACGCTGCCACCGCGGACGGCGCGGGCGGTGTGCAGGTCGGATCCGCCGCGGTCAGCGGCGGGGCCGCGGCGATCGACGTGACGCTGCCGGCGACGGCATCCGGGGCCGGCTTCCTCATCTTGACGGCCCAGCCGACAGGTACCCGTGTCATCATTCCGATCCAGGTCGCGCTGCCGGCGAGCACGGTGTCAGCCTCTGCGGGACCCGTCGAGTACGGCGACGCGGCGACGATCGATGTGACGGTGACCGCGGCGGGCCAGACCCCCACCGGTACCGTCACCGTCAGCGACGCCGGCGGCACGACGCTCGGCACCGCCACGCTCGACAACGGCGCTGCGACCGTCACGCTCAGTCCCACCGCTCTGCCCCCGGGCACCCACACGCTGACGGTGGCCTACAGCGGGTCGGACACGGTCGCGGCCTCCTCGACGACGGTCGATCTCGTTGTCGCACCCGCCTCATCGACGACGTTCGGGTTCGGCAAGCCGTTCCTGGTCAGGCGCGGTGCGCCGGCGGCTCTCGTGACGATCACCGTCGCGAACGGGGGCGTGCCGGTCGACGGGACGGTGACGGTGACCTACCAGGGCGCGGTGGTCGGCAGCGGTGCGGTCACCGACGGCCGCGCGACCGTGAGCCTGACACCGTTCTCGGCTCGGGGGGTCAAGGTCCTCACCGTGAGCTACGGCGGTTCCCCGACCGTGGCCCCCTCGACGGGCAGCGGACTGATCCTGGTGTACTGACGGTGCCCGCGACCCGGCGCTCGGCTACGCGGCCGGCGAATCCGGCATCGGGTGTCCAGGCCCCCACCTAGACTTGATCGGTGCCCATCGTCCCCGTGTCAGAGCTCGGTCATAACGCCGGAAAACTGAGTGTTCGCGGGGCCCGGGTCCACAATCTGAAGGACGTCGATCTCGACATCCCGCGCGACTCCCTCGTCGTCTTCACGGGGCTGTCGGGGTCCGGGAAGTCGAGTCTGGCGTTCGACACGATCTTCGCGGAAGGTCAGCGGCGCTATGTCGAATCGCTGAGTGCCTACGCGCGGCAGTTCCTCGGCCAGGTCGACCGTCCGGATGTCGATTTCATCGAGGGGCTGAGCCCGGCGGTGTCGATCGACCAGAAGTCGACGAACCGCAACCCGCGTTCGACGGTCGGGACGATCACCGAGATCCACGACTATATGCGCCTGCTGTGGGCGCGCATCGGCGTGCCGCACTGTCCCGTCTGCGGCGAGATCATCCAGCGCCAGACGGTGCAGCAGATCGCTGATCAACTGATGGAGCTGCCCGAGCGCACGCGCTACCAGATCGTCGCGCCCGTGGTCAGTCAGAAGAAGGGCGAATTCGTCGACCTGTTCCGCGAGCTCAGCGCCAAGGGCTATGCGCGCGCGGTCGTCGACGGCGAACTGATCCAACTGGCCGAACCGCCCGCGCTGAAGAAGAGCTACAAGCACGACATCGCCGTCGTCGTCGACCGGCTCGTGGCATCCGGTGACATCCTCAGCCGCGTCACCGACTCGGTCGAGACGGCGCTCGGGCTGGCCGGCGGAGTGATGCAGGTCAACTTCGTCGACGAGCAGGGGGATGCCGCGTGGCAGTCCTTCTCCGAGAAGCTGGCGTGCCCCAACGGGCATCCGCTGCAGCTGACCGAGATCGAACCGCGCACCTTCTCGTTCAACGCGCCGTTCGGCGCCTGCCCGGCCTGCTCCGGACTGGGTACTCGGATGTCCGTCGACACCGAGCTCATGCTCGGCGACGACGAGCTGTCGATCGCGCAGGGCGTGCTGCTGCCGTGGACGACGCAGGGCAAAGGACTGTTCCAGTACTACGAGCGCCTGCTGCAGGGCCTCGCCGACGACCTCGGTTTCTCGCTCGACACCCCGTGGCGCAAGCTGCCGGTCGACGTGAAGGAGGCGGTGCTGCGGGGCGACAACTTCAAGGTCACCGTGCGCTGGAAGAACCGCTACGGCCGTGAGATGCGGTACACGTCCGGCTTCGAGGGTGTCGTGCCGTACATCGAGCGCCAGTACCTGCAGGCCGAGTCCGATTCGCAGCGGCAGCGCTGGTCCGAGTATCTGCGCGAGGTCCCGTGCCCGGTCTGCAACGGCGACCGGCTCAAGCCGGAGGTGCTGGCGGTCCTCGTGCACGGCCACTCGATCGCCGAGGCTTCCCACCTCAGCCTCGCCGACGCGCGGGCGTACTTCGGCAACCTGCAGCTGACCGACCGCGAGGCGCAGATCGCCGCGCAGGTGCTGCGCGAGATCCGCGTTCGCCTCGACTTCCTCATCCAGGTCGGGTTGAACTACCTGAACCTCAGCCGCTCCGCCGGGTCGCTGTCCGGCGGCGAGGCCCAGCGCATCCGTCTCGCCACCCAGATCGGGTCGGGACTGACCGGCGTGCTCTACGTGCTGGACGAGCCGTCGATCGGGCTGCACCAGCGCGACAACCGGCGGTTGATCGAGACGCTGACGCGCCTGCGCGACATGGGCAACACGCTCATCGTCGTCGAGCACGACGAGGACACGATCCGCGCCGCCGACTGGGCCGTCGACATCGGGCCCGGGGCCGGTGAGCACGGCGGCGAGGTGGTGCACAGCGGTTCGGTCGCCGCGCTGGAGGCGCACGACACCTCGCTGACCGGCGCGTACCTGTCGGGGCGGCGGTCGATCCCGGTGCCGGCGAAGCGCCGCAAGGTCGACCCGAAGCGCAAGCTGGCGATCGTCGGGGCGCGCGAGCACAACCTCCGCAACGTCGACGTCGAGATCCCGCTCGGCTGCCTGGTCTCGGTGACGGGCGTGTCCGGCTCGGGCAAGTCGACGCTGATCAACGACATCCTGGCCACGGTGCTGGCGAACCGGCTCAACGGCGCCCGGCAGGTGCCGGGCCGGCACACGCGCATCACCGGGCTGGACAACCTGGACAAGCTCGTGCGGGTCGACCAGAGCCCGATCGGCCGCACCCCGCGCAGCAACCCCGCCACCTACACTGGCGTGTGGGACCAGGTGCGCAAGCTCTTCGCCGCCACCACCGAGGCGAAGGTGCGCGGCTACCAGCCGGGCCGGTTCTCGTTCAACGTCAAGGGCGGCCGCTGCGAGGCGTGCTCCGGCGACGGCACGATCAAGATCGAGATGAACTTCCTGCCCGACGTCTACGTGCCCTGCGAGGTCTGCCACGGCGCCCGGTACAACCGGGAGACCCTCGAGGTGCACTACAAGGGCAAGACGGTCGCGGACGTGCTGGACATGCCGATCGAGGAGGCGGCCGAGTTCTTCGCGCCGATCACGTCGATCGCGCGGTACCTGCGCACGCTGGTCGACGTCGGCCTGGGCTACGTCCGCCTCGGGCAGCCCGCGCCCACGCTCTCCGGCGGGGAGGCCCAGCGCGTCAAGCTGGCCAGCGAGCTGCAGAAACGCAGCAATGGGCGGACGGTCTACATCCTGGACGAGCCGACGACGGGCCTGCACTTCGAGGACATCCGCAAGCTCCTCGACGTGATCAGCGGGTTGGTCGACAAGGGCAACTCGGTGATCGTCATCGAGCACAACCTGGACGTCATCAAGACCTCCGACTGGATCGTCGACATGGGTCCGGAGGGCGGCTCCGGCGGCGGCACCGTCGTCGCGCAGGGCACACCGGAGGAGGTGGCGGCGCACCCGACGAGCTACACCGGGCAGTTCCTCCGGGGCCTGGTGACCCCGGCGGAGCCGGAGACCCGGCCCGCGCGCCGCCGGAAGGTCCCTGCGGCGAGCTGATCGCGAGGACCGCCCGTCTCGTGGGGACCCCTCCCGACGTCGGCTGCCTACCGTGGACCACCACCCGGCCGGCGATCCGACCCAGGAGCTCCCGTGAGGTCACGTGCCCGCGCTCTGCTCTGGCCTGCCGTTGCAGTGGTCGCGCTCGTCGCGGCCGGGCGATCGTGGCCCGGATCAAGGACCGTTCTCCTGTGGGAGGTGCGCGCGTTCGCGCCCGTGGTGGCGCTCGTGGCGATCGTGGCTGCTGCCGCCGCCGGGTCGGTGATGACGGACGCCGGGCGTACCCGTACAGCACTGGCGATGGTGCTGTGGGCCGCGGCGGGACTCGGTGCACTCGCGGTCGTCGGCTGGTTCGTGGTCGGCTCCTACTGGGAGGACCAGGAGTACTCGACGGCGATCCGGATCGTCGACGGCGAGCAGCTGCCGGAACTCGCGCCGAGAGCACCGTTCCTGGTCGGCAGGGCGCAGGCCGGTCCGACGCTCGGGGACGTGACCGGCGACATCGCCGACGTGAGCTACCTGCCCGACGTGGACCGGTTCTCGACGCTGGTCGAACGGCGTGGCTGGTTGGACGGCTACGAGGTCGCCGTCACTCAGACGATCGCAGTGGAG
>CAXTES010000154.1:0-7314 GCA_964243215.1 uncultured Microbacterium sp. | reverse complement strand
GCGCGGTGGCCGTTGATGCTCATCTCGTCGGTGACCGGTGCGGTGTCGCTGGTCGCTGTGGCGACCGATGCCGCGGGGGTGGCGGCGGCCATCGACTGCTGCGTCGCGGCATCCGACTCGCCGATCGCATTGCGGACGATGCGGACGACATCCTCGTTGGTGCGGGCGGCGCGCAGGCCCGACGTGAAGTCGTCCTGCATCAGGCTGCGGGCGAGCTTCGACAGCACGGCCAGATGCTCCTCCGCCGCGCCCTCGGGGGCTGCGATGAGGAAGACGAGGTCGGCCGGACCGTCGGGGGCGCCGAAGTCGACGCCGGGGCTCAGCCGTGCGAATGCGAGGGATGCCTGCGTGACCGCGGCGCTCTTGGCGTGCGGGATCGCGATGCCGCCCGGCAGACCGGTCTCGTCCTTCTGCTCGCGGGCCCATGCGTCGTTGTACAGGGCGTCGGCGTCGGTCGCCCTGCCCTGCGCGACGACGCGCGCCGCCAGACCACGGATGACCGCGGCCTTGTCGGACCCGAGAGAGACGTCGAGGCTGACGAGCTCCGGGGTGATGGTATCTGACACGGTGACCTCCAATGGTCCTTGGTGTTAGGGGTGATGTTAGGGCGTGGGGACGGGGGTGAGGGTGTCGACGACGACGTCGCCGTCGGGCAGATCGTCGGGGTGGGGCGGCTGCGTGCCGGGAAGGGATGCCGCGGCCGAGCCGTACCGCATCGACCGTCGCAGGCGCCCATCGGGGCCCTCGCCGTCGATGTCGGCGAGCAGATAGCCGGCGAGCGAACTGTCGCCGGCCCCGACGGTGCTGACCACCTTGATCGGGGGCGGAGCCGCCGCCCACGCACCGTCGCCGTCGACCAGCACGGCGCCGTGCGCGCCGAGGGTGACCAGAGCGGCACGCACCTTGCTCGGCACCAGACGCCGTGCGACATCCAGCACCGCGTGCGGCAGGTCGGTCGAGGCATCCAGGGCGACACCGGCGAGTTCGGCGAGTTCTTCGTCGTTGGGTTTGATCAGATCGGGCTCGCCGTCGGCCACCACGGCGGTCAGCGCCGGCCCGGACGTGTCGACGGCGACGCGCGGCGCATCGTCGCCCCAGCGCGCGCGGACGGCACGGATGATGTCCACGTAGAACCGCTCTCCCGCCCCGGGCGGCAGCGAACCGGCCAGCACGAGCCATTCCGCGCCGGCGCAGCACTCCACCACCGCGTGCACGAGCGCTTCGCGGTCGTGATCGGACAGGGTGGCGCCCGGCAGGTTGAGCTTGGTGGTCTCACCGCCGGGATCGGTGATCGTCAGGTTCGCGCGGGCGTGACCGCTGATCTGCACCCGCTGCGCGGGCAGACGCGTCGCGCGCAGAGCGGTGTCGAACGGGTCGTCCATCGCCATCGGCAGCACGGCCACCGCCGGAACGTGGGCGGCTGCGATCACGCGGGCGACGTTGATGCCTTTGCCGCCGGCATCCTCCCGCACCGACGAGGCCTGCTGTACCGCGCCCGGGCGCAGCGGCGCGGCGAGGGTCACCGTGCGATCGAGCGACGGGTTGGCTGTCAGGGTGACGATCATGCGGTCCACACTTCCGTACCGGCCTTCTTCAATGCGGCGGACAGGTCCGCCGTGGGTGACGCGTCGGTGACGAGCACGTCGATGTCGTCGAGGCGCGCGAATCCGACGAGCAGCTCGCGGTCGAATTTGCTCGCGTCCGCGACCAGCACGACCTTGCGCGCGGCGTTCACGATCGCGGTCTTGACGGCGGCCTCCTCCGGGTCGGGGGTGCTCAGGCCGAACCGTGCGGAGACGCCGTTGGCGCCGACGAACGCGATGTCGGGGCGGATCGTCTCGATCGCCCGCACGGTTCCCGCACCGACCGCCGCGGCGGTGATCCCGCGGATGCGGCCGCCGATGACGGTCAGCGACACCGAGTCGGCCGACGCGAGCGACGGCGCGAACGTGAGCGAGTGCGTGACGACCTCGGCCTGGCCGTGGGTCGCGGTCAGCCGGGCCGGAAGCATCTCGGCGATCGCCGCCGTGGTGGTGCCGGCATCGAGGAAGATCGACCCCTGAAAGGACTCCCCCAGCGCGTCCAGCGCCCGCACGGCGATGGCCTGCTTGGCACCGCTGCGGCGGTGCGTGCGCTCGCTGACGCTCGGCTCGATCGTGCTGGGGCGTTCGTTGGCAACGGCGCCGCCGTGTACACGCCGAAGCGCGCCGACCCGTTCGAGAGCGTCGAGGTCCCGGCGCACGGTTTCGGTGGTGACGCCGAAACGGCTCGAGAGCTCGAGGACGGCGACGCGGCCCTCGTCGAGCAGTATGCGCTCGATGAGCTCCTGTCGCTCCATTGCGTACACGCGGTCCTCCCTCGGATATCCACAGAATACAACAGGTACTCACACATAACAAGCAAATCCGGCGTGGGATTCGTTGGTGATCTACGATCGGCGAATGCCCGACAGACCGCGCGCCGAGGTCGTCATCGACGAGCCGCTGGTGCGTGGGCTGCTCGGCACCCAGGCATACCGGATGGTGGATGCCGCTGCAATCCCCCTGCGCCACGTCGATGAGGGGTGGGATTGCAGCGTCTGGCGACTCGGCGACGACCTGGCCGTGCGCCTTCCCCGACGCGCCGTCGCCGCACCGCTCGTGGCCAACGAACAGCGATGGCTTCCCTCCATCGCCGCGCGGGTGGAAGGAATCGGCATCCCGGCGCCCGTGCTGGCCGGGCGACCGGATGCGACGTTCGCGTGGCCGTGGTCGGTCGTCCCGTGGTTCGAGGGCGAGTCCGGGCTCCGCATTCCCCGGTCGCAGCGGACAGGATGGGCGCCGGCGCTGGCCCGCGCCCTGACCGCGGTGCACACGCCGGCGGACGCGGATCATCCCGCCAATCCGTTCCGCGGCGTACCGCTGCGAGAGCGCGCCGATTCGATCGCGTCGGCCGTCGCCGCGCACCGGCAGCGCCGTGCACTGCGGGAACCCTCGATCGACGGCGCGGAACGCGCGTGGGCGGCGGGTCTGGCGGCGGATGCGTGGTCGGCGGCACCGGTGTGGATCCACGGCGACCTGCATCCGGGGAATCTCGTCGCGCGCGGCGAGGAGCTCGTGGCGATCATCGACTTCGGCGACCTGACCGCCGGCGATCCGGCGTACGACCTCGCGATCGCGTGGCTGGCGTTCGATGACGCCGGGCGGCGGGCGTTCCGCGACGCGCTGTCGGATCGCTACGACGACCAGACGTGGACGCGGGCGCGGGCGTGGGCCGCGGGGTTCACCCTGCTGCTTCTCGCGCGCAGCGACGACGACCCCGCCTACCGCGGCCTCGGCCGGGAATGCCTCGCCGAACTGACGGCCTGAGACCGGTCAGGGCGACTGAGTCGGCGCGGGCGCGGCATGCTCGAAAACCTGGACGCGATCGCCGTGCAGTTCGAAACGGATGACGCTGCCCGCGGGGAACGGCGCGCCGTCGAGCTTCTCGGCGCTCCGGCTCATCACGATCGTCGCGACCGCGTCTCGTCCCGGCTCCGCACACCCCCACCCCGGCGTGGCGTCGGCCGGCCCGCTGACGATGAGGCAGCGCGTACCGGCATCCGTCGGACCGGCGATCACCTGCAGCGTCCGGTACTGTCCGAAGTTCGTCACGGCTTCACGGTTCAGACCGAAGAAACGGAGCGTCTCGTCGGAGAGGATGCCGCTGTCGCTCGGCAACGTCGCATCGATCGCGGTCAGAGTCGCCTGCGGACGCGGCGCTGCAAGCGCCCCCGCGGCCGCAACGGCGAGCGCCCCCGCGGTGACGCCGACTGCTGCCGCCACGATCACGCTGCGCAGCCGCAACGACCTCCGCATCCGTCTCCACGACCGCGCGGCTGCGGGCCCCGCGACCTCGATGTCCGGCTCGTGCACCGGCACGGCTGGGGAAGGCGGATCGGCGATGGACCGCTCGACCCGCGCCGATGGCATGGCGACTCGGACGGTCGTGGTCGCGCGTAGCGCGGCCTCCAGCTCCGCGAGCCGCGCGAGCGCGGCCGGGTCGGTGTGGATGTCGCCGGCCGGACCGTACGCGCGACGCCGGAGGGCCGCGAGTTCGGCTCGGTCAGCCGTTGTCATCGCCTGCGCGTCCACTCGATCATCATCGGCGGATCGCGCTAGGGCGTGGTCTCGAACCATCCCGGCGGCGCCTGTCCGATGCTGACCCGAACAACGCTTGCGCTCCACACGTACTGCACGAGCGTGCCCACGGGTGCGGGGACGGCCATGCCGGGCGCCTCCGGATACGCCATGCCGGACGACTCGGTGCTGCTGTACACCCACATCTGCGTGAAGACGTCCATGCCGGGCGGCGCGCAGGCTGCGGCGTTGTTGAAGGTGTTGCGGATCGCGACCACGAGGCACCGACCGCCCGACGGAAGTTCCGCCCCGACAACGCTCATGTTGCCGTACACCCCGAACGACGTCAGGGATGCCCCGTCCTGTTCTGTCGCCGGCAGCTTGGGCTCGACCAGCAGCCGGAGGTCGGCGTCGGGCGGACCCTGTGCCCGAAGAGAAACGCTGCCGTGCGCGTCGTTCACCGCGAGCGTCACGACGACACCCGCCAAGCACGCTGCAGCAGCCACCGCGACGATGGCGAGCGCGATGGACCACCGATGCGGCGCCGTCCTGACGCCGGCGGCGTCGCGAACCGCTTCGGCGGGATCGGCCGGTGGCGGGGATCGGTGCTCGAGCTCGTCGAGCCTCGCCAGCGCACGCGGGTCGAGATGGATGTCGGCTTCCGGGCCGTACGCGCGTCGGCGCAGCTGCGCCAATTCGGCTGCGACCCCGAACTGGGCCGCCGCTGCCACGGTGCCGGAGGTCGCGGTGCCGGAGGTCACGATGCCCGAGGTCGCGGTGCCGGACGCGAGGGTGCCGGAAGTCACGGTGTCGGCTCCTGCGCGGCGACATGGCGGTCGTAGACGTCGACGACTGCGCCGTGCAGCTCGAATCGCACCACCCCGCGCGGACCGCCTCCCAGCGAGATCGTGCCGTTGCCGATCTGGAAGTCGGCGATCGGATCGATGCTCGGTACGGTGCAGCTCTGGGCGACGAGGCCCCGGTCGGAGTTCGTGACGAACAGGCAGCTGAGACCGTCGTCCGTCGCGCCCGCCCACGCGCGGTATCCGCGGTAATCCTCGAAGCCACGAAGGCTGTCGCGTGGTACGCGGAAGGAGGCGAGCAACGTCGCATCCAGCGCCGGGTCCGTTGCGGGATCGACCTCGGTCGCCCGCAACTCGAGGTCGGGGCGGTCAGCGGTCAACCCCGCGATGCCGACCGCCACCGCGGCACCGAGCAGTGCAGCAGCGATCGCCACGACGAGCACGATCGCCAGCAGCCGCCACCGCGTCGCGGACCGGATCACCCGGCCGGACGTCGCCGTGGCGGCGGTACCCGACGCACCGGCCCGGTGACCGGGCGACGTCTCGGCCTGCCCGGTGGGCGCGTCGTGCGCAAGCTCTGCGACGGGATCCGCCTCGGCATCCGACTCCCCCCGCAGCGCGACCTCGAGCTGGGCGAGCCGAGCGACCGCGTCCGGGTCGCCGGAGATGTCGGCGTCGGGCCCGTACGCGCGCCGCCGCAGCCGGGCCAGCTCGGCGCCCATCTGCGAGGACTGCATCGGGGCATCCACCCGCTCATTATCGCCCGCTTCAGCCAACTCATAGGCGGACCACAGCCTCGCGAAAAGCCGCGTTCGTACCGTGACGTCGTGACCGCACTCGCCCCGCCCGCCGCCCTGCCCGCCGTGACCGCCACCCGCGGTCCCCGATGGTCGTCATGGCGCACCGGGCTCGTGGTGCTGGCACTGCTCACGACGGCCCTGACGGCGTGGGGGGTGTGGGCGGGCTCGCGGTCCGATTACTACGCCTCCATCGCGCTGTCGATGAGCCAGAACTGGTCGAACTTCTTCTTCGGCTCGTTCGACCCGGCAGGCACGGTCACCCTCGACAAGATTCCGGGGTCGTTCTGGATCCCGGCGCTGTTCGTGAAAGCGTTCGGATTCTCCAGCTGGTCGGTGATCTTGCCCAACGCGCTGGCGGCCGTGGCGGCCACTCTGCTGGCGGCCGTGACGGCGAAGCGGCTGCTGAACCCGACCGCGGGTCTGATCGCAGGAGCCGCGGTCGCCACGACCCCGGTCCTGGTCGCGGTCGCGCGCTCGAATCAACCGCAGACGTTCTTCGTGCTCGGACTGGCGCTGACCGCGTGGGCGGCGGCCAAGGCGCTGCAGCGCGGCAACTTCGGCTGGCTGTTGCTGTCGGGCGTGTTCATCGCGGTGTCGTTCCAGATGTACATGATCGAGGCGTGGGCGGTCTGGCCCGCACTAGCCGCAGCGTGGCTGTGCACGCGGCAGCCGTGGCTCCGCAAGCTCTGGCAGCTCGCGGTCGCCGGGGTGATCTCGCTGGCGCTGTCGGTGTCGTGGATCGTCGTCGTCGCGCTGATCCCGGCATCCGATCGGCCCTATATCGGCTCGACGCTGTCGAACAGCCCGTGGGAGATGGTCTTCGGCTACAACGCGCTGGGCCGTTTCGGCCAGTCGACGGCGGATGACACGGTCTACCGGTCGTTCACGCCGCCCTTCTCCGGCTCGGCCGGGGTGTTCCGCCTGTTCAACGAGCAGCTGGCCGGGCAGATCGGCTGGCTCATCCCCGTCGCCGTACTGGCGATCGTGGTGCTGTTCGTGCTCCGGTTCCACCTGGCGCTGACGGTCTTCCTCGGCGTGTGGCTCGTCACCTTCCTCGCGATGTTCTCCGCCGTCGCCGGAATGCACCAGTTCTACACGTCGGCCCTAGCGATCCCGATGGCGCTCGCGATCGGTCTGGCGTTCGGGCAGGCCAGGGCGAAGCGGATGCTGTGGCCCCAGGTCGCGCTGATCGCCATCGCCATCGTGACGGCGCTGGGCATCGCCCTGGTGTACGGCGGTTACTCCGTGCCGGTCTCGATCGCCCAGGCGATCGTGGGCGTCGCGGCGATCGCCCTGCTGATCTGGGAGAGCTCGCGGAAGGTCGCGCGCGGCTGGACGGCGGCGATCGCGACCGTCGCGCTGCTGCTGACCCCGGCGGTCTGGTCGGTGGTGACCATCGCCCACCCGAGCTCGACCAACCCGGTGGCCGGCGGGGTCGCCGACATGGGCGGCTTCGGCGGCGGGGGCGGTCGGGGAGCGTTCGCCGGACCCAACTCCGCGGCGGGTCAGGGCGCTCCCGGCGCGCAGGCGGGTCAGGGCGGCCCCGGCGCGCAGGCGGGCCAGGCTGTTCCCGGGACGCCGGCGCAGGGAGGGCAGGCGCCCGCGGCGGGCGGC
>CAXTES010000153.1:0-7424 GCA_964243215.1 uncultured Microbacterium sp. | reverse complement strand
GTCATGCCCTGCACCGCGAGGACGGCGACCTCGCGCTCTCTCGCGCTCAGGGTGGTGGCCGGACGTGCCGGCGCGGGTGCCGCTATGTCGACGTCTTCGCCACGCAGTTCCTCGTGCGGGTGCAGCTGCCGCGCGCACGCCAGCAGCCGGGAGATGATGCGGCGGTCGTCGGTGCGTCCGGCGCCGTGTCCGGCCAGCCGCGCGCCGTCCCACGCCATTCCCACATCGGCCAGGCCGAGCGCGGCATCCTCCACCGCGTCGGGGTCGACGTTGCCCGCGAGCACCGACGTCCACACCCGGCCCGCCTGCGCCATGTTCGCCGCCACCCGGCTGCGCGACGAGGCGGCGATCAGGGCGCGGGCGTGCGGGCGCAGCGACTCGGGCTTTCCGGTGAGGATGCCCTCCTGGATGCCCGTCCAGTGCAGGTGCGGGGACCACAGCGGCGGCGATCCGAGACGCTCCATGTCGGCCAGGGCCTGGGTGACGTGTCCGCGCACCCGCTCGATGTCTCCCACCCGGGCCGCACTGACGGCGAATTCGCCGAGCGGCAGGATGCCGAACAGGTCGAACTGCGCGCGCAGGATCGTCTCCTGCGCTGACCGCCACGCGGTCGCAAGGCCTGCGGCATCCGAGTACCGGCGGGCCAGACCCACTCGGAGCGCGTCGACCAGCACCCGCTCGCGGGGGCTGACGGGTCCGGCGTGCACGGCGCTCAACGTCGCTTCGACGTCTCCCGGGCGCTGCCACTGCAGGTCGATCCACGCCCGCCACAGCTGCAGGCGCGGCCGGGCCCAGACGCCCGCCTGTCCGCCACGAAGGGCCGTGTCGAGCACGGCAGCGGCCACCTCGAGCTCGCCGGTGTGCACGGCGGCGAGAGCCGCGATCACGGCCGGAAGCTCCGGGATCGGCTCGGTCGAACCGCTCGCGGTGTACATCTCGGAAGCGCGCACCAGGTCGCGCAGCGCCGGGGCGAAGTCCGGGCTCAGCGACGTGCGCAGGCCCCGGGTCAGCAGTTCGGTGGCGACCGTCAGCGTCGACGGCAGGGTCCGGCCGGCCGGGGCCGTCGTCTCGGCGGGCGGCTCTGCGACGGCCACGGCCGTGACATAGGCGTGCGCGCGGTGCACCGGGTCGGCGGCATCCAGGGCCCGATACGTCGCGTAGCTGTGGGTGAGGAGTCCTCGAGCGGCCCACACCGCCGCGGACAGTTCGGCAGCCTGCTGGCGCACGACGGGGTCGTCGACGTCCAGGACGGCGTCCAGTGCCGCCGCGGCGGCATCCAGGCGCCCCTGCGCCCAAGAAGCGCGAGCGCGGCCGAGCTCCACGACGTTCGAGTCGGCGCCGCAATCCCCGGCACGCTCGTACAGGTCAGCGGCGCGCCCGGGATCCGTGCGCAGTACGGCATCCGCGCGGGTCAGCAGCGCCCCCGCGATACGCGGGTCTCGGATGTCGCCGAGCAGATCTGCACGGGCCGCGTCGTCGACGTCGTCGGCGGCGAGCACCTGCACGATCCGCTGCACCGGAACGGTGGCGCGCACGGCGGCACGGACGATCGGCGCCGGCTGTCCGTTGCGCTGCAGCAGCCCCTCGGCGTGACCGGCGGCGAGCATGTCGGCGCTCACCGTGGCGGGCGTCTGGCCGGCCGGTGACAGGCACAGCGTCTCGATCGCCTCGCGCAATTCGGGCGCGAGGGTCTGCAGTCGGTGCGCGATCACCTCCTGCAGCGCTTCGGCGATGCCGCCGTGGTCGGGTCCGAGCGGGCACTCCTCGCCGTCGTGCAGCGCGAGCGCCTCCGACACGAGCCACGTCGCGTTGCCGCAGCGTTCCAGGATGTCGTCGACGCACGCCGAGGCGAGAGCGAGGTCGTACTCCCGGGAGAGTGCGTCGGCGGCGGTGACGTGCCCGAGCACGATGGCGGGCCGGGATGCCTCCAGCACCCGGGCCACCTGCCGGAGCGCCTCGGACTGCGGCCACGGCCGGCACGCCACGACGATGGCCGCCGCGGGATCGTCGACGCGACGGGCGATGTCGGCGAGCCCGAGATCATCGAGCAGATGGGCGTCGTCGACGAGCACGACGTCGCCGGCCGGGATGTCGGACAGATCCAGTCCGGGGCGCGCCACCACGACATCCACACCCCGTCCTGATAGCGCGGCGCGCAAGTGACGCAGCGTGCCCGATTTGCCCGACCCGGCGCTGCCGACCACGAGCGCCCGCATCGGGCGGTCGGCATCGGCGGCCATCGCATCGATGTGCGTGCGGGCCAGCCGGGGCCGCAGCACACGCGCATCGCCGCGCGGCGGCGCTGTTGTGGTGGGCATCGGATTCGAGCCTTGGGGACGAGCCGTCGCGACGATCATTCGATCGTCGGTGTCGGTGACGGCGTGGGGTCGGTCGGAGCGGGTGTCGACTCGGTGTCGGCGACGGGCTCGGAACTCTGCGTCTCGCTCGGAGTCGGGTCGGGCGTGGGGTCGGTGGTTGGTTCGGTCGTCGGCTCCGGCGTCGGATCCGGTGTCGGCTCGGTCGTCGGCTCCGGGGTCGGGTCCGGCGTGGGGGTGGTGGTCGGTTCGGTCGTCGGCTCGGTCGTCGGATCCTGCGTCGGCGACGGGGTGCTGCTCGGCTCCTGGCTCGGCGTGGACTCGGTGGTCGTCGAGCCGCCGGATGCCGCACCGCCACCGGCTCCGGAACCTGCGCCCGAGGCGGCGGACGTCGAACCCGACGACGAGTTCTGGGTTGCCGACGTGGAGCCGCTCGTCGGCGTGGGCGTCGTCCGCACGGCGGTCGCCGCCTTCGGACCGGCGCGACGGGGCACGACTTTGTTGGGCGTCGGGGCCGGCGCCTGCTGCGTGTCGCTGACCGTCTCGGCCTGTTCGACAGGCTGCGGGGCGGCGACGGCCGCGGCCGGCAGCTCGGCGGCGCTCGCCGAGTCCGGCGTACCCGCAGACAGTCCGGCCGAGAGGAGGTGGTTGATGAACGCCGCGCTGTCGGTCTGGGCGACGGGCATGCCGCTGCTGCTCATCGCGGTCGTGGTGGCCACGACCAGCCCGATGCCGAGGACGAGGCTGCCGGCGGACAGGTAGGCGAACGTGGGCAGACGCCACTTGCGACCCTTCGCGTCGCCGCGATCGGGCAGCGGCTTGGCGACGTCGGTCTTCTTGGCGGTGACGGTCTTCTTCGTCGCGGCCTTCTCGACCGCGGCGGCCGCGATCACGGGCACGATGGCGGATGCCGCTGCCGGGATGACCGCCGGTACAGCGGCCGGCGCGGGACCGCTCGCGTGGTCCGACAGCACCCGCACCGCGCCGAGCGCGATGATCGCCTTCGGGTCCGCGTCGATCGCGATGGGACGGTCGAAGCGCTCCGAAAGAACCTGGGCGATGTGCGGGATCCTCGAGGATCCACCGGTCAGCAGGATCGATTCGACCTCGTCGGTGTCGACGCCGGCGGACTCGAGGGCCTCGGCCAGGGCATCCGTGGTGCGGGTGATGCGCTGGTCGATCATGCTCTCGAACTCGTCGCGGGTCAGACGCACCGTGCCGTGACCGGAGCCGAGCAGCACGGGGATGACGACTTCGGAGTCGAACGACAGCGATTCCTTGGCGTCGACGCACTCGCGGCGCAAGGCGGCGAGCGCCATCCGCTCGTCGGCTCCGAGCGACTCGGGTGCGACGCCGGCGGCGGTGAGGGTGTGACGCAGGACCGCGTCGTCGAAGTCGCTGCCGCCGATGTCGTCGAGTCCGACCTGGGACCCGGCGCTCTGCACGGTTCCGGCGGCGTCTGTGCGCAGGACGATGGCGTCGAACGTGCCGCCTCCGAGGTCGTAAACGGCGAGCGCCCGCGCTGCCGGCAGCGGGCTGGTCGACTCGTAGTGCCGCGCCGCCGCCTCGGGCTCGGTCACGAGCGTCACGCTGCTCCAGCCGTGGCGGGCGAGCGCCTCTTCGACGAGCTGAGTGCGGTACTGGCCCCACGCGACCGGAACGGTCACCGCGATCGCGTTCGGCAACCTCGCCTCGCGCTCCGAGACCAGGTCGACGACCCACGCCACCATGAGGGCGTACACCTCTTCGGGCGTGAAGCGCTGATCGCCGGCGATGATCGGGACGTCGTCGCCGATGCGGCGCTTGAATTCGCGCACCAGTCGCTCGGGCTCCGTCAGGCCGCGGCGCTCGGCAGCATCGCCGAACAGCAGCTCACCCCCGGTGACGAACATCGCGCTCGGGGCGCTGTCTGCGCTGCGTCCGAGCGCGAACGGTGTGGCCAGCAGGCTGCCGTCCGGAGCCAGACGAGCGGTGGCCGCCGCCGTCCGAGAAGTCCCCACGTCGACAGCAAGGTAATACGACGATGTCATCTATTCGTTCCCCAACGGATCGGGCAGACCCCACGCCGGCCGATCCTCGCTCTGGCGCTCAACGGCTTCATCGACCGTCGTGCGCTTATCGTTGTCCCCCCGGTCTGCTGAGCAGAGCGGAACGATACCGGGAATGATACAAGCCTGCGGCGACGGGGGGAAGGCACCTGTGTTGTTCGTGTCGTCACACGATTCGGATTGCGTCGCACGCACTGGCACTCACATTGCATGAGTGCCAGTGCTTGCCTAGACTGGCGTTAGCACTCTCAGGTCGAGTGTGCTAACGAGTCTTGAGTTTCAAGAAAGAGGTAGACCGTGCCGGTTTCCATCAAGCCGCTCGAGGATCGCATCGTCATCCAGCAGGTCGAGGCCGAGCAGACCACCGCGAGTGGCCTGGTCATCCCCGACACCGCGAAGGAGAAGCCCCAGGAGGGCGAGGTCGTCGCGGTGGGCCCGGGCCGCATCGACGACAACGGCAACCGCGTTCCGCTGGATGTCGCCGTGGGCGACCGTGTGCTGTACAGCAAGTACGGCGGGACCGAGGTGAAGTTCGGCTCCGATGAGTACCTCGTGCTCTCGGCGCGCGACGTGCTGGCGGTCGTCGTCCGCTGACAACCGTTCGAGGGCCCGGATGCGACTGCATCCGGGCCCTCGTCGTCTTCGGGGTCGGCTCCCCGTCGACGACCGCGGCCATAGGGTGGAAGGATGCGGCGAGGCGTCGAATCCAGTGGGGGGTCCGCCGCTGACGCCATCACCGCCGAGGCATCCCGTGAGGTGTTCTCCGGCGGGGTCTACACGCTGCTGGCGTACCTCATCTGGGGTTTCCTGCCGCTGTATTTCGTGTCGCTGGCGCCCACCACCGCGTGGGAGATCGTCGCCTGGCGCATCCTGCTCTCGCTCGTCTTCTGCGCCGTGCTCATCGTCGTCACCCGGTCGTGGGGACGGTTCGTCGCCATCGTGCGCCAACCGCGGCTGCTGGCGTGGACGGCGCTGGCCGGGGCGCTGATCTTCGTCAACTGGCAGGTCTTCATGCTGGCGGCGATGAGCGGTCACGTCATCGAGACGAGCCTCGGGTACTTCATCAACCCGATCGTCACCGTGCTGCTGGGCGTGCTGGTGCTTCGCGAGAAGCTCCGCGCCCCGCAGTGGTTCGCGATCGGACTCGCCGGCGCGGCGGTGGTCGTGATCGTGATCGGCTACGGCGCCTTCCCGTGGGTCGCGCTGTCGCTGGCGTTCTCGTTCGGGCTGTACGGGCTGGTCAAGAAGCAGATCGGTCTGTCGGTGGATGCCGTCAGCGGCCTGACGCTGGAGACACTGTGGCTCAGCCCGGTCGCCGTCGTGCAGCTGGGCGTCGTGGCATCCCTGACCGGCCTGACGATGTTCGCCGGCAGCCCCGGCCACACGCTGCTGCTGGCAGCATCGGGCATCATCACCGCGACGCCGCTGCTGCTGTTCGCGGCCGGGGCGCGACGGGTGCCGCTGACCGTCATCGGACTGCTGCAGTTCATCGCGCCGATCCTGCAGTTCATCACCGGCGCGTGGATCCTGCACGAGACGATGACCACCGAGCGGTGGGTCGGGTTCGCGCTGGTGTGGGTCGCGCTGGTCGCGCTGACCGTCGATTCGCTGCGCCACGCCCGCGGCGCCCGTACCGCGTCGGATGTCGCCGCGGTGACGTGACCGGTCGTTACACATCGTTAACGAACGGCAATGTTCCCCCGTCCAGGCCCCGGGATAGGTTAGGGGGAATGCATGGGCGGCGCCCGAGCCGTCCTGGTTCACACACAGCAAGGAGCACTATGAGCGTTTCGACACGTTCGCGCGCCGCCCGGGTTCTCGGCGGTATCGCCGCGGTCACCGCGAGCGCGATCTTCCTCGCCGGTTGTTCCGGCGGCGGTGGTGGCGCGGCCACGACCGCAGCGGCCGGCGGCGGCAAGGATCTCGCCCTCAAGATCGGCACGGCGCTGCCGCAGACCGGCAACCTGGCGTTCCTCGGGCCGCCGGAAGAGGCCGGGGTCGCGTACGCCGCGTGGCAGATCAAGGATGCCTCGGCGGACACGAAGCTCAACCTCGACGTCATCTACGGCGACTCGGGCGACACCGACAACAAGGCGTACGAGACCGAGATCCCCCGCCTTCTCGGCGAGAAGGTCTCAGCGATCATCGGCGCGGCATCCTCCAGCACGTCGCTGCAGTTCATCGACCAGGTCACCGGCGCAGGCGTCATCCAGTTCTCGCCCGCGAACACCTCAGCGGCCTTCTCGACGTACGACGACAACGGCCTGTACTTCCGCACCGCGCCGTCCGACGTGCTGCAGGGCGAAGTGCTCGGCAACCTCATCGCCGAAGACGGCAACCAGACGCTGGGCATGATCGTGCTCAACGACTCGTACGGCACCGGTCTCGCCGGCTTCGTCAAGCAAGCCTTCGAGAAGGCGGGCGGCAAGGTCGTCGCGGAGCCGACGTACAACACCGGCGACACGACGTTCGACTCGCAGATCAGCGAGGTCCTCGCCGCCAAGCCCGACGCGATCGCGTTCATCACGTTCGACGAGATCACCACGATCCTGCCGAGTGTGTTCGGACAGTTCCCGGCCGACAAGATGTACTTCGTCGACGGCAACCTGAAGAACTTCGCCGCGCAGTTCCCCGCCGGGTCGCTGACCGGGGCCAAGGGAACCCTGCCGGGCCTGTCGATCCCGACCATCAAGGACTTCACCGACAAGCTCGACGCGTTCGTGAAGCAGGAGGGAACCCCGGCGCTGACCGACTACAGCTATGCTGCCGAGTCGTACGACGCCACGATCCTGATCGCACTGGCGTCGCTCGCCGCTCAGTCCACGGACGGCAAAGCGATCGCCGCGAAGCTCCAGGAGGTCTCCGGCGGATCCGGTGACGGCGAGAAGTGCACCACCTACGCCGACTGCGCCAAGATCATCCTCGGCGGCGGCACGGCAGATTACGACGGCATCTCCGGGCCGATCACGTTCGACGACGTGGGCGACCCGACCGAGGCGTCGATCGGCATCTACCAGTACGGCGCCGACAACAACTACACCGCCTACAACGGCTGAAACGC
>CAXTES010000152.1:0-7444 GCA_964243215.1 uncultured Microbacterium sp. | reverse complement strand
CAGCGGCACCGAGCGTCCCTGAGCCTGAGACATGTACCAGCGGTGCTCGAGCACCTGGTGAAAAACCTCGGCGGGTTCGAGCTTGGCGCGCAGATCGAACGGAACCGCCTTGACGACGGGTTCGAACACGCGGGTGAGCCACTCGTGCGCCACCATCTCCTCGTCGGAACCGAGCCGGGAGATCCGGGCGCGGAACTCGTCCAGATCGTTCAGCAGCCGCCGGGCCTGGTTCTCCTCGACGTCGAGCCCGGTCAGGCGCAGCAGTCGGCGCTGATGGTGCCCCGAGTCGACGACCTTCGGCTCGATCGAGACCCGGGTGCCGTCACCGGTGGCATCGATCGACATCTCGCCGATGTCGAATCCGAGGGCGTTGAGCCGCTGCACCCGCTCGGTGATGCGCCAGGACTCGTCGGCACCGAACGTCTCGCGGTCGGTGAGGGCGCCCCACAGCGACCGATAGGACGACACGATTCCGTCGGCGACGGCGAGCGCGTCGACACCGCCCTCCAGGCGTCCGCCCGCTTCGAGGTCCATGATCTCGCCGGCGATGTTCGTCCGGGCGACATCGAGGTCGTGCTCGCGCTGGCCGCGGGTCAGCCCGGTCTCGTGCAGCTCGCCGGTCTCGGCATCCACCAGGTATGCGGCGAACGCACCGGCATCCCGGCGGAACAGAGTGTTGGACAGCGACACGTCGCCCCAGAAGAACCCGACGTTGTGCAGCCGCACGAGCAGTACGGCCAGCGCGTCGACGAGGCGCGTCGCGGTGTCGGGCCGCAGCACCTGGGTGAACAGCGCCCGGTACGGCAGTGAGAACCGCAGGTGCGCGGTGACCAGCGCCGCCGCGAGCGGCCGGCCCGACGCATCCCGTCGTCCCGAGATGACCGCCATGCGCTCGACGCACGGCACGTCCAACCGGCCGAGGTGCCCGAGCAGGTCGTACTCGCGCCGCGCCATCTCGTCCGTGGTCTCCTTGACCGCGATCACGCGGCCGGAGAGGTTCGAGAACCGCACCAGGTGACGGGAGATGCCCTTGGGCAGGTAGACGATGGCGCTCGAGGGCCACTCCCCGAGCGGTGTGGACCACGGCAGGGCCAGCAGAGCCGGGTCGACGGCGCTCGCGGTGATGCTCAGTGAGTCGGCCACGGATGCCTCTCCAGACGCCGCGGCGCGGGCCCTGACAGCAGGACCCGCGCCGCGACGATGCGGTTGCGGTTACGCCGCAGCGATCGCCTTGTCGGTGAGCCGCTCGCCGCTTTCGAGGTCGAACACGTGCACGTGTCCGGGTACCGGCGTGATCGTCACCGTGTCGCCGGCCATCGGGTGGCGGCGGCCGTCGACGCGCGCGACGAAGTCGGTGCGCTTGCCCTCGATGTCGGTGTGGCCGTAGAGGTAGCCGTCCGCGCCGAGTTCCTCGACGAGGTCGACCTGCACCCGGAGGCCTTCGCCGGACGAGTTACCCACCTGGATGTCCTCCGGCCGGACGCCGATGGTGACCTCGCTGCCCTGCGCGCGCTGCAGCGTGTCGGCCTCGATGCCGACGATGGAGCTGCCGAAGCGCACTCCGCCCTCGGCGAGGTCGGCGGGGAACAGGTTCATCGCGGGCGAGCCGATGAAGCCGGCGACGAACACGTTCCGCGGCCGCTCGTACAGGTCACGCGGCGTTCCGACCTGCTGGAGCAGGCCGTCCTTGAGCACCGCGATGCGGTCGCCCATGGTCAGCGCCTCGGTCTGGTCGTGCGTCACGTAGACCGTGGTGACCCCGAGACGCCGCTGCAGCGACGCGATCTGCGTGCGCGTCTGCACCCGCAGCTTGGCGTCGAGGTTCGACAGCGGCTCGTCCATGAGGAACACCTGCGGCTGGCGCACGATCGCGCGACCCATCGCGACGCGCTGGCGCTGGCCGCCGGAGAGGGCCTTGGGCTTGCGGGTGAGGTACGGCTCGAGGTCGAGCAGCTTTGCCGCTTCGAGCACGCGTGCGGCGCGCTCGTCCTTGCCGACGCCGGCGATCTTCAGGGCGAAGCCCATGTTCTCGGCGACGGTCATGTGCGGGTACAGCGCGTAGTTCTGGAAGACCATCGCGATGTCGCGGTCCTTCGGCGGGATGTCGGTCACATCCCGGTCGCCGATGAGGATGCGGCCGGAGTTGACCTCTTCGAGGCCGGCCAGCATCCGCAGGGTGGTGGACTTGCCGCAGCCGGAGGGCCCGACCAGGACGAGGAACTCGCCGTCGGCGACCTCGAGGTTGAATTTGTCCACGGCGGGGCGCGTGCCCCCGGGGTATAGACGGGTTGCGTTGTCGAACGTGACAGACGCCATATTCTCTTCTCCTTCACCGGCAGGTACGTGCCGGACGATCCGTAGTGATGGAATGAGCGGGGGCTTACCCGCACGCCCGCAGTGGGGCGCAGTGTCAGTATGGCACCCGCGCCTGCGCGCAGGCTATGGCGCCCGGAGCGATGCTTGCGTCTGGGGTTTTCCCAGCCTCCCTGGTTAGCATCGACTCGGCCGCCTCACCCCGTGCGGCTCGCCGGGTTTCGTGCCCGGTTTCCGTTCGTCAAGAGGTTGCATGTCCAGCGACGAGAATCCGAACGCCCCTGCGCCGCAGGGACGTCGGGAGGCGGTTCGCGAGAAGGCTCTGCAGGTGCAGGCCAAGCAGTCGCGGGCGCGCACGATTCGTCGCATCTCGATCTTCACCGCCGTCGCCGCGATCGTCGTCGTCACCGCCGTGGCCGTCACGTGGGCGTTCGCCTCGGCGGCATCCAAGCCTCAGATGCAGCCTGCCAACGTGCAGAACGACGGCTTCGCGATCACGACGGTCGCCGGCGTCGCCGACTACGGCACCGCCGAGCAGACGCCGACCCCGACACCCACGCCGACCGCGACCGCGACGCCCGCCGCGACCGAACCGGGTGACGTCGAGATCCGTGTCTACGTGGATTACCTGTCGCCCGGCGCGAAGCAGTTCCAGCTCGCCAACGTGCAGCAGCTGTCGAAGTGGGTGACCGAGGATGCCGCGAGCCTGACGTACTACCCGGTCGCGATGCTGACCGCCAAGTCGAACGGCACGAAGTACTCGCTGCGCGCCGCCGGCGCGGCCGCCTGCGTCGCCACCCACGCGCCCGACAGCTTCTTCGCCTTCAACAACGCGCTGCTGGACAAGCAGCCCGAGGCGGACACCGACGGCATGACCGATGACGAGCTGGCCGACCTGGCCGCCGCATCCGGTGTCGACGACCCAAAGACCGTTCGCAGCTGCATCGTGAACGAGGACTTCGCGTCATGGGCGAAGGCGGCCACCGACCGCGCGTTGGACGGACTGCCCGACACGGACGGCGTCGCATTGACCAGCGCACCGATGATCCTGGTCAACGGGACGCCGTACCAGGGGGCTCTGGACGACCCCAAGGAGTTCGCGCAGTTCGTGCTCACGATCGCCAGCGACACCTACTACAACACCGCGAGCCCCACACCGACCCCGACGCCGTAAGCGCTTCGGCGTCCTCGGTAAACTGGGCGCCCTGCCGGCTTGGCGCAATTGGTAGCGCACCTAACTTGTAATTAGGGGGTTGCGGGTTCGAGTCCCGCAGTCGGCTCATTGCGGCAACGTGGCGTCGACACGAACGTTGTCATTAGGGTTGCGGGTTCGAGTCCCGCAGCCGGCTCACGGAGTTGGAGACCCGCTCTAAGTGCGCGGCATTTGCGTTAGAACTGCTCCGCGTCGACGGCGCTTCTTGCTTTTGCGCGGGCTCGAAACGACCGCGATGAGCAGCGGCGCTCGCATCGGCTTGCCGTCGACGCCCCGCTGTCCGTCGGCCTTGGCGATCACGCGGCCCAGCCGTTCGCGGTCGTTCCCGCGCAGCTCGATCAGCCGCCACGGCTTGAGGTTCGAGTGGTCCGCGACACGTGCCGCGGCGGCCACGAGCTCGAGCAGCTGCTCACGGGTCGGCGATTCGTCGGTGACCTTCGACCACGAGCGGCGATTCGCAGCCGCCGTCAGCGCACTCACGCGGCGGGGTCGGGCGAGAACGACAGCGATAGCGAGTTCATGCAGTAGCGATCGCCGGTCGGGGTGCCGAACCCGTCGGGAAAGACGTGACCGAGGTGCGAGCCGCAGTTCGCACAGCGCACCTCGGTGCGCTCCATGCCGTGGGTGCGGTCCTCGATCAGCTCCACCGCCTCCGGACGCACCGACTCGTAGAAACTCGGCCACCCGCAGTGCGAGTCGAACTTCGTGCCGCTCTGGAACAGTTCGGCGCCGCACGCCGCGCACGTGTACAGCCCCGCCCGCTGCTCGTCGAGCAGCTCGCCGGTCCACGCCCGCTCCGTCCCGGCCTGGCGCAGCACGGCGTACTGCTCGGGACTCAGGTCCTCGCGCCACTGCTCGTCGGACTTGCTGACCGTATAGCTCATGCATCCTCCTGGTGCCACAGCCATTTCAGCCCGTGCCACAGCCATTCAACCGCGACGTCTGCGCGGCTGTTCCGCCCCCGCTGCCGGTTCGCCCAGAATCGAACGATGATCCGGATGGATGCCACGGCCATCGCGGGGCGGTACGGGCGATTCGCGCGCGAGGAAGCGCCCGGGCGGTCGGCGCTGTACGCCGAGTGGGCGGCGGGGGTGGCCGCCGATCCCGTCGTCCAGGCCGTCCTCGCCCGCATCCCCGTCGATCACCGCCAGCCCCCTCTCGTGTTCGCGGTCACGCGGATGCTCGGTGCCACCGAAGGTCCGTATCCACAGTGGTCGCGATGGCTGACAGCCCACGCCGACGCCGTGGTCGCCGAGTGCGGCAGGCGCATCCTGCAGACCAACGAGCCGCTGCGCTGCGCGGCGCTGCTGCCGGCGCTGAGCCTGATCGACGGGCCGATCGCGCTGCTGGAGATCGGCGCCAGCGCGGGGCTGTGCCTGTATCCGGATCGCTATTCCTACCGGTACACCGCGCCGGACGGCTCCGTCGTGGCGCTCGACCCGGATGCCGGCCCGAGCCCCGTCGTGCTGAGGTCGGCGCTGCGAGGACCTCGGCGACCCGCGCTGCGGATGCCGCGCGTGGTGTGGCGCGCGGGCATCGACCTGCATCCACTGGTCGCGGCCGACGCGGAGGACCGAGCGTGGCTCACCGGCCTGGTCTGGCCCGGCGAGCACGGCCGGGCGGACCGCGTCCGCGCGGCGTTGGACGTCGTCGCGGCCGACCCCCCGACGATCCATCGCGGTGATGCAGCGCAGCTGCTCGCGCGTGTGGCCGCCACCGCGCCGTCGGATGCCGCGCTCGTGATCACCACGCCCGGGGTGCTCGCCCACGTGCCGCCGCCGACCCGGGAGCGCATCATCGCCGCATCGCGTGCTGCGGGACGGTGGGTGGCCCTGGATGCGCCGGCGCTGCACACGGCGTGGCATCCCGCGATCGACGTCCGAACGTGGCCCGCGGGCGCGTTCGCACTCGCGCTGGACGGCGAGGTGGTCGCCGCCGCCGACCCGCTCGGCGGTTCTGTGGAGTGGCGCCGCGATGACGAGCGGGCCCGCCATTAGCGTGAGCGCGTGCCCCTCTCCGACCGCGACCGCGCCATCTTGGACTTCGAAGGCGAGTGGCGTCGCCACGCCGGCGCGAAGGAAGAGGCGATCCGCGCCGAATTGGGCATGGCCCCGGCGCGCTACTACCAGCTGCTCGGGCGCATCATCGACACCGCGCCCGCCGTGCAGTACGACCCGATGCTCGTCAAGCGCCTGCGTCGCATCCGCGAGGCGCGGAACCGGCTGCGGCTGGCGCGCGTGTCGGGCTCGCGCTGACACGGGAGCCGAGGCGCCCGCCGGATAGCATCATCTGGTGCCGAGATCGACCTTCCCCCGGGATCGCTTCGACGACGTCACGGACGATCGCGCGCGCGTCGGTGCGCACCGCGCCGAGAACCCGCACATGCGTGGCTGGGTGGTGTTCCTGTGGGCCGCGGTCGCCACGATCGTGCTGGTCGCGGTGGGCATCTTCGGCACGCTGGTCGCATCGGGCAGGGTGACGCTGTTCCCCACGCCCACACCGACGCTCACCCCCATCCCGACCGCGACGCCGGTGATCGACACCTCGTATTCGGTGATCGTCCTCAACGCCACCGGGGTCAGCGGTCTCGCGACCACCGTGAAGGACCAGATCGTCGCGGCGGGCTGGAGCGCTGATCGGGTCAACGCCGGCCAGGCGGGGTCGCAGGACTTCCCGACCACCACGGTCTACTACGCATTCCCCGAAGACGAGGGCCCCGCCCGAGGGCTCGCGGACGCGATCGGGGGTGCCGACATCGCCCAGAGCGATGCGTATCAGCCCGTGGACGACGCCAACACTCCCGAGGACGAAAGCCAGGCCAAGCAGCTCGCGGTCGTCATCGGCCTCGACCGGGTGTCCACGCCCGCTCCGACCGCATCCGGATAGGGCGAGCGGAGTGTTTCCGGCCCGTAAACACTTGGATGCCGGCATGTCAACAGTTGCCGGACCGGCCGGAACGGCGGGTGCCCGCTGGTTAGCATTGCCGAGTCCCACCGCACTTCAGGAGACTCGCATGGCCCAGGGCACCGTCAAATGGTTCAACGCCGAGAAGGGCTTCGGCTTCATCACCGTCGCCGGCGGCCAGGACGTCTTCGTCCACTACTCGAACATCGACATGTCGGGATTCCGCGTGCTCGAGGAGGGCCAGACCGTCGAGTTCACGGTCGGATCGGGGCAGAAGGGACCGCAGGCCGAGTCGGTGCGCGTCGTCTGACGCGCGATGCCCCGCCAGCGGTGAAACGGGATGCCGGACGGCATCCCGTTCCGTGTGTCCCGGTGTCTCCGCGGCTTGCACTCGGTAGGGGCGAGTGCCAGAATGGTGTTAGCACTCATGTTTGTCGAGTGCTAAATCCGCAAGCCTACGTCCGGGAGGGACGACACACTTATGGCAAAGATCATCGCTTTCGACGAAGAGGCCCGCCGTGGCCTCGAGCGCGGCCTGAACATCCTCGCCGACGCCGTCAGGGTGACCCTGGGCCCGCGCGGTCGCAACGTCGTACTCGAGAAGAAGTGGGGCGCCCCCACCATCACGAACGACGGTGTCTCGATCGCGAAGGAGATCGAGCTCGACGACCCGTACGAGAAGATCGGCGCCGAGCTGGTCAAGGAGGTCGCCAAGAAGACCGACGACGTCGCGGGTGACGGAACCACGACCGCGACCGTTCTCGCTCAGGCGCTCGTGCGCGAGGGCCTGCGCAACGTCGCCGCCGGCGCCGACCCGATCTCGCTCAAGAAGGGCATCGAGAAGGCCGTTCAGGCGATCACCGACGAGCTGCTCGCCTCGGCGAAAGAGGTCGAGTCCAAGGAGCAGATCGCCGCGACCGCCTCGATCTCCGCGGCCGACACCACCATCGGCGACCTGATCGCCGAGGCGATCGACAAGGTCGGCAAGGAGGGCGTCGTCACCGTCGAGGAGTC
>CAXTES010000151.1:2266-7471 GCA_964243215.1 uncultured Microbacterium sp. | reverse complement strand
GGCTCGACCTGGCCGCCGCGAACGCCGCCGACCCCTCCCGCACGGCCCTCCCGGATCTCGCCGCCGCCGAGCGCGCGCTCCGCCACGCCGACAGCGACGCGCGCACCCTCGAGGAGACGCACCGCATCGTCACACAGGCCGCCGAGGCGCTGCCGGGCGAGTTCGAGGCGGTGAGACAGGCGCTGCGGCAGGCCCTCGTGGTCCGCCACCACCTCCCCACCGCCGCCGCCGAGCGCCTGAGCGACGAGATCCGCGAGGTGGAGGCATCCCTGTCCGGACTGCAGACGGATGCCGGTCGCCGGCCGACCGCCACGGTCGACCGCATCGCGCGCCTGCGCGACCGGCTCGATCTGGCCGTCGGCGATGCCCGTACCGCGCAGCAGCGCGTGCGCGGCGCGCGCACCGCGCTGCCGGGAACCCTGGCCGCGGCGCGGGGCGCGATCTCGCACGCCGAGGCATCCGTCGCACACGCTCGCACCGGCGCGGACGCCCGCGTGCGACTGGCGACCGCCCAGCAGGAGCTGGCGGCTGCGCGCACCTCGACCGACCCGGTGGACGCCCTCGACGCCGCCCGTCGCGCCATCCGCAGCGCGGAGGACGCCAAGGCGCTCGCCGACTACGACCGGATGACGTCGGGCTGAATCGCAGGCGCTCCCGCGGATAATGGAGGTGCCATGACCGCTGCCCCGTCCACCGGATCCACGCGCCGCGGGCCCTCCCCGATGGCCGTGATGCGCCGGTTCCCGGCGACCATCGCGACGGTCCTGCTCGTCGTGCTGGTCTCGACGGTGACCCAGGCGCTGTGGCGTCCGCTGATCCGCGGTCCACTGTGGGAGATCCTCGCGTACGGCCTGCCCGCCCTGGAGGACGGGCGGTGGTGGACGCCGGTGACCGGAACGTTCGTGCTGGATCGTCCGGCGGCGTATCTGCCGTCGCTGCTGGCCTTCTGGGGGATGGCGTATCTGGAGTACCGGCGCGGCAGCCGGGTCGCGCTGACCTATTTCACCATCGGGCAGCTGTTCGCGGTGCTGTCGACTTCCGTGCTGCTGTGGGCGCTGTCGTTCACCGGGTGGGAGTGGGCGGTCGATCAGGCGGCGGCATTGGATGCCGGCCCCTACGGCGGGACGATGGCGCGCATCGCCGCCGCCCTCGGGCTGCTCGCCTCGCCGTGGCGCACGAGGGCGTGGTTCGTGCTCCTGGGGTATGTCTTCGTCGAGGTGGTGTTCTGGGGCACCGTCGGAAACGTCGCGCACGTCATGGCGGTGC
This sequence comes from uncultured Microbacterium sp., assembly GCA_964243215.1. Taxonomy (GTDB): domain Bacteria; phylum Actinomycetota; class Actinomycetes; order Actinomycetales; family Microbacteriaceae; genus Microbacterium. Next base: position 6,205 of record CAXTES010000151.1, on the reverse strand, counting down.
TCTTCGTGCTGGCGGTGGACCGGTCGCTGCGCCTGCGACGGGTCACGATCCGCGAGAAGCGACTGATCGCGTTCCTGGCGATCATCGTCCTCGGCGCGCTCGAGATCGTCGTGCTGCTCGTGCCGACCGACGGTCTCTTCGGCCCCACCGCGCCGGTCACCGGCTCGATCTGGGATGTCGTCGTCGACATCCTCGTCATCGGTCTGGTGGCGGTCGGGGTGCGGCGCGGGCGGCGGTGGGCGTGGTCGGTGAGCCTGATCCTCGCCATCCTCAACGTGCTGACCGCAGCGCTCGTGCTCGTCGACATCTTCATCGACGGATGGGACGTCACCCAGCAGCTGCTCGACGGCGACCCGTCGCTGTCGCTGGCGACCGGTGTCATGTGGCTCCTGCTGCTCGTCTACCTCATCGCCATCCGCGGCTCGTTCCGCGCGCGCCGCCGCGCGACCCTCGGCGTGCATCCGGTGCCCTCCGTCGAGGACGCGAAGGCGCAGATCCGCGCGAACGGCGGCGGCACGCTGTCGTGGATGACCACGTGGGAGCCGAACACCTACGCGCGGACGGCCACCGGTATCGTGGCGTACCAGCGTCGCGCGGGCGTCGCCCTGGCGCTCGGGGATCCGCTCGGACCCGAGCCGGGCCGGTCCGAATCCGTCCGGGATTTCATCGACGCCGTCGAGCACGCCGGTCTCGTGCCGTGCTTTTTCAGCGCGAGCGAGGCGACGCGCGCCGCGGTGCCGCGCTCGTGGCGCACCCTGGTGGTCGCCGACGACTCGATCGTCGATCTTCCCGGGCTGCAGTTCACCGGCAAGCGCTGGAAGGACGTGCGCACATCGCTGAACCGCGCCGACCGGGAGGACATGACGTTCCGGCTGACCCGGTTGCGCGACGAACCGTGGGGCGTGCAGGCGCAGATCCGGGCGATCTCGGAGATGTGGGTGGGTGACCGCGAGCTGCCCGAGATGGGTTTCACCCTGGGCTCGCTGGTCGAAGCGGAAGATCCCGAGGTGCGGATCGCGCTGGCAGTGTCGGCGCACGGCGACGTCGACGGATTCCTGTCGTGGCTGCCGGTCTACGGCGAACGCGGCGTGCGGGGCTGGACCCTGGATCTGATGCGCCGTCGCGAGGGCGGATTCGGCCCCGTCACGGAGTACCTCATCGCGATGTCGGCAATGCGGTTCCGCGACGAGGGCACCGAGATCATGTCGTTGTCGGGCGCGCCGCTCGCGCATGACTATCCGCCGGATGCGGGCGTGATCGCCAATCTGAGCGACCGGCTCGCCGAGGCGCTCGAGCCCGTCTACGGATTCCGGTCGCTGCACCGGTTCAAGGAGAAGTTCCACCCCCGCTACGAGCGGATGTACCTGCTGTTCCGCGATGAGAGCGACCTGACCCGGGTCGCCGCGGCGCTCACCCGCGCCTTTCTGCCGACCGCGACCCTGCGCCAGTTCGCGGGGGCGGGTCTGGAGCTGGTCCGCGGGGGCTGATCGCCGCGTCGGACGGCGCGTACCGGCGCCCGCTCTCGTGCTCCTGTGCGAGCCGGCGCAGCGCAACGAGCACGGCATCCGTGACCACCGTGCCGACCGCGACGTGCTTGAGCGCCCCGCTCGCCGTCTGCGCGGCGGGGTCGGCCTCGAGGGCGTCGATGTCGAACGCCGCGACCGCATCCATCGCCGTCCCGTAAGCGACGAGCCGGTCTTCCGACACCGCGAAACCCGCCCGCGCCGCCGTGTCCAGCGCCGCCTGCAGGTGCGCGAGCGCACCCGGCCCGCAGTCCGTCCAGCCCAGGCGCCGCACCGCCTGATGCGTGCCGTCGGTCACGACGACGTGCGGCGCAGGCCCGTCGATCGCCTGCTGCGCCTCGCCCAGGAAGTCGTGCCGCGACGCCGGAGGTCGCTCGATGGCATCCAGCACCCGTCGCACCCCGTCGAGCGTGACCCCCGCCCCCTCCACGAGCGCGCGGATCAGGCGCACCCGTTCGACGTGGTCGCGCCCGTAGTCGGCCTGCGTGGCGCTGACCCGCCGGCCGGCCGGGAGCACGCCCTCGCGCAGGTAGAACTTGATGGTCGCGACCGGCACATCCGTCTCCGCGGACAGTTCCGACAATCTCATCGCGACGCCCCCTTGACATTGGACAGTAGCACTATCCAATATTGGAGAGCACGACTATCCAAGGAGGCCATCATGGCGGAGATCCACGCCGGACGCATGACGCACGAGCACGACGATGGGTTGGGCGTGTTCCTCATCGGGATGCGATTCAACCGGCTGTATCGGCCCGACCAGTGGATGCCGGTGTTCCTGGCGATGCCGAAGATGCTGACCGAGCTGTACCGCAACCGAGCCGCTGCGGCGGCCGGGTCCGCCGAGGACCTCGGCTTCCTCGGCGCGCGCACCCTGCTGGGCGGTAAAGGGGTGACCGTCGTGCAGTACTGGCGCAGCGTCGAGGACATCTACCGATACGCCAGCGCGCCCGACCACGAGCATCGGCCGGCGTGGAGCGCGTTCAACGCCCGCGCGCGCAAGGCCGCCGGTGCCGTCGGCATCTGGCACGAGACGTTCGCCGTGCCCGCCGGCGGGCACGAGAGCGTCTACGTCGGGTGTCCGACGATGGGCCTGGCCCAGGCCACGAGCGCCGCGCCGGTGCCGAAGAACAAGCGGTACGCGCGCTTGCGCGTCGCGGGCGCCGGGGCCGCCTGAGCGAGACCGACGTCAGGGCTGCGGGCGTACGTCCAGTGACTCGGCGAGCAACGGACCGACCTCTCGCGCCGCCGCCTCGGTCAGATGCGACGTGTCGGTCTTCAGCACGGTGTCCCCGACGAATGCGGGACACTCGTCCGCGGTGCAGAACCACCCCCGGGTGTCCACCGCGACGGCGTTCGGCACCGTCGCGGCAGCGTCGGCTTCCGCGAGGGACTTGATGCGGTAGTCCTCGCTGATCCGGCCCAGGCAGGATGCCGGCGACGAAAGCCGGCTGGCGCAGGCGACCGGGTCGGGGGTCAGCGGAGGGTTGCTGAGCAGGGCGACGCGCGGCACCGCCGCCAGCGACCGGAGCGTGCGTTCCACGCCGTTGCGCCACGCGACGCCGGCCTCGTCGAGCGGTAGCCCGGTGTAGCCGATCGCCGTCTCGGAAGCGGACAGCACCACGAGCGACGGCGAGTGATCGGCGATCATCGCGAGCATCTGCTGGCGGCGGTCCGCGCACGCTCGGACGAAGGCGTCGCTGCCGGTACGGTTCGTCACCGCCACGTCGTACAGCGGACAGTTGCCGAATCCGACGGTCATGACGGTCCAGCCGTGCTGATCGGCGTAGTACTGCACGGCGGGCAACCACGAGACGGTGACCGAATCGCCGACGACCATGACATCCACGTGTGATTCATCGGGCCCGCAGACGCGGGGCACCGATCTTTGCAGGACGTTGTTGAGACAGCCGTCGTCGCCCATCGCGGGAGTCTGCTGGAACGAGAACAGGTCGCTGAGCTCAGCGCGCACCGGCGACGGCCAGCTCGACGCGGCCGCGGCCGTGGACACGGCGGTATCCCGCTGTGCGGGCGTGGTCGGTGCGACGTCGGTCGTCGTCAGCCGCGTCATCCCGAGCGCCTCGGCGGCCGACGCGCCAGAGCGCAGGACCTCGGGTCCGCGAAGCTGAGCGACCGACAGCACCACGATCGACGCCAGCACCGCAACGCCCACGGCCGCATCCCGGGCCACGAAGCGCCGGTGGTTCTTGAGCTTCGCGATCCCGGCGAGGAAGCGGCCGTCGATGACGGGCTGCTCCACGAAGACCCGGCACAGCCAGGCCAGCCCGACCATGACCGGCACGCATGCCGACGCCACCCACAGGCCGTCGCCGAAGATCGAGAACGCGAAGATCAGGACGGGGAAGTGGACGAGGTACAGGCTGTACGAGATGTCACCGAACCACTGCGCCACGGG
>CAXTES010000151.1:0-2166 GCA_964243215.1 uncultured Microbacterium sp. | reverse complement strand
GTCTGGTACGCGGCCCAGGCCAGGCCGGCGAGGATGCCGACGACCACCAGTGCGGTCAGTGCGCGGCGTGAGCGGCGCAGGAGGGTGAACAACACCAGGATCAGCAGCGGCCACGCGCCGTAGAACTGCTCCTCGATCGACAGCGACCAGTAGTGCTGCACCGGCGAGACCGGACCGGAACCCTGCAGGTAGTCCGCACCGAGGGCGATGAAGTGCCAATTCGAGACGAACAGCAGCGCGCTGGCGGCATCCAGCAGTGTCTGGAGGGCGCGGGGCAGGTACCACAGCGCGAAGGCTCCGACGACGGTGACGACCAGCACCGCCACGGCGGCCGGTGCGATCCGGCGCAGCCGTCTGGCGTAGAAGGCGCGCAGCGACACCGATCCGGTCGACTCGAGTTCGCGAAGGAGCAGTCCGGTGATCAGGAACCCCGAGATGACGTAGAACACGTCCACACCGACGAATCCGCCGCGCGGCCATCCCCACGCGTGGTCGGCCACGACGAGGATCACCGCGAGGGCGCGCAGACCCTGGATGTCCGCTCGAAAGCCGCGCGGAGTGTGCACGGCGTGGCCCGCTGCCATCGCGTCGCCTAGCTTCGGCCCAGGCCGCGGTACTCGAAGCCCGCCGCGCGCCACGCCGCGGCGTCGAGCGCGTTGCGGGCGTCGATGATGCGCGGCGCCCGCACGATCGAGGCGACGTACGACGGGTCCAGGTCGGTGTACTGCGGCCACTCCGTGACCAGCACCGCCAGGTCGGCGTGCCGCAGCGCCTCGTCGGTGACGGATGTGTACAGCAGCTGCGGATGCCGCAGCCGGGCGTTGTCCAGACCCTCCGGGTCGGTGACAACGACGTCCGCACCGAGTCCCTTCAGCCGCACCGCGACGTCCAGCGCCGGCGAGTCCCGCACGTCGTCGGAGTGCGGCTTGAACGTGACGCCCAGCACGGCCACCTTGCGGCCGAACACCGAGCCGCCGAGCGCCTGGACGGCGAGATCCGAGACCCGTTCCCGGCGTCGCAGGTTGATGGCATCCACCTCTTTCAAGAAGGCGACGGATTCACCGCGGCCGAGTTCCTCGGCGCGGGCGGTGAACGCGCGGATGTCCTTCGGCAGACAGCCGCCGCCGAAGCCCACGCCGGCGTTGAGGAAGCGTCGCCCGATCCGCGCGTCGTGCCCGATGGCATCGGCCAGCTGGGTGACGTCGGCTCCGGTGACCTCGGCGATCTCGGCCATCGCGTTGATGAACGAGATCTTCGTCGCCAGGAAGGCGTTGGCGGCGACCTTGACCAGCTCCGCGGTCGCGAAGTCGGTGACCAGCCGCGGGGTTCCGGTGCTGAGGGCGCGCGCGTAGACCTCGTCCAGCACGCCGACGGCACGGTCCGAGGCCACGCCGTACACCAGCCGGTCGGGTTCGATCGTGTCCTTCACGGCGTATCCCTCGCGCAGGAACTCGGGGTTCCACGCCAGCGTCGCCCCGGAACCGTGGTCGGCGATCGTCGCGCACAGCCGGGCGGCCGTCCCCACCGGCACCGTGCTCTTGCCCACGACGAGGTCGCCGGCCGAGAGGTAGGGCAGCAGACCGTTCACCGCGGCATCCACGAAGGTCAGGTCGGCCGCGGCGGAATCCTTCGACTGCGGCGTCCCCACCGCGACGAAGTGCACCTGCGCCCCCTGGATCGCGGACATGTCGGTGGTGAACCGCAACCGGCCGCTCGCGAGCGCGGATGCCAGGATCTCGGGCAGCCCGGGCTCGAAGAACGGGGCGACACCCGCGGCCAGTTGCGCGATCTTGACCGCGTCGACGTCCACGCCGATCACTTCGTGGCCGAGTTCGGCCATCGCCGAGGCGTGCACGGCGCCGAGGTAACCGCATCCGATCACCGAGATCTTCATCGATCCTCCCCGCGGGGCGCAGTGGGCGTGTGTTCGATGAAGCGTCGATTCACGCGGTTCCTTCCGAGAGGTCTGTCATGGGCGGGTCAGTTGCGGATGCTGATCGTGATGGGCGCACTCGTGCCGACGTTGCCGGCCGCGTCGGACGCCTTGGCCACGATGACGTAGCTGGCGTTGGGGTACGACTTCGAGTTGATGGTGGCGCTCCAGGCGCCACTGGCCAGCCGCGTCGCCGTGGCGAGCTTGGTCGAACCGGCCCAGTACGTCACCGC
>CAXTES010000150.1:0-7543 GCA_964243215.1 uncultured Microbacterium sp. | reverse complement strand
ACAGCGCGAGACGAGGTGCCCGCGATCGAGTTCTCGGCGGGCCGACCGAGCCCCAGCTCCTCGGCGAGCAGCTGCGGATCCAGACCGACCGAGGAGCCGGCCAGGGCACCACCGCCGTACGGCGAAACCGACGCGCGCACCGACCAATCCCGCAGCCGCTCCAACTCGCGCACGAGCGGCCACGCGTGCGCCTGGAGGTGGTGGGCCAGCAGCACCGGCTGCGCGTGCTGCATGTGCGTGCGGCCGGGCAGCACCGCATCGGCGTGCGCCTCGGCCTGCGAGACGATGGCGTCGATGAGGCGCAGGATGTCGCGGGCGATCGTGCGGGAATGATCCAGCAGGTACATCCGCACCAGCGTGGCGATCTGGTCGTTGCGGCTGCGGCCGGCCCGCAGGCGACCGCCGAGTTCGGGTCCGACCTCGCGCAGGAGCGCCTCCTCGAGGGCGCCGTGCACATCCTCGTCGCCGGCTGCCGGACGCAGGCTCCCGTCGGTTACGCCGCGCGTCAGGGCATCCAGCCCTTCATGCATGCGACGCTCTTCCTCGCCGGTGAGGTAGCCCGCGGCTGCGAGCGCTTTGGCGTGCGCGTGGGAACCGGCGATGTCGTACAGGGCGAGGGTCCAGTCGAAGTGGGTGGACCGGCTCAGCGCTGCCAGCTCCGGCGAGGGACCGGTGCTGAAGCGGCCACCCCACAACGCACCGGCGTGCGTGCCCTCGCCCGTGCCGTCGCTCACCCGATCAGCCTACCGACGGGCCCCGGCCGGGCTGCGGGCGGCGCCGAACCGCGACGCCGCGTCCACGATGGTCTCGAGCGGTCCGCGGCCGATCAGCAGCGCCCATGCGGTGCATCCGACGATCGTCCACACGGTGAAGGGGACGAACGGCTGGAGGGCGCGGAACCCGAACAGGTCGCCGGTGTCGCCGAGCACCGCCGCGGCCACGATCGCCCACCCCACCAGCTGAGCGGTGTATGCCGACAGCGGCATCGATCCCGTCGCCCGGAGCGGTAGGACGACCCACATCAGCCACGTGCGGCAGACCAGCAGCGACCCGGCGATGACGGCGATGGCGAATCCCCCCGATCCCACGACTTCCAGCACGCCACTGGAATGCGGGCGCGCCGTCCACACCGCACTCCAGTAGTCGGATGCCTGGGCCGCCGGTGCGCTCACGGCGGCGAGTCCGTACCCGACCAGCGCCGCCACCGCGCCCGCGGCGAGCAGGGCCGACTGCGCGCGCAGCGATCCGAGATCCAGTCGGCCGATGCCCATTCCGCACAGTAGGAAGGCGATCCACACCGGGAAGGGATAGTGCCAACCCAGGAGCAGCGAGAGCGCGGCTCCCCCGGGCTGGGACCAGAACGGCAGGGCGTTCAACAGCACCTGGACGAACGGCATCACCACGCCGAGCACGCCCGCCGCGAGCAGCAGCGGCGCCGGACCCACCCGCAGGAACGGCAGCGCCAGCAGGAACAGGATCGCGTACGCGGGCAGGATGACGTACACCGGCACACCGGTGCCGATCAGCAGCACCCCGAGCAGCCAGATGAAGCCGGCGCGCACGAGGATCCGGATGCGGGCGCGGTTCGCTTCGGACGCCCCCGGGATGCGGGATCCGCCGGTCATGAGCGACAGCGAGACGCCGGCCAGCGTGGCGAACAGGATCGACGAGCGCCCGTCGGCGATGCCTCCCCACGTCGAGGCATCCACCGGGTCGACCTCGGGCAGGTCGAACATGTGCGCGGCGAACATCCCGACGATCGCGAGCCCGCGTGCGAGGTCGATGCCGCCGACGCGGCCCGCACCGTTCAATCGGCTCCAGCGGGAAGCGAACCAGCCGGCCGGCGTGACGCCCGAGGGCTCGGTCCTGCTCCGCCCGCTCACCGACCGGACCCCCTTCAGCCCTGCTGCAACAGCCAGACCAGCAGCGCCTTCTGCGCGTGCAGCCGGTTCTCCGCCTCGTCCCACACCACGCTCTGCGGCCCGTCGATCACCTCGGCATCCACCTCGAAGCCGCGGTCGGCCGGCAGGCAGTGGATGAAGATCGCGCCGGGCTTGGCCAGCGCCATCAACTCCTGGGTGACCTTGAAGGCGCCGAGGTCGCGCAGGCGGGTCAGCTTCTCCTCCTCCTTGCCCATCGACACCCACGTGTCGGTGACGATGACATCGGCGCCCGCGGCCGCCTCGTTCGGGTCGGTCAGCAGCGTGACCGATCCCCCCGTCTCGGCGGCGCGACGGTCGGCGTCGGCGAGGATGTCGGCGCGCGGCGCGTATTGCTCGGGCGAGGCGACGCGCACGTGCATCCCGGCGGTGACGCACGCGAGCATGTACGAGTGACCCATGTTCGAGCGGCCGTCGCCGAAGAACGCGAGGGTTCGGCCGGTCAGGTCGCCGAGGTGCTCGCGGATGGTGAGCAGGTCGGCGAGCAGCTGACAGGGATGGAAGTCGTCGCTGAGCGCGTTGACGACGGGCACCCGGGTGCCGCGGGCCATCTCCTCCAGACCCGCCTGCGCATACGTGCGCCACACGATCGCCGCGACCTGTCGCTCGAGGACGCGCGCGGTGTCGGACGGCGTCTCCTTGCCGCCGAGCTGACTGTTGGCGGTGGAGATGATCAGCGGCGATCCGCCGAGGTCGGCGATGCCCACCGCGAACGACACCCGGGTTCGCGTGGATGACTTGTCGAAGATCACCGCGACCGTCTGAGGTCCGTCGAGGGGCTTGGACGCCCAGCGATCCTTCTTCAGCTCCAGCGCGAGATCCAGGATCTCGGCCTGTTCGGCCGCGGTGAGGTCGTCGTCGCGCAGGAGGTGCCGCGTCATGCCGGCACCTCGGCGGGGTCGAGCACCAGCGCGTCCTCGACCGTCCGCAGCGAGGCGGCGAACAGTTCGGTGAACTCGTCGATCTCGACATCGCCGATGATCAGCGCCGGCGCGAGGCGGATCGTGTCGTCGTTGGCGGCGTTGACGATGAGGCCGTGCTGCTGCGCCGCGGCGGTGACCGCCTTGGCGACCGGGTGGTGCAGCGCGATGCCGATGAGCAGCCCCCGGCCGCGGCATCCGGCCACCAACGACGAGTCGATCGCGGCGATCGCGTCGCGGATCTGGATGCCTCGGGACCGGGCGTTCTCGAGCAGGTCCGCCCGTTCGATCTCACCGAGCACGGCGGCGGCCACCGCCGTGCCGAGCGCGTTTCCGCCGAACGTGGAGCCGTGGGTGCCGGGGTAGAACAGCTCGCTGGCCGCGCCGTAGGTGATCAGCGCGCCGATCGGGAACCCGCCGCCGATGCCCTTGGCGACGGTTATCGCGTCGGGGGTGACGTTGTCGTGCTGGAAGCCGAACCACTTCCCGGTGCGTCCGGCGCCGGTCTGGATCTCGTCGACGATGAGCAGCGCGCCGTGGCGTTCGGTGAGCTCGCGGGCGGCGCGCAGGTAGCCGTCGGGCAGCTCCACGACACCCGCCTCGCCTTTGATCGGCTCGACGAACAGCGCCGCGACGCGCTCATCCATCGTCTCTTCGAGCGCTTCGATCGTGGAGTCGAGGAACTCGACCCCCGGGACCATCGGACCGAAGGGCGCGCGCATCCCGGACTTCCCGGTGAGTGCGAGCGACCCCATCGTGCGACCGTGGAACGCGTCGGTCAGCGACAGCACGCGCGGCCGCGCGTCGCCACCGTGCAGGCGAGCGAGCTTGAACGCCGCTTCGTTGGCCTCGGTCCCGGAGTTGCCGAAGTAGACCCGGCCCGCCTCGCCGGTGCCGGCGAGCCGCTTGAGCAGCCGCGCCAGGTCGAGCTGCGGCTCGGTGGCGAAGTAGTTGGACACGTGCACGAGTGTCGCGGCCTGCCGCGACACGGCCTCGACGAAGACGGGGTGCGCGTGCCCGAGGGAGTTCACCGCGATGCCGCCGAGGAAATCGAGGTAGCGGCGCCCGTCGGCATCCCACAGGTACGCCCCTTCGCCCCGCACGAACAGCGCGAGCCGTTCGCCGAAGCTGCGCACCAGATCCCGCCCGGCGTCGTCCTGCCACGTCGTCATGCGACGACCTCCGTTCCGATCCCCTTGTGGGTGAACATCTCCACCAGCACCGCGTGCGGCACGCGCCCGTCGATGATCGCTGCGGTGTCGACGCCGCCTTCCACCGCGTCCAGGCACGCCTGCATCTTCGGGATCATGCCCGACTCGAGGCGTGGCAGCATCTCGCGCAACTCGGCCGACGTCAGATGCGAGACGAGCGAGCGGCGGTCCGGCCAGTCGGCGTACAGCCCCGGCACGTCGGTGAGCACCACGAGCTTGCTCGCACCCAGCGCCACCGCGAGCGCCGCCGCCGCGGCATCCGCGTTGACGTTGAGGGAATGACCGGGATGATCCAGGTCCGGCGCGATGCTGGAGACGACGGGGATGCGGCCGGCGGCGAGCTGGTCGAGCACCGGCTGCGGGTCGACCTCGACGACGTTGCCGACGCGTCCGAGGTCGTGCTCGACGCCGTCGACCACGACGCCTCGGCGACGACCGCCGAACAGGCCGGCGTCCTCGCCGGACAATCCGGCCGCCAGCGGCCCGTGCGCATTGATCTTGCCCACCAGCTGGGGGTTGATCTGCCCGGTCAGCACCATGCGCACCACCGAGATCGCCTCGGTGCTGGTGACCCGGTACCCGCCCTTGAACTCGCTCGGAATGGCGAGGCGGTCCAGCATCGACGAGATCTGCGGGCCGCCGCCGTGCACCACGACCGGCTGGACGCCGACGTATCTGAGGTACGCGATGTCGGCGGCGAAGGCATCCTGCAGCTCTTCGCTGATCATCGCGTTGCCGCCGTACTTGATGACGACGACCTGGTCGCGGAACCGGCGCAGCCACGGCAGCGACTCGATGAGCGTCTCGGCTTTGGCGGATGCCGCGGCCGGATCGGTGTCCTGCAGGTCGATGTCGCTCATGTCGCGTAGGCGCTGTTCTCGTGGACGTAGTCGTGGGTCAGATCGTTCGTGAGGATCGTCGCCGCCGCGTCGCCGGCCTTGAGGTCGACGGCGATGGCGACGGCCCGCGGGGCGAGGTCGACCTCCTCGCGCGGGCGGTCGGGCCCCCCGTCCGAGCACACCCGGACGCCGTTCATCGACACGTCGACGGCATAGGGATCGAATTCGGCGGACGTGGTGCCGATCGCGGCGAGCACCCTCCCCCAGTTCGGGTCGTTGCCGAAGATTGCGGCCTTGAACAGGTTGTTGCGGGCGATCGAGCGACCCACCTCGACGGCATCCTGCTCGGATGCGGCGTTGACGACGTCGATCGTGATGTCGTGGCTGGCGCCCTCGGCGTCCGATTGCAGCTGCCGGGCGAGGTCGAGGCACACCTCGGCGAGTGCCGCGGCGAACTCGTCGGGCTCGGGCGTGACGCCGCTTGCGCCGCTGGCCAGCAGCGTCACCTGGTCGTTGGTCGACATGCATCCGTCCGAGTCGAGCCGGTCGAAGCTGACGCTCGTCGCGCGTCGCAGCGCCGCGTCGGCCGCGGATGCGTCGACCACGGCGTCGGTGGTGATCACCACGAGCATCGTCGCGAGGCCGGGTGCCAGCATCCCGGCTCCCTTGGCCATGCCGCCGATCGTCCAGCCGCCGACGGTGCGCACCGCTCGCTTGGGGTGAGAGTCCGTCGTCATGATCGCGAGGGATGCCTCGTCGCCGCCGTCCGCTGCGAGCGCCGCGACGCCGCGTTCGGCGCCGGCGAGAACCTTGGCGCGGAACTCGCCGTCGCCGGTGCCGATGAGCCCGGTGGAGCACACCAGCACGTCACCGGCGCTGCATCCGAGGAGTTCGGCGGTCTTCTCGGCGGTCAGGTGCGTGGTCTGGAACCCGAAGGCGCCGGTGAAGCAGTTGGCGCCGCCGGCGTTGAGCACGACCGCCTCGACGACGCCGTCGCGCACGGCCTGCTCGGACCACAGGATCGGATTCGCCTTCGCGCGATTGCTCGTGAACACTGCGGCGCCGACTTTCAGCGGACCCCGGTTCACGACGACGGCGACATCGGGGCCGCCCCCGGATCGAAGCCCGACGGCGACGCCGGATGCCTCGAACCCCGCGGCCGCAGTGACGCTCACGGCGCGACCCCGTTGACTGTCAGCGCGCGGTCTTCGGGCAGCCCGAGCGCGATGTTCATCGACTGCACGGCAGCGCCCGCCGTGCCCTTGACGAGGTTGTCGACCGCGGCGACCACGACCACGCGGTTGGCGCCGCGGTCGATGGCCACGCCCATCAGGGCCGTGTTGGCGCCGAGGACGTCCGCGGTGCGGGGGAAGCATCCGGGGGGCAGCACCTGCACGAAGGGCTCTTCGGCGTAGGCGGCGCGCCATGCGTCGCGGATGTCGTCGTCGCTCGCGCCGGGGGCGATGGGCGCGGACGATGTAGCGAGGATGCCCCGGGCCATCGGCACGATCACGGGAGTGAACGAGATGCGGATGCTTTCTGCGGTTCCTCGCATCCGGCCCGTGGCGCCGTCGTTCTCGGAGGATTGCCGGCTTTTCGGAACATCTCGCCCGGATTCTCCGAGTTCTGCGTGATTCTCCGATTCGCGTGCCGGGGACCGCCGCGCCGCGGCCAACGCCTGGCGGATCTCCGGGATGTGACGGTGCGTGCCACCGACCGCGTACGGGTTTGCGGTGCCGAGCACCTCGCTGGCGAGCAGGTGCGGCTTGAGGCTCCTGCCCGCGCCGGACGGGCCGACGGCGAGCACGCTGACGATGTCGGATGCATCGATGACACCGGCCGCGACGCCCGGGGCGAGGCTGAGACTGACCGCCGAGGCGTTGCATCCGGGCGCCGCGATGCGGGTGGCGCCGACGAGGCGATCGCGCTGCTTGCCGTCGCCGACCGGCAGCTCGGGGACGCCGTAGGTCCACGGTTCGGCGAAGACGCCGCCGTAGAACTGGGCCCAGTCCGAGGCGGACTCGAGCCGGTGGTCGGCGCCGGCATCGATGACGAGCGGCACGTCGGCGAGCGCGTCCGTGTACTGGCCCGACTGTCCGTGCGGCAGCGCGAGCACGACGATGTCGTGGCCGGCGAGGGTGTCGGGGGTCGTCTCGCGGAGGGTCAGATGCGCGAGCGACCGGAGGTGCGGCTGGTGGGCGGCGAGCGACTGACCGGCGCTCGAGTTCGCCGTGACGGTGCGGATCTCGACGTCGGGATGGGCCGCGAGTAAGCGCAGCACCTCTCCTCCGGCGTAGCCGGACGCGCCGGACACGGCGACCGAGAAGGTCATGATTCCACCTTAGGTTCTGGGGGGTTGCGGCCGGAGACGGCGACGCCGCGACGGTCCTACGGGACCGGAGCGCAGGGTCGCCTAGAGTCGGCGTCCGCCCAGACGTCGGCGCGCGGAGGCGTCGCTCACGAGGAGCGTCGCATCGGAGAGCGCGGCCGGAAGCATGCCGCGACCATACCCGCCGCCTCGCGGCAACCGCAAATCCCGAGCGCCGAGAGTGCACGCGGGGTCGCCGAGAGTGCACGTCGGGTCGCCGAGAGTGCACGCGGGGTTGCGAAGAGGGTTGCCCAGTAGCGCAGGA
>CAXTES010000149.1:5515-7553 GCA_964243215.1 uncultured Microbacterium sp. | reverse complement strand
ACATGCGCCGTGGCATCCTGGTCCGCGCGCTGGCGGACATCCGCGTCGGTGCCCGTTCCCCGCGGGAGACGAAATTGCGACTCCTCCTCGTGCGGGCGGGGCTACCCGAGCCCTCCATCAACTGGACCCTGCGCGACAACAGTGGCCGCGCGGTCGCCGAACTCGATCTCGCATACCCACGTTGGCGTGTGACGCCCGAGTACGACGGGCGCGTGCATGCCGAAGACCTCGATCAGTTCGCAAGGGACGGTGACCGGTGGGAACGAATCCGGGCAGAGGGGTGGGATCACGTCCGGATCATGAAGCATCACATGCGCGGCGACGGTGCGGTCGCGGTGCGAAAGGTGCGCGACGCCCTCGTGCGCGCCGGCTGGCGACCGTCTGTCTGACCGGCCTGCCCGGGTGAAGTGGTCGCGTCGCGCCGATCCGTGTCCCGAAGTTCGGCAAACAGCGGGCTCTTTTTGCCTAACTTCGGGACATGCAACCGAGACTTCGGGACATGCAACCGACACTTCGGGACACGTACGGATGCCGGGGCTCAGGCCTCCGCGGCCCCGGGTACGCCCGCCTCGTCCCCCGCCTCCGCGACCCCGAGGACGTCCAGGATCCACGCCAGCTCGAACGCGCGCTCGCGCCACGCGTTGTACCGCCCGCTGACGCCGCCGTGACCGGCGACCATCTCACACTTCAGCAGCGCGTCGGCTCCGACCTCGCGCAGCCGCGCGACCCACTTCGCCGGCTCGACGTACAACACCCGGGTGTCGTTGAGCGAGGTGACGGCGAGGATGCGCGGGTACGCGGCATCCGCGCGCACGTTCTCGTACGGCGTGTAGGACTTCATGTACGCGTAGACGTCGGCGTCGTGGAGCGGGTCGCCCCACTCGTCCCATTCGATCACCGTCAGCGGCAGCGACGGATCCAGGATCGTCGTCAGCGCGTCCACGAAGGGCACGTCCGCGACGACGCCGGCGAACAGCTCTGGCGCCAAGTTCGCCACGGCGCCCATCAGCAGGCCCCCGGCCGAGCCGCCCTCCGCGACGAGCTGCGACGCCGACGTGTACCCGGTGTCGATCAGGTGCCGCGCGCAGTCGACGAAGTCGGTGAACGTGTTGCGCTTGCGCAGCATCTTGCCGTCCTCGTACCACTGCCGGCCCATCTCGCCGCCGCCGCGCACGTGCGCGACCGCGAACACGACGCCGCGGTCCAGCTCCGACAGCCGCGGCACCGAGAACCCGGGCTCGATCGAGTGCTCGTACGACCCATAGCCGTACAGGTGCAGCGGTCGCGGCGCTCCGCCCAGGTCGCCGAACGAGCGTTTCCACACCAGCGAGATCGGGATCCGGATGCCATCTTCGGCCACCGCCCACACCCGCTCCTGCGCGTACTCGGCCGGATCGTAGCCGCCGAGCACCGGCTGGCGCTTGCGCAGCAGCAGCGCCCGGGTGGCGACGTCGTAGTCGTACACCGCCGCCGGCGTCACGAACGAGGTGTAACCGAGGCGGATGACCGGAGGTGCCCACTCCGCGTTGCCCGACGCCCCCACCGAGTACAGCGGCTCGTCGAACTCCAGCTCGTCCACCGCGTCGCTGCGGTACTCGAGCATCCCGAGCCGCGCCAGACCGTCGCGCCGGTACCCGACGACGGCCCAGTCGCGGAAGGTCGACGCGCCCAGCAGCCGGCGGCCCGGCTCGTGGGGGATCACCACCGTGCGATCGCCGGAGGGATGGGATGCCGCGACCCGCACCAGCTCGAAGTCCAGGGCATCCTCGTTGTGCAGGACGTACAGCACGTCCTCGCCGTCGATGACCGCGTGGTCAGAGTCGTACTCGACGCCCTCGCGGCGCTCCCATACCACCCGTGGTTCGGACCGCAGGTCGGTCGCATCCACCAGCCACTCCTCCGACGTGATGGACGATCCGACGCCGATGACGAGATAGCGGTCGCTGCGCGTGAACCCCGCGCCGACCCAGTAGCGCTCGTCGGGCTCGTGATACAGCGTGGCGTCGTCGGCTACGGGCGTGCCCAGCTCGTGCAGCCA
>CAXTES010000149.1:0-5415 GCA_964243215.1 uncultured Microbacterium sp. | reverse complement strand
GCGTTCTCGGCACGGAGGTGGTCCAGGACCGCCTCGTCGTCCTTGGCGCGCAGCCACTCGTAGGAGTCGTGGACCTCGTCGCCGTGAAAGCGACGGACGATCGGTTTCCGGACGGTGACGGGAGGGGTGAGGGATGCCTCGGTGGCGGTGTCGGTCACCGTCTTACGCTAGCCGCCCCGGGCGTCAGCGGACGGTCACGAGGGTCCGCTGCCACCCGCTGGATCCGTCCGGCGCGATCGGCGCACGATCTTCGATCTGCAGGTTGCCGGCATGGTCCACCGCGCGCACGGCGAGGTAGTGGGTTCCCGGGGCGGCATCCCACTCCAGGTGCCACTGCACCCACGTGTCGGCGTTGACCGCGGTCGCCAGGGTCGCCTGCTGCCACTGCCCGTCGTCGATCGACACCTCGACGCGCTCGATCCCGATCGTCTGCGCCCACGCCATCCCCGCCACCGCGACCGCGCCGGCGGTGACGGGTGCGTCGGTGCGCGGCGTATCGATGCGCGACGACATCTTGATCGGCGCCTGCGCGCTGTAGCCGCGCGGGGTCCAGTACGCCTGGTCCTTCGCGAACGTCGTCACCGTCAGCCCGCTGAGCCACTTGGTCGCCGACACGTAGCCGTAGAGTCCCGGAACCACCATGCGCACCGGGAACCCGTGCTCGGCCGGCAGCGGCTCACCGTTCATCCCGACCGCGAGGATCGCGTCGCGTGCCGAATCGGTCAGGGTCGACAGCGGTGTGCTCGCCGTGAATCCATCCACGCTGCGCGAGAGCACCATGTCGGCGCCGGATTGCGGCCCCGCCATGCGCAGCACGTCGCTGACCCGCACGCCGAGCCACGTCGCGTTGCCGACCAGCTCGCCACCGACTTCATTGGACACGCACGTCAGGGTGATCGCGTATTCGTCCAGCCCCATGCCGATCAGATCATCGAAGGTCAGCTCGACACGGCGGTCGACCATCCCGTCGATCACGAGCCGCCAGGTCGACGGGTCCACGTCGGGTACGGTCAGCGCCGTGTCGACGCGGTAGAAGTCGGTGTTCGGCGTGACCAGCGGCGTGATGCCCGGGATGTCCAGTTCCGCACCGGCCGGAATCGTGACCTTCGACCGCGGCGCGGGCAGCCGCAGCGCGTCGCGGATCGCCGCGATCGACGAGGTCGCCGCCGAGATGACCCGAGCGCCGGTACCGGCCACGAGTGCGACGGCGGCGGTCAGCAGCGAGTAGCGGACGAACGCCCGCCGGTCCACCCGACCGCGGGCCGCCGCCGCCTCGGCGCCCTCACCGATGCCGGCATCCGCGCCAGCGACGGTGCCATCGCGCCACGCGCGCAGCCGGCGCACCAGCAGGTGGATCAGGATGCCGCCCACCACTGCTCCGGCAAGGGACGGGATCGCGCCCAGCGGCGTCGCCCCGGCCCGGGTCAGCACCGCGCCGGTCGCGATGACACCGGCGATTCCCAGCGCGATCACGCCGAGCGGCGGCCGCAGGTACTGGAGGATGCCGGCGACCGCGGCCGCGACGACGACCCCGAGCCCGAGTCCCACCAGCAGCGCCGGCTTGTCGTACGCGCCGAACGTCGTGATGGCCAGTTCCTTCAGCGGCCGCGGGATGATGTCGATGACGAACGACCCGACCGCGAGGATGGGACTCGCTGCCCGCGCGAACAGCAGCGCCAGCACCTCGGCGACCGCCAGGAAGGCTCCGGCCGACACCACGCCCGAGAAGGCCGCCAGCAACGCGAACCACACAGATCGCCTGCGACTCATCGACGGCCTCTTCCGTTCCGCCGATGCGGACTCCTGGAGGTGATTCGCAGCGGCGGGCGGCACGGATTGCGCGAGCGGTGCGAGTTGACCGCGGGTGCACCCGGTGTCAGCATTGGGGTGGCCCGGTTGCCGGACGCTGAACCCACGGTGAACTGTTCGTTCGCATCGCCGATCTCGTCGGCACAGAATCCCCGCCCTCTCACGGAAAGCGAACGGTGGAGACCGCAGGCCTGATCGTTCTCCTGGTCATCGCGCTGGCGCTGTTCTTCGATTTCACGAACGGCTTCCACGACACCGCGAACGCGATGGCGACCCCCATCGCCACCGGCGCGCTCAAGCCCCGCGTCGCGGTGCTGCTGGCCGCGGGGCTGAACCTCGTCGGCGCATTCTTGTCGACAGAAGTGTCCAAGACGATCTCGCACGGCATCATCCGCGAGGACCAGATCTCCGCGACCGCGTTCCTACCGCTCATCTTCGCCGGCCTGATCGGGGCGATCACGTGGAACATGCTCACGTGGCTACTCGGCCTGCCGTCCAGCTCGTCCCACGCGCTGTTCGGCGGTCTCATCGGAGCGACGCTCGTCGGCGTCGGGGTGCTGGCCATCGATTTCGGCGAGGTGCTCAGCAAGGTGGTGCTGCCCGCCGTCATCGCGCCGTTCACCGCCGGCATCATCGCCTTGGTGGCCACCCGGGTCGCCTATGCGGTGACCCGGCGGTACGACACCAAGCCCGACGGGCGCGACGGCTTCCGCTGGGGCCAGATCTTCACGTCCTCACTGGTCGCGCTCGCCCACGGCACGAACGATGCGCAGAAGACGATGGGTGTCATCACGCTCGCTCTGATCATGGCCGGATGGCAGGATGCCGCCGCCGACGACCCGCAACTGTGGGTGATCCTCGCCTGCGCGTTCACGATCGCGCTCGGCACGTACATGGGCGGTTGGCGCATCATCCGCACGCTGGGCAAGGGCCTCACCGACGTCAAACCCGCCCAGGGCTTCTCGGCCGAGGCGTCGACGGCCGCCACGATCCTGGCATCCAGTGCTTTCGGGTTCGCGCTGTCGACGACGCAGGTCGCCTCCGGCTCGGTGATCGGGTCCGGCCTCGGGCGTCGCGGCTCGAAGGTCCGCTGGGGCACGGTCGGGCGCATCGCGGTGGGGTGGGTGCTCACCCTCCCGGCGGCCGGCGCGGTGGGCGCGATCGCGGCGCTCGTGGTGGTCTGGCTCGGGATGCCGGGCATCCTCATCGACGCCGTCCTGGCCGTCGCGATCATCGCCGCGATGTTCTGGCGGTCCCGCCGCAACCGGGTGACCGCCCACAACGCGATGAGCGAGGTGGCGGCATCCGGACGCGCCGTGAAGGTCAAGCGGAACCCGCCGCCCACGCGTCGGCAGCGCCGTCTCGAGGCGGCCGAGACCAGACGCGCCGAGGACGAAGCCGTGCCCGCGGCCCTGGTCGTCGGCGAGCAGCCGGATGCCGCCACACCCGTCTCCGCGGCCGAGCGCACGCCGGGAGGCGGGACGTGAATCTCGCGATCAACTGGCTCGCCTTCGTCCAGGTGTTCGCGGCCGCGCTCGTCGGCGCGCTGCTGGTGGTCGGCTTCTACGCGGTGGCACTGCGACTGCTCGTGCGAGCCGGACGCGCGCCGGTGGTCGCGCCCGCGGAATTCACCGACGCGAGCACGGTGGTCTCCGAGAAGGAGGCCCGGCGCGCCGCCAAGGCGGCCGCGAAGGCCGCCAAGAAGAGTCCGCTGTCGGCGGGTCAGAAGCGCGCCGCGCTCGCGGGCGCGTAAGTGTCGTTCGGGATGTGCGGGCTCGCCGTCGCGGGCGGGCTGCTGCTCATCGTCCTCGGCCGCTGACCCCGGCGGCGGGGGAGCCCCACCGTACGCTGGAGGCATGGTTCCCCCGTCCTGGCCCGGTGCCGCTGACGCGTCGTCCGGGGCGTCCGGGCGCGCGGACCCGGCCGCAGCCGTGCACTTCGGCCAGTACCCGCCGGCGCGGCGGATCCTCGTCCACCTGAGCGACACCCACCTGCTCACCGGTGGTCGCCTGGCGGGCCGCTACGACACCGCAGCGAATCTGCGTCGAACCCTCGCGGCGGTCGAGAGCCTCGGCATCCGTCCCGACGCCATCGTGTTCACCGGCGACCTGACGGACCTGGGCGAGCCCGACGCCTATTCCGCCTTGAAGGACGCGGTCGAACCGGTCGCCGCGCGGCTCGGTGCGCCGGTGGTGTGGGTGGCGGGCAACCATGATGAGCGTCCCGGATTGCGCAGCGCGCTGCTCGGACTCGAGGCGACCGAGGAGCCGGTCACCGGGGTCTGGGACCTCGACGGACTCCGCGTCGTCGCGCTCGACACCAGCGTGCCCGGCTGGCACCACGGCGATCTCGATGACGCCCAGTTGAGCTGGCTCCGCGAGGTGCTCTCCGTGCCCGCACCGCTCGGCACGATCCTCGCCATGCACCACCCGCCGCTGCCCAGCCACGTGCCGCTGTTCGACATCCTGGAGCTGCGCGACCAGGGGCGCCTCGCCGCTGTTCTCGCCGGCACCGATGTGCGAACGATCCTCGCCGGCCACCTGCACTACTCCACCAGCGGAACGTTCGCCGGCATCCCGGTGAGCGTCGCCGCAGCCACGTGCTACACGATGGACCTCGCTCGGCCGCCCGTCGAGGTCAACGGCATGGATGCCGGCCAGTCATTCCACCTGGTGCACGTGTACGACGACACCGTGACGCACGCCGTGGTGCCCGTGGTCGATGCCGAAGGCGGCGACTTCTTCTCCGCGGAATGGGCGGCACGCATGGCGCAGCTGACCTCCGAGCAGCGACTCGAGGCGTTCTCGCGCAAACGGGCGCGCTGACGCCGCGCTGTACGGCCGGTACACCGCCGGCCGCGGGGATGTACCGGCCGTACAGGAAGCGGCGAGGGGCGCGCGAGTAGGCTCGAGGCATCCCCTTTCCCCGCCGGAACGACCCACGAGGACTCCGCACATGGCCCTGGACGCGATGACGCGCACCCGCACCGAAACCGACTCACTGGGATCGATGCAGATCCCCGCCGACGCCTACTGGGGCATCCACACCGCCCGGGCGCTCGAGAACTTCCCGGTCAGCAAGCGGCCGATCTCGGTGTACGCCGACCTGGTCCGCGCGCTCGCGATGGTCAAGCAGGCATCCGCGCGTGCGAACCGCGAGATCGGCGTGCTCGACGCTGACACGGCCGACCTCATTGACCGCGCTTCGCAACGGGTCATCGACGGCGAGTTCCACGATCAGTTCATCGTCGGCGTGATCCAGGGTGGCGCGGGCACCTCGACCAACATGAACGCCAACGAGGTCATCACCAACATCGCGCTCGAGATGGCCGGCCGCGAGAAGGGCGACTACGCCTTCCTGTCGCCGATCGACCACACCAACCGGTCGCAGTCGACCAATGACGTGTACCCGACGGCGGTCAAAGTCGGTCTCAGCCTGGATCTGCTCACCCTGCTCGAAGAGCTCGACCTGCTGCGCAAGGCCTTCCTCGCCAAGGCGGTCGAGTTCCACGACGTGCTGAAGGTGGGGCGCACCCAGCTGCAGGATGCCGTGCCGATGACGCTCGGGCAGGAGTTCCACGGGTTCGCCACCACGCTCGGCGAGGAC
>CAXTES010000148.1:0-7637 GCA_964243215.1 uncultured Microbacterium sp. | reverse complement strand
TTCGAGCGCCGCGGAACGCGGGAGGGGCCGCGTCGGCGCGCCGGACCGGAGCCGATCATGACCACTCGCACGCCCTCGCGCCGCATCGCCGTGGCGCTGACCGCCTTCCTCTGTCTGGTCGGCGCCCTGCTGGTCGCGCCGACGACCGCGAATGCGGCCGACCCGATCACGGTTTCGGTGCGGATCCTGCGAGTCGCGGAGGTGTCCTGCGACGAGGGCGACCTCGTGCCGTGCCCCGACGACCCCTACGCCCGCGTCTCGATCAACGGGCAGGGCTTCGACGAGTCCGACTACATCGACAACCCGGACCCGCCGGACGTGCGCCCGTACTGGAACTTCAGCCGCACCGTTGCAGCCGGCACCACCACGGTGCCCGTCGTCATCGAGATCTGGGATGACGACGACTCCTCGGCCGACGACCAGCTCGACGCGTGCGATCCGGGCAACGACGACATCAGCATCACACTCGACGTCGCCACCGGCGGCTGGACCGGCGACACCGCCCCCAACACCGGGTTCTGCAAGGGCGCCAACGTCGCGGTGACCTTCGACGTGTCCCTCGACGGCACCGGCGACTTCGACGGCGACGGCATCCCCGACGGCGTTGAGCGTTTCGGCATCCGGGATGCCAACGGCGCGGTGATCCTCGACCTGGCAGCGCTCGGCGCGGACCCGTGCCGCCCGTCGATCGTCACCGAGATCGACTTCATGGACGGCGCCGCCGACGGTCACACCCACCGGCCGCTGCAGGCGGCACTGGACGAGGCCGCAGCGATGTTCGATCAAGCCCCGGTGACGGCGCCGAGCGGATGCCCGTACCCGGGCACGCACAAAAGCACCGGCATCGATCTCATCTCGGTCGTCGACGATCCGATCCCCGAGCAGATGCTGCTGGACTGGAGCAACGGCGCGGAGGCGGTACGCGACGCGAACTTCGACCCGAACCTGCGCCCGTACCTGCACTACAGCCTGTGGACGCACCAGCGCCCCGCGCCCGACACCGGCAGCTCGGGCGTCTGCTGCTCCAACAGCGGCAAGGACCCGCTCATCAGCCTCGGCGGGTGGACCAACGACGTCGGCTCGGTGCGCGAACAGGCCGGCACCTACGTGCACGAGTTGGGCCACGCGCTGCGCCTCGATCACGGTGGTAACGTCGGCGATGCGGCGAACAACTGCAAGCCGAACTACCTGAGCGTGATGAGCTACCTGTTCCAGACCAGTGGCATCCCCGATCCGACGCTGCCGGCGCTGAATGTCGACACGGACAACAACGGGATCCTCGATTCCCGGCTGCGGCTGGACTACTCCGCCCAGGCGCTGCCACCCCTGGTGGAGTCCTCGCTCGACGAGAATCTCGGCATCCAGGACGGCACCGACTCGACGCTGTGGACGAACGACGGCGGCGCCAACACCAGCAGCGCGGCCGGTAACGGTCCGATCAACTGGAACGGGAACACGGATGCCGGGGGCAACCCGGTCATCGAGAACCCCGTGTCGGTCGACCTCAACGACTTCGGGTTCAGCGGGTGCGACGCGGTGCAGAAGTCGACGCTCACCGGATTCGACGACTGGGCGAACATCAAGTTCCAGGCGGCGCTGTCGACCGACAAGGGCGGCGCGGTGCAGCCGGATCAGGAGCTGACGTACGCGACGTCGCAGCAGATCTCGGCGATGGTGGCGGAGGCGGCGCGGCCCGATCTGGCGATCACGCTGTCGGGCTCGCCCGACCCCGTGCTGACCGGCGGCACCGTCACCTACACCGCGACGGTGCACAACCTCTCCCCGATGCCCGCCGACAACGTGACGGTGTCGTTCACCGCGCCCGCCGGCACGACGGCATCGAGCACGAGCGCGGTATTCCCGCTGGTGGCTGGCAACGCCACGGTCACGGCGCCCTTCACCGTCACCGTGCCCTGCGCGCTCGCGGACGGCACCGTGCTGACCGCGACGGCGTCCGTGGCATCCGATCCCACCGACAAGGAGCCGGGCAACGATTCGGCCACCGCGTCGGTCGTGGCATCCAACCCGCCGCCGGTGATCAACGGACTCAAGGCGGTCATTCCGGTCCTGTGGCCGCCGGATCACAAGCTGTTCCCCGACGGCGTGTCGTACACCGTGCAGGACAACTGCGGCCAGCCCGCCGTCGCGCTCAGCGTGGCCAGCAGCCAGCCCGTCACGTCCTTCGGTGACCACACCTCTCCGGACTGGATGGTGATCTCGCCGACGAAGGTGCTGCTGCGATCCGAGCGCGCCGGATTCGATCCCGCCGGGCGCGTGTACACGCTGACCGTCACCGCGACCGACAGCGTCGGTGGCACGGGATCGGCGAGCACGACGGTCACGGTTCCGCTCAAGATCAACCCGTGAACCGGTCCGGGCACCGCGGCGGCAGCATCCGCCGCGGTGCCCGACCGTGGACGCCCGCGTCCGCTCAGCGGCCGGTGACGCTCACCTTCGCGCCGGCGTACATCGAGCCGGGACGGATCACCAGAGAGCGCGGCAGCAGCAGCGCGGCCAGGCGCGGCGCCGTGTCGATCGACGCCAGCAGGGCGAGGCGGACCCGGGATGCCGCATCCGCCACCGCGCGACCCTCCACCCGGCTCAGGCCGCCGGGGGCGTACGAGGCGCGCTCGATGCCGCTGACGAGCACCTGCATCTCGGCGGCGGGCACCCCGCGGGTGGTGACCAGGCGGGCGCCGAAGGTGCGCGGCGTCTCGCTGCCGGGCACCGGCACGCCGATGTCGATCGCGACATCCTGCACGCTCGTCCACGCCGCCGCCGCATCACCGCCGCGCGCGGCCACCATCAGCTGGCGCCGGCGGATCTCGCGGGTCAGCGCGGGCACGAGCAGTGCGATGAGGATCCCGATCAAGATCACCCACGGCAGCGGGCTGGACTGCGATTCGGCGGTGCCGGACGCGCCCTGATCCAGGCCCGGGTCGTCGAGCCCGGCCGCGATGCTCGGCGACGCGGTCGACCCGGCGCTCGGGCCCAGGCTCGGGTCGGCGTTGTTCGTGCCGTTGCCGCCGGTGACCGACGCCGGCGCGAAGGAGGTGGGCGTTCCGAGGCTCTTTGTCGGCTCGAACGGCACCCAGCCCAGGCCCTGGAAGTACACCTCGGGCCAGGCGTGCAGCTGCGAACTCGAGACCGAGTAGATCGTCTGGTCCTCGGTCGTCGTGCTGGTGGTGGTGCCCGGCAGGTAGCCGACGACGATCCGCGACGACATCCCGAGCGTGCGCGCCATGAGCGCGAAGGCCGAGGCGAAGTGCACGCAGTAGCCCTCCTTGACCTGCAGGAACTGCGTCACCGCCCGCACGCCCGACCCGTCGAAGCCCTGCTCCACCGGCGCGTCGAGCGAGTATGTGAAGTCCGGTCCGCGGAACCACGACTGCAGGGCGATGAGCTTGTCGTAGTCGCTCGGCGCCCCCGAGGTCACCTGACGCGCCAGCAGCGCGACGTCGTCGGACACATCGCCCGGCACGAACTTGGAGCTCTGGTCGAACCCGCCGTCGATGTCGACGTTGGCCGCGGGAAGCGCGCGGATCTGCTCCAGCGTCGGCTTCGGCACCTCGCTGGTCACGTCGTAGGAGAGGCCGGATGTGGTCGTCGTGGCGCCGATCACGGTGCGGTTGTACGGCATCACCGACCACTGCGCGTCCAGCCCCGAGACGCCGACGGCCGGGAAGGGCACCGGCAGCCACTGGGTCTGCAGTCCGCTGATCTGGACGTGGGTGGTGTACTGCTCCAGCGTGACGTCGCCGTCGGCCTGCACGGCGCCGAAGCCCGCGCCGCCCTCGATCGGAGTCGTGTCGCGACGGTCGGGCTGCCAGATGCGGCCGTTGAAACTCGACAGCGTCACCACCCGCAGGTACGGCGGGGACGGCGCGGTGGACCGCACGGTCAGCACCTCCTGCTCGCGCGGGCGGCGCAGGTCGTCGCCGAGGCGGAGCGTCGGGTTGATCGCGACACCGCCGATGCCCAGATCCCCGCCCGCGCGTGCCTGCGGCGCCGGCAGCAGCGGCGTCACCACCACCGCCACGACCACGGCGATCGCGCCGATGGACACCGCGGTGGCCGTCGTGCTCGACGTGCGCCGCGGCGCCGCGGCAACGGGCGCCGCCGCCGGCCCGCGCTCCTGCCGGGTGCGGGTCTCGACCCTGACCAGGAACAGGATGGATGCCGCCAGCAGCGCGAACGCGGGGAGATCCACGTCGGCCGGTACCGCGATCGACGCGATGAGCGACACCGCGATGAGCCCGACGGCGGCCACCAGCGGCAACCGCGCCGTGATGACGACGTGGTCGAGGATGACCGCGAGCGCACCGGTCGCTCCGACGATGAGGAACGCGAGGGACTGGCTCGCCGCGAGCGGGGCGACGCCGAGCTGGATCTGCTCGGCGGCGGACTGCAGCATCGGGGTCACGGCATCCACCGTGTCGGGGGTCGGGATGACACCGAGCAGCGACGTGTCGCGCAGGAAGATGAGGCTGATCAGCGCCGCCCACACGCCGGCCTCGATCAGGCTGACCGCGACAGCGGGCAGCCGTCGCAGCCGGGCGAGGTAGCCCGTGCCCAGCACGCACGCCGACACCGCCAGCACCCCGAACAGCCACGGGCCGGGGCTGACGACTCGCAGCAGCGGAACCACCGAGGCGAACAGCGCGACGAGGACCCCGATCGCGAGCGGCAGGTCGCCGGCGCGCGGGGCCGGGCGGTCAGATAGCGACACGGCTCACCCCCCGCTCGCCTGCGGAGGCCCAGGCCGTGGCGAGGTCGCCTCCCGGACCCACGCCGACGGCGTGCCATCCCGACGCGGCGGCGCGCTCGAGCGAATCGCCCATCGCGGCGACGGCCATCAGGATCGGCAGCGCGCTGTGGTGCGGCAGCGTGGCCAGGGCCGCGGCATCCGTGGCCTCCAGTCGTCCGACGATCAGCACGATCGGCCCGGTCTGGGTGCCGCCGAACAGCTCGGGCAGTCGCGTGAGGGCCTCGTGGTGCCGGGCGGTGAGCGTGGCGAATTGAACGGTCATCGTCTCGACCGAGGCGGTGTCGCCGCCCTCGATCGAATCCCACAGCTCGGTGCCGTCGGTGTCGATGAGGTGCACGGTGTAGCCGTCGTGCACGAGCCGCGCGACCGCCGACACGCACGCCGACAGGCCGGCCTCGAAGTTCTGGTCGAGTCCGGGAGCGTCCATCGCCTGACTCGACCAGCGTGCGGTGCTGCGGTCGAACACCACGGTCGCCTCCGGCGTGGACTCCTGCTCCTCCTGCCGCACCATCAGCGCGTCGCGGTGGGCAGTGGCGCGCCAGTGGATGCGGCGCATCGAGTCGCCGGACGCGTACGGGCGGGCGACGAGGTTGTCGGTGCCCTGACCGAGCTGCGTCGTCGTGGTGTTGATGGTTCCGCCGGTCTCGCCGGCGTACTCGGCCAGCGGCGGCAGGTCGACGATCGCGGGCGCCACGACGACGCGGGTGCGCTCGCCGACCAATCCCGAGCGGCGGGCGAGTCCGAACGGATCGGTCGAGGTCACCTGAAGGGGGCCGAGCCAGTGGATGCCACGGCGCAGTGCCTCGAGATCGTACGCGACCTCGACCGCCCGGTCGCCGCCGCGCAGCCCGGACCCGATCGCGGGAAACGAGCCGCGTGCCGTGCCGCCGACGCCCTTGGGCAGCGTGTCCCGCCAGGCTCCGGGAGTGGTCGGCAGCGCCGTGCGCACGTCCACGCGCACGGTGACCTGCGCATCGCCGCCGACGGAGGGCACGTCCGGCGAGAGGATCCGGGTCACCGTCTCGGAGCGGCGGATGAAGTACAGCGACGCGAACGCGGCGGCGAGTACGGCCAGCAACAGCACCCCGAAGTAGACCAGTTCTACCGTGCCCAGCTCGTTGGCCGCGATGAAGAACGCGAATGCGAGGACGAGCGCGCCGGTGCCGCGGAGAGTGAGAGGCCAGACCCGTCCCATCGTCGTCAGGCGCGGGCGGCCAGCGGCACCCGCACGACCCCGGCGATGTGCTCGAGGGCCGCGACCACGCTGTCGCCCGCGGTACGGGCGCGCGCTCCGCCCGCGACGCGCGAGGGGATGAGGCGGTGTGCGAACACCGGCACCAGCAGTGCGGTGAGGTCGTCGGGGATGACGAAACCGCGACCGTCCAGCGCGGCCCACACCTTCGCGGCGCGCACGAGCTGCAATGTGGCGCGCGGGCTCGCGCCCAATCGCAGGTCGGGATAGTTGCGGGTGGCCTGCGCGAGCGCGACGGCGTACTCCTCGATCGCCGGGGCGACGTGGACAGCGCGTCCCCAGGCGACCAGGTCGTTGACCCGGTCGGCCGACACCACCGGCGAGATGCTCTCGAGCGGGTTGACGGTGTCGCGCTGGCGAAGCATCAGCGCCTCGGACTTGGCATCCGGGTACCCCATCGAGATGCGCATCATGAAGCGGTCGCGCTGCGCCTCGGGCAGGGCGTAGGTGCCCTCCATCTCGAGCGGATTCTGCGTCGCGACCACCAGGAACGGGTCGGGCAGCTGATGCGAGCGCCCGTCGACGGTGACCTGGCCCTCCTCCATCGCCTCCAGCAGCGCGGACTGGGTCTTGGGGGAGGAGCGGTTGATCTCGTCGGCGATGACGATGTTGGCGAAGATCGCGCCGGGCTTGAACTCGAACTCGCGGTCGACCGGGTTGTAGACCGAGACGCCGGTGACGTCGCTGGGCAGCAGGTCGGGGGTGAACTGGATGCGGCGGACAGTGGCATCCACGCTCGCGGCCAGCGCCCGCGCGAGCATGGTCTTGCCGACGCCGGGCACGTCTTCGATGAGCAGGTGACCCTGCGCGAGCAGCGCCACGAGGGCGAAGCGGACCGCCTCTGGCTTGCCGTCGATGACCTTGCCGACCGAGCTGAGGATGGCGTCGGTCAGCTGCGCGAAGTCGTCGCCGGTGAGGTTCACGGCATTCGCGGTGGCCGCCTGCGCCGCCGCGCGGGTTGTCGCGGTCTGGTCCATCGGGGTCCCCTCGAGATGGGCTGCGGGCGTCGTCGCCCATCGGTTGATCGTAACAAGCGTGTGTGCGGGACGGGCTGGGAGTTCGGTGTCGCGCAGCGGCTCTACGCTGGCCGTATGAGCGAGTCCGACGACCGTCGCAGCGAGTTCATCGGTGCCGTGAATACCGAGTACTTCGTGCTGCAGGGCTTGTCGAGCGCCACGATCAGCGAGTCGAGCAGCCGTTCGTCGCTGTATCTGCTCACCCTGTCGAGCTCTCTCGTGTCGCTCGGATTCGTCCTCGGCCTGTCGCCCGATGTCTTCGTTCCCTTCTCGGTCGCTGCATTGTTCACGGTGTTCCTGCTCGGATGGTTCACCGTGTTCCGTCTGATCGACACGTCGGTCGAGAACGTCCGGGCGATGCGCAGCATGGTGCGCATCCGCAGGTTCTACGCCTCGCTGTCGGACGAGGCGCCCGAATTCTTCGGCACCACCGGCGACGACGAGGCGGATTCGGCATCCGCTCTCGGTGTCAAGAACCCGAGCCGGGGATTCTTGGGCACGATGGCGAGCATGATCGGGGCGGTGAATGCGGTGGTGGGCGGGGCCGGCGCCGCTATCGTCGTGGGGTGGCTCAGCCAGTCGACCGTGTTCGGCCTGATCG
>CAXTES010000147.1:0-7645 GCA_964243215.1 uncultured Microbacterium sp. | reverse complement strand
GGAACTCGCGCATCTCGATCTGCCGCGGCCCGGTCTGCACCGCGGCGCGCACCGTCTCAGCCACGGTCCGCTCCGTTCGCTGCCGTCGTGCTCGTCGGCACGGATGTGATCGGCGGTCCGGGCGGGAAGTACGCCGGCGGCCCGCCGTCGACGGCGAGGATCTGCCCGGTGATCCATCGCGCACGGTCGCTGAGCAGGAACAGCGTGGCGTGGGCGATGTCCCACGCCGACCCCTCGGTCTTCAGGGTCGTCGCGAGCCGGCGCGGCTCGCGCAGCTTCTCGTCCATGTTCGCGGCGGCGAACGAGCCCCAGATCGCGCCGACCTCGACGCAGTTGACGCGGATGCCCTGCGGGCCGAGCGTCGTCGCGGCGCCCTCGGTGAGGTTCTCGATGCCGGCCTTCGCGACGCAGTACGGCATGCCCGGACCGCGCGCCCGCACGCCGACCGAGGAGATGTTCACCACCGCACTGCCGCGCGGCAGCACGGGAACGGCGTGGCGGAAGATGTACCACGCCGACATCAGGTTGATGTCGATCAGCTGCTCGAAGCGCTCGGGGGTGACGTCGAAGATGCCGACGCGGTCGCCGCTGGCGACGTTGTTGACCAGGGCGTCCAAGCCGCCGAGACGCTGCACCACCTCGTCGATCACGCGTTCGCACGCGACGTCGTCGGTCACGTCGGCGACGATCGGAACGGCTTCCCCGCCGGATGCCGTGATCTTGTCGACCGTGCGCTGTGCGGCATCCGGTGACCGGTCCAGCACCGCGACGCGCGCGCCGTGAGCGGCCAGCAGCCGGCTGATCGCGTAGCCCACCCCGGGCAGGTCGCCGTTCTGGCCGCCGCCGGTCACCAGCGCGGTGCGCCCCTGCATCCACTGCTCGCCGATGCCGGCGAGCGGGTCGCTCAGCGGGTCGGCGACGGCTGCCGTGCTCACGCGGCGGCTCCCGCCGAACCGGCCACCGGCACAGCGGTGCCCGACCAGTCGGCGAACAGGCGCACCACCATCGAGATTCCGGCGTTGCGGGCGCCCGCGACGGCGATCAGCACGCGGTCGGAGTTCGGCAGCGTGGGCTGGAACGCGTCGGGGTCGGCCGCGTCGCCGGGGAACCGCACACCCATGTCGTTGGCGTTGTCCTTGCCGGCGCGCGCGAGCTGAGCGGTGGTCCGACCGGAGTGCTCGGCCAGCCACGCCGCGACATCCGACCGCGAGTACCCGGCTCCGGCGAGCAGCTGGGCATGCTCAGGGCACAGGATGACACCGACCATCGCGTGCTTGAAGATCCACGCGCCAGAGCGTCCGATCGTGTCGGCGAAGTCGCTGAGCACCTGCTCGGGATCGCCGGTGTGACGGTTGTCGACGTACTCGCACGTGCGCAGCAGCGTCGCGGTGACGGCATCGCCGGGCACTCCGAGCTCTTCGGCCAGCGGCGGCCACGGGCTCTCGCCCTCGTTCTCGCCGAAGCAGATCGACCACCGGCCCGGCAGTCCCTGGGTGGCCTGCTCGAGCTCGTGCGGAAGGACGCCGAACACGTTGCGCACGATGAGCCCGATCGCGCGGGCGACCGTCGCGTTCGGGCGGAAACCCGGTCCGAAGACGCCCCCCGCGCTGTTGAACCCGAGGCGGTCGCGCACCGGCCCGTTCACGATGATCAGCGGCGACGGCCCACTGGTGGACTGCCACCCGCCGCCGCCGGTGGCGCGCTCGCGCATCAGCGCCTCCCACGCCGCGAGCACCACCGGGAAGTACTCCGGCAGGCATCCGGCCATCGCGGCGTTGATCGCGGCGAGCTGAACGGTCACTTCGCGCCCGGTCTGCGGCATCCGTCCGATGACCTCGCCGGCGTCGCGGCCGCCGGCGGCCAGGAACTTCTCCAGCAGCGGCTGGGTCACCGGCACGAGCGGCAGCCCGTCGCTCCAGCCCTGCTCGTAGCAGTGCTCGATCGCCCGCTGCGCGGCGTCGGGGTCGAGCTCGTCGACAGGCTCGGGAACCGAGGTGCCGGCGTCTGTCGCGGTGGCCGTCGTCATCGCGCGCCCTGCGCGGTCAGCGCCGACACGATCTCGGGCAACAGCCTGCGAGCGCGATCTTTGACCTGCTCGGGCTCGAGCACCGCCATGGGGTGCTCGGTCGTGATCCACTCGTAGTCGGGCGCGCCCTGCACCTGGGCCATCGTGCGCCCGGTGGTGCCGAACGCGTCGGTGAGCACGACCGCGGCGGGGACCCCGGCACGCTCGAAGTTGATGCCGTCCGCGACGGCGGCGGCGCTGCACGAGCCGCAGTCGCCCACGCCGGTGACGACGACGTCGCACCCTTCGCGGTAGCGCGACACGATCTCGTCGTCGATGGGAACC
Source organism: uncultured Microbacterium sp. (assembly GCA_964243215.1). Lineage (GTDB taxonomy): Bacteria > Actinomycetota > Actinomycetes > Actinomycetales > Microbacteriaceae > Microbacterium. The sequence goes on along the minus strand of CAXTES010000147.1, from coordinate 5,295 downwards.
GAGAAGCTGCGCTTGGTCTCCACGATCGACACGTCGGCGGCGCCGTGCTCGGCGACGAGCAGCTCGCCGACCTCGGTCAGGAACAGCAGCGCATTGTGCTTGGTGTTGTCGAGCAGCCCGATGTGCGCGCCGACGAGATCGACGGGCCGTTCGGCGAGCAGGTCGGACACCCCGGGGCTCGTCGCAGGGTCGTCCGCGACGGCGGTGCGTCCGGTCGGGTCGAGGATGGCGTTGGGCATCGGATGCTTCCTCTCTCAAGTCTCAAGCGCCGCGGCTGGCGGCGACCGTCGGGTTACTGCGCGGCGGCCTCGTCGTGCAGGATCACCCCGCGGATGTTCTTGCCGTCGACGAGGTCCTGGTAGGCGTCGTTGACCTCGTCCAGCGAGTACGTGCGGGTCACGAGCTCGTCGAGCTTGAGCTGACCGGAGTCGTACAGCCGCAGCAGGCGCGGGATGTCGTAGAGCGGGTTGCAGTCGCCGAACAGGGCGCCGCGGATCTGGCGCTGATATCCGATCAGCATCCCGGCGTGCACGTGCACCGCCCGCTCCGTCAGGTGCCCGACCGCCGTGATCGTCACCTTGCCGCCCTTGCCGGTCATCATGACCGCGGCATTGACCATCTCCTCGGTGACGGCGTTGGGGGTGAGGATGACGTGGTCGGCCAGCTGGCCCCACGTGGTCGAGACGACGTAGTCGTGCGCCTCCTTCGCAGTGGCGAACGTGTCGGTCGCCCCGAACGTCACGGCGTTCTCCCGCTTGAATTCGACCGGGTCCACGACGATGACGTCCTTCGCGCCGGCGTACCGGGCGCCCTGGACCGCGTTGGAGCCGACGCCGCCGGCTCCGAAGATCACCACGGTGTCGCCGGCGCGGACGCCCGCGGCGTACACCGCCGATCCCCAGCCGGTCGGCACACCGCATCCGACCAGCGACGCGATCTTGAACGGGATGTGGCCCGGCAGCGGCACGACCGCCCACTCCGACACGACCGCGTACTGACCGAAGGTCCCCAGCGAGCAGAACCCGCCGTAGTCCTCGCCGTCGCGGTGGAACCGGTAGGTGCCGTCCAGGAACATGCCGGTACCGGCATTCAGTCCCTTGACGCACATGTTCTGGTGCCCGGTCGAACACGGCCGGCACGCGCCGCACGCCGGGATGTACGACAGCACGACGCGGTCGCCCTCCTTCACGCGCGTGACGTTCGGGCCGACGGATTCGACGATGCCGGCACCCTCGTGGCCGCCGACGATCGGGAACCGCACCGGGGCGTCGCCCTCGGTGATGTGGTGGTCGGAGTGGCAGAGGCCGGATGCGACGAGCTTGACGCGGACCTCGTGCTCCTTCGGGTCGTCCAGCTGCAGCTCGACGATCTCCCACGGCTCGGGGGGGCCGTGCGCGACGGCGGACCGGGTGGTGATGGTTGCCATGACGCTGCCTCTCAGAACGCCGGGGTCGCCGGACGCATCGACACGGTCTTGACCTGCGTCCACTCCAGCACCGAGTCCGCACCCATCGTCCGGCCGAATCCGCTGGACTTGTACCCGCCGAACGGGCCGCCGATGACGCCTGCGCCCAGGGCGTTGTTGATGCCGACCTGACCGGCCTTGAGCGCCCGGCTCATCCGGATCGCCCGGCCCACGTCACGCGTCCACACCGACGCGACCAGGCCGTAGTCGGTGCCGTTGCCGACCTCGACCGCCTCCTGCTCGTCGTCGACGGCGATGACCGACAGCACCGGGCCGAAGATCTCCTCCTGCGCGATGCGCATGTCGGGCGAGACGCCGTCGAACAGGGTCGGCTCGACGAAGAACCCGTCGCCGAACTCGTCGCCGGTCGGCACGCCGCCGCCGGTGATCACGTTCGCGCCGGCCTGGCGTCCGATGTCGATGTAGTCCAGCACCCGGTTGTGCTGCTTCTCGTTGATGAGCGGTCCCATGTTCACCGGCTGGTGCCACGGACCGACGGTCACCTGCTGCATCCGGGCTGCGAGCCGGTCGACGAGTTCGTCGTGGATGCCGCGCATCACGACCACGCGCGAGCCCGCGGCGCAGATCTGCCCCGTGTTCAGCGTGATGCCCGCGACCATCGCCGGCACCGCGGCATCCAGATCGGCGTCGTCGAAGACGACCTGCGGCGACTTGCCGCCCAGCTCGAGGTGCAGCGGGGTGAGGTTGCGCGCGCACGCCTGCATCACGAGCGACCCGGTGAACGGTGAGCCGGTGAACCCCATCCGGCGGATGCCGGGATGCGCCGGCAGCGCCGCGCCGGCCTCGGCGCCGTAGCCGGTCACCACGTTGATGACCCCGGCCGGGATGCCGGCCTCCAGGGCCAGCTTCGCGAGGGCCAGCGCCGTCAGCGGTGCGTCCTCGGCCGGCTTCATCACCATCGTGTTGCCGGCGGCGATCGCCGCACCGACCTCGGTGACGAACATCGGACCCGGTGCGTTCCAGGGGATGATTCCGCCCACGACCCCGTACGGCTCGCGGAGGGTGAATCCGAGCGTGTCCGGCGCGTACGTCGGCAGCGACACGCCCTGCACCTTGTCGGCCTGCCCGGCGATGAACCGCAGCTGTCCCGGCATCGACGACGGCCCCCAGTGCGGGCGTCCCACCTCGCGCGACTCGAGCTGGTCCAGCTCCTCGCCGTTCTCCTCGATCAGATCCGCCCACCGGAACAGCAGCCGTCCCCGGGCGGTGGCGTTCAGGTCGCGCCACGCGGGGAACGCCCGTTCGGCCGCTTGCACCGCGGCATCCACGTCGGCGGCGCTGGATTCGGGGACGGATGCGAGCAGGTCGCGGTTGGCGGGATTGATGACGTCGATGGTGCGGCCGGTGACCGACGGCACCCACTCGCCGCCGATGAGCTGGACGCCGTCGACGAGGAGGTGCTCGTCGAGCGCCGCGGGGGGTGTGGAGGTGATCGTCATATGCGTGTCCTTCGGTCAGGCGTCGTGCTCGATCTCGATGACGCCGCGGATGTTGCGGCCGTCCAGCATGTCCTGGTAGCCCTGGTTGACGTCTTCGAGCTTGTAGCGGCGGGTGATCAGCTCGTCGAGCTTGAGCTGGCCGCTCTTGTACAGGCTGACCAGGCGCGGCACATCCACGAGCGGGTTGCAGGCGCCGTAGATCGCGCCCTGGATGCGGCGCTGGTAGCCGATGAGCGGACCAGGGTTCTCGTTGATCCAGCCGTTGCCGACCGCGGTGATGGTCACCTGCCCGGTCTTGCCGACGATGTTGATCGCGTCGTGGATGACCTCGTCGTGCAGCACCCCGACGGTGATGATCGCGTGGTCGGCCAGCTCTCCCCACGTCGACTGGATCACGAACTCGGCGGCCTCGGCCGCGGTCGCGAACGTGTGGGTCGCCCCGAACACCATCGCCATCTCGCGCTTGAACTCCACCGGGTCCACCACGACGACCCGCTCGGCGCCGGCCATCGCGGCGCCCTGCACGGCGTTGGATCCGACGCCGCCGGCTCCGAAGATCACGACCGTCTGCCCGGCCTGCACGCCGGCGGCGTGGACCGCCGACCCCCATCCGGTCGGCACTCCGCAGCCGATCAGGGCGGCGACGTCGAACGGCAGGTCGTCGGGGATCGGGATGACGGAGTACTCCGACACCACGGTGTACTGCGAGAAGGTCCCCAGCACGCACAGGCCGCCGAAGTCCACGCCGTCGCGGTGGAACCGGAAGGTGCCGTCCGGGAATTGGCCCGTGGAGGCGTTCTTGCCCTCGTCGCAGAGGTTCTGGCGGCCGGTGGAACAGTACCGGCACTTCCCGCACGCCGGGATGAACGAGAACACGACGTGGTCGCCCACCTTGACCCGCGTGACGCCGTCGCCGACGGCATCCACGATCCCGGCGCCCTCGTGGCCGCCGACGACCGGCATCCGCATCGGGGCGTCGCCCTTCTGGATGTGGTCGTCGGAGTGGCACATGCCCGCCGCGATGATCTTGACCCGCACCTCGTTGGCCTTGGGCTCGTCGAGTTCGAGTTCGGTGATCTCCCACGGCTGGCCGCCGGCGTAGCAGACGGCGGCACGGGTGGTCAGCCGTGTGCGGCGCGATTCGGTGTCGGCGCTGTCGGCGGTTGTGGTCGTCGTGCTCATGTGCTGCCTTTCGGGCGGACTGCGCTGTCGCGTGCGGTGGCTCAGGCCGCTGCGGAACTTCCTCTACCGTCCCTCGGCGATCCGCCGCGAACCAGAAAACTTTCGCTGCACGGAAGGAAAGCAGAAACCGCTCCGGGGGCCGTGGTCGACTGGCCGCAGCCGCGGACGGCCGGGTCTGCGCGGCCATGACGAGGAGGTCCGGATGGACGATGTGCGCGGGAAGGTCGCGGTCATCACGGGCGGCTCGAGCGGCATCGGCCGCGGCATCGCGCGCGCGTTCGCCCGCGCCGGGATGACGGTCGTGGTCACCGGTCGCGGCCTGGCGCACCTCGACGAGATCGTCACGGATTTCGGGGCGCAGGGGCTCGACGTGCATCCCATGCAGGTCGACGTCACCGACCTCGACGCGATGCGGGTCGCCGCCGACCAGGTCGAGGCCCGGTTCGGCCGCGTCGACGTGCTGGTCAACAACGCCGGCATCGGCCTGACCGGCCCGGTCGTCGACGCCACCCCCGCGGACTGGGACTGGGTGATCGACGTGAACATCCGCGGCGTCGGCAACGGCATCCAGGCGTTCCTGCCGAAGATCCGCCGCCACGGCGCCGGCGGACACATCGTCAACACGTCGTCGATGGCCGGGCTCATGCCGATCGTGGCGGGGCTGTACTCGATGACCAAGGCCGCCGTGATCGCGCTGTCAGAGGCGCTGCACATCGAGTTGCTGGCCGAGCACATCAGCGTTTCGGCGTACTGCCCCGGCCCGACCCACAGCAACATCGCGTCGGCCGTCGCGAATCGGCCGGCGCGGTACGGCGAGTCGGGGTATGCGCCGCCGGATCCGGAGTGGACGGCCGCGGCGAAGCATCAGCCGTACATGGATGCCGACGAGGCCGGCGAGCGCGTGCTGCGGGCGATGCTCACGGGCGAGATGTTCATCCTCACCCACCCGGAGTTCAAGCCCGGCGTCGTCGCGCGTCACCGGCTGATCGAGGAATCATTCCCCGACGAGCCGATCGACACGGTGCGGGCCGAGGCGATCCCGTTCCTGCTGTCGTCGCCCGTGTACGAGCCCGCGCCGGGCTGAGGCGCGCGGGGTCCGCGTCCCAAAGCTGCAGGTTCTAGACCCCCCGAACGTGTGACTTCGGGACATGCGCCCGACGCGCCCGGACGGATGTCCCAGAAATGCAC
>CAXTES010000146.1:0-7681 GCA_964243215.1 uncultured Microbacterium sp. | reverse complement strand
TCAGACGCCGAGCCTGTCGCCGGACTCGCGCAGGTAGTCCTCGGCGCACAGCGACTCGTAGGTCACCCGATCCGGCGACTGCTCGTCGATCGCGACCTGATCGCCGTCGAACACGAACCGGCCGCCGACGAGGCGCGCGTTGAAGATCGCCTTGCGTCCGCAGCGGCAGATGGTCTTGAGCTCCTCGAGGCTGTGCGACAGCTCGAGGAGGCGCGCCGACCCGGGGAACGCGTGGGTGCGGAAGTCGGTGCGGATGCCGTAGGCGATCACGGGCACGCCGTCCAGCGCCGCGATCCGCAGCAGATCGTCGACCTGGGCGGGTGCGAGGAACTGCGCTTCGTCGACCAGCAGGCACGCGACATCCGCGGTTTCAGGCAGCAGTGAGCCGGCCGCGTCGGCGCGCACCCGAGCGCGGTGGTCGGCGAACAGCGCGCGCACGTCGTCGCCGGGATGGATCAGGAAGTCGGCCTCGCGGCTGACCCCGAGTCGGCTCGAGATGCGCTCGGCGTCTTTCGTGTCGACCGCAGGCTTGGCCAGCAGCACGCGCTGACCGCGCTCCTCGTAGTTGTACGCGGCCTGCAGCAGCGAGGTGGATTTGCCGGAGTTCATCGCGCCGTAGCGGAAGTAGAGCTTGGCCACGGCTAAACGCCCACGTCGTCGTAGAACTGGCCGTGATACCCGAAGAGCACCGGATGCGGCAGCTCGGCCCGCGCGAGTTCGGTGAACGATGCCGCATCCAGCACCAGCAGGAACGACACGCCGCGGGCGGCGTCGAGCACGACCGACAGCACCACGCCGTCGTCCTCCCGCTCGCGGCCGGGCCGGCCGACGAACACGCCCTCCCCTGGATAACAGTCGGTTTCGCGCCAGACCGCGGTGCCGCCGTCGACGGCATCGATCTTGACGAGCTGATCGTAGAAGCCGCGCTCGCCTTTGAGGCCGACACCGTAGACGTACCGATGCGCGGGATTGGTGTTCATGCGGGCGTAGTCGATGCTCGGAAGCTCGATCGCCGTCGGAGACAGCACCTCGCCGTGCACGTCGGCGGGACCGGACAGCGGGATGCGGAACCGGCGCAGCGTCCCCGGTGGGATGCGGGCATCCGGCTCTTCCAGACGGTGCAGGTAGAACGACTCGATCACCGACGCGTCGTCGTAGCCGACGAGATCCACCACGACCTGGCCGTCGTCGTCGTAGGCGTTGACATGGTGGAACGCGAAGAACGCCTCGGTGGTGACCGAACGCACGTGGGCGCCGGTCTCCCGGTCGAAGATGTGGAACCGGCTACCGCGTTCGGGGCGCCACCGGAAGTTCTCGATGTAGGGCCGCAACCACAGCAGCAGCGACACCGGGTTGACCACGAGCGGGAACTCGACGAGCACGAGGTAGCGGCCCGAGATCCCGAACGAATGGATGTAGCTCGGCTGCGGCACGCGCCGCGTTGTCAGCGTGCGAACACGCGGCGCGGCGGCATCCGTCGTGTCGACCCGGCGGAAGGCGTAGGTGCTCATCGCGCCGTACCGGGTGACGAGGTTGATCGCCTCGTGCCGGTCTTCGTCCAGGTGCGGATGCACGGTGGTCATCCGGCCGAAGACCGACGAGTCCCATCCGGTGACCCCGACGGTGCGCAGCGTGTCGGGGTCGAACTGCACCTGGATGGGGGTTTCGGCCAGCGCGAGGTAGCGTTCGGCCACGCGGGCGATGTTGACCTTCGCGCTGTCGGTGGTCTCGGGGTCGAAGACCGCCATCGCCCGGGCGAACAGCGACCGGCACGGATCGGTGGCGAACTCCGAGTACGCGATGCGGCCCTCGTCGCGCGCCGCGGAGTACGCCTTCGTCTCGAGGAAGCGGTTCGCGTACGACACCCGCCCGTCGAGAATCGTGAACCGGTGCAGCATCGCGAGCCCGTCGAACCAGTGACGGTAGCGCCGCTCGCCCACGTGGAAAGTGCCGGGTCCGTTGCGGATCAGCGAGCCGGCCAGCCAGGCGGGCAGTTCGCCGCGCACCGGGACGTCGTCCAGCTGCACCTCGGGACTGTCTCCGAAGCCGTGCACCATGTAGCCGACCGTCATCCCTGCACCGCCATATCGACCCGGCGGTTCGCGGTGGTCGTCCTCGAGATCAGCTCGGCGGCGATCTTGCCGGATGCCAGCACCGCCGGCACACCGGCTTCAGGATGCGTGCCCGCGCCGACCAGGTACAGCCCACGCACCGCGTGCGAGCGGTTGTGCGGGCGGAACCACCCGGATTGGAACAGCGTCGGCTCGAGCGAGAACGCGGCACCGCGAGGGGTGTTCAGCACGTCGCGGAAGTGCTCGGGTCCGATCGCGTGCTCGGCGACCAGGTGCGATGCGAGGCCGGGGAGGAAGCGGCTGTCGAGGATGTCGAGCACGACCTGACGCACGCGCTGCGCCTCCACCGACGAGTCACCTCCCGACCGCGGCAGCGGCGGTGCCGCCACGAGCACATAGAGCGCCTCGCACCCGGGCGGTGCGATGCTCGGATCGGTGCGGGTCGGCACGTGCACGTAGAGGAACAGGTCGTCGGCGGTCAGCGACCGAGCCGGGGTGCGACGCCACCGCCACGGCCGCGGGAAGACCCGTGACAGCACCCGCTTGCTGTCGCCGGCCAGCACCATGTTGTGGTGCGCGAGCGGGGTGTCGGGCCACGTGCGGTCGGCGCCGAAGTACAGCACGTGCAACGACATGCTCGGAGTCGCCCCGCGCAGTCGCATCCGCTCGCCCGATCCCTCACGCGAGCCGCCGAGCAGCGTCTCGTAGGTGTAGCCGGGATCGGCGTTGGACACGACCACGTCGGCGTCGACGGTGGTGCCGTCGGTCAGCTCGACACCGACCGCCCGCCCGTCTCGCACGAGGATGCGGCTCACCTCGGCGCCGCACCGCACGGTGCCGCCGAGCCGCTCGAGCAGGGCGCCGAGGGCGTCGACGAGCGCGCCGGTTCCGCCCATCGCGTAATGGACCCCCCAGCGGCGTTCGAACTCGACGATGAGCGCGTACAGCGCCGGCGTTCGCGCCGGGTCCCCGCCGATCAGCAAGGGATGGAAGGCGAGCGCCCGGCGCAGGAACGGGTCGCGGATGCATCCGTCGACGAGTCGCTGGACCCCGAGCATCGCGCGGTGGCGCAGCAGGAACGGCAGCATCCGCATCATCACGTGCAGCTGCATCATCGGACGCTCGGTGTAGGGGTAGAACGCGTCGAAGATCGCGCTGATGCGTCGGCGCAGCCGCAGGAATCCGGCGTCGTCCGACGGGCTCAGTCCCGACACCTCGCGCTGCATCGCCGCTTCGTCGGCGTGGAAGTCGAACGACGTGCCGTCGCCGTCGAACGCCCGGTAATACGGGTCGAGCGGGACGAGGCGCACGTGATCTTCGAGCCTCTCGTCGGCCAGGTCGAACAGTTCCTGCAGCATGAACGGCGCGGTCAGCACGGTCGGCCCGCCGTCGAAGCGGAACCCGCCCACGTCGCACTGGTACGCACGGCCGCCGATGCCGTCGCGCTTCTCGAGCACCGCGACGTCGTGACCGTCGGCGGCGAGCCGGATCGCCGCGGACAGCCCGCCGAAGCCACTGCCGATGACGACCGCACGCATGCGCTGGTGTCGACTCTCAGGCCGCGGTCATGCGCTGATCGCCAGCGCTTCGGCCGTCTCGGTGACGACCTCTCGCGCGATGGCGGGTCGGGAGTTCAGCGTCTCGCCGTAGCTGGGGATGAGCTCGCGCAGCCGCGGCTCCCACTGCGCGATCTGATCGGGGAAGCAGGTCTTGAGCAGTCCGAGCATGATCGACACGGCGGTGGACGCACCCGGCGAAGCCCCCAGCAGCCCCGCGATCGAACCGTCCGCCGAGGCGACGACCTCGGTTCCGAACTGCAGCACGCCCCCCTTGTCGGGGTCCTTCTTCATCACCTGGGCGCGCTGACCGGCATCCAGCAGCTGCCAGTCGTCGTCCTGGGCGGTCGGCATGAACTGGCGCAGGCTGTCGACTTTCTGGCGGTGGTTCTTCAGCAGCTCGCTGACGAGGTACCGGATGAGGCCGGGGTTGTCGATGGCGACCTTGAGCATCGGCCACAGGTTGCTCGGACGCACCTGGGTCACGATGTCGAGCACGGATCCGTTCTTGAGGAACTTCGGGCTGAACGTCGCGAACGGACCGAACAGCAGGGATGCCTCGCCGTCGACCACACGCGTGTCCAGGTGCGGCACCGACATGGGCGGTGCGCCGACCGAAGCCTGCGAGTACACCTTCGCCTTGTGCTGCGCGACGACCGCGGGATTGGTGGTCTTGAGCCACTGCCCCCCGATCGGGAAGACGCCGTAGCCGCGGATCTCGGGGATGCCGGACCGCTGCAGCAGCTTGAGCGCCCAGCCGCCGGCGCCCACGAACACGAAGCGGGCGCGGATCTCGCCGGGCGCGAGACCGATGGTGCGGCGCGCGCGGATGCGCCAGGTGCCGTCCTTCGCCCGCTTCAGGCCCTCCACCTCGGTGTTGGTGTGCACCTCGACGCCGTCTCTTTCGAGCGCCTCGAACAGCTGGTGGGTCAGGGCACCGAAGTCGACGTCGGTTCCGGCGGGCACGCGAGTGGCCGCGAACGGCTCGTCGGCTTTGCTCCGGCGCTGCATCAGCAGCGGGGCCCACGTGTTGATCACCCGTGAGTCGTCGCTGAACTCGATGCCGGCGAATAACGGCTGGGTCTTGAGCACCTCGTACCGCTTGCGCAGGTACTCGACATCCTTCTCGCCCCGCACGAACGTCATGTGCGGCGTCGCGTTGATGAACGTCTTCGGCTCGTCCAGCACGCCGCGTTCGACCAGCGTCGCCCAGAACTGCCGGCTCTGCTGGAACTGCTCGTTGATCGCCACGGCACGAGCCGGGTCGACGGTGCCGTCGGGCGCCTCGGGCATGTAGTTCAGCTCGCAGAGGGCGGCGTGGCCGGTGCCGGCGTTGTTCCAGGCGTTGGAGCTTTCCAGCGCGACGTCGTGCAGCCGCTCGAACACCATGATCTTCCAGTCGGGCTGGAGTTCGTGAAGCAGGGTCCCCAGGGTGGCGCTCATGATGCCACCGCCGATCAGCACCACGTCGACGGTCTCGGTCACCCGTCGATTCTATTCGGGTGCGCCGGTGCGCAGATCGCCCCGGTTCAGGGGGAAGCCGGCATCCGCTCGTCGAATGGATGCCGCGCTACGCGCGCACGCCGAGGTTCGCAGCGACGAGCTCGGCGATCTGCACGGCGTTCAGGGCCGCTCCCTTGCGGAGGTTGTCGTTGCTGACGAACAAGGCCAGGCCCCGGTTCGCCGGCGCCGACTGATCGGCGCGGATCCGGCCGACGAAACTGGGGTCCTTTCCCGCCGCGTGCAGCGGGGTGGGCACTTCTTCCAGCGCGACACCCGGCGCGCTGGCGAGCACATCACGGGCGCGATCGGGGGTGATGTCGCGGGCGAATTCGGCGTTGATGCTGAGCGAGTGCCCGGTGAACACCGGCACCCGCACGCACGTGCCGGCGACGCGCAGCTCGGGCAGTTCGAGGATCTTGCGGCTCTCGTTGCGGAGCTTCTTCTCCTCGTCGGTCTCGTTGTCGCCGTCGTCGACGAGATTGCCCGCGAACGGGATGACATCGAACGCGATGGGTGCGACGTACTTCTGCGGTTGCGGGAAGTCGATCGCCGACCCGTCGTGGACCAGACGCAGGGTGTCGCCCTGCGCCATGACGCCCTCGACCTGGCCGAGGAGCTCTTGCGCGCCGGCGAGGCCGGATCCGCTGACGGCTTGATACGTGCTGACGATGAGGCGGACGAGACCGGCTTCGGTGTCGAGCGCCTTCAGCACCGGCATCGCGGCCATCGTCGTGCAGTTCGGGTTGGCGATGATCCCCCTGCGCGCCTCGGAGATCGCATGCGGGTTCACCTCGCTCACGATGAGCGGAACGTCCGGATCCATCCGCCACGCGCTGGAGTTGTCGATGACGACCGCACCCGCCTCGGCGAATCGCGGCGCGTGCGCACGGCTGCCGGTGGCTCCGGCGGAGAACAGCGCGACGTCGATGCCCGCCGGGTCGGCGGTCGCGACATCCTCCACGATGATCGTCTCGCCGCCGAAGTCGACCGCGATGCCGGCGGAGCGGGCGGTGGCGAACAGGCGCAGTTCAGCGATGGGGAAGGCGCGCTCGGCCAGGACCTCGAGCATCACGGTGCCGACCTGGCCGGTCGCGCCCACGACGGCGACGGAGAGTCCGGAGTCCGAGATGCGGGTCATGCGAGGTCCCTTGCGTTGCGGTGAGGGCCGATTCTACCGGCCGGATGCCGGGCGCCTCGGTCGTGCGACCGACAGCGAGCCGCCGAATCCTGCCGCGGCGGCGGGAACGTGGCATCCGGTCCCGCGTTCGGGGACCGGCGACACCGGATCAGCAGATGTGCGTCGGCGCAGCAGGAATTCGGTCGGAACGTGCTGTTCTCGCGCGCATTTGCTGTTCTGGTGCACGGCGGTGGAGGGCCGGTGAATGGTCGTGTCAGCGCTGCGCGTGCGCTCTTCCCGTGACGAGCACGGCGGGACACACGTCAGCGGCCGCTGCCGGCGTAGACCACGGCCTCGGCATCCCCGTCGAGCCCGTACGCGGTATGCACGACACGGGCGGCCTCGCCGAGGTCGACGCCGCGCAGCACCACCGAGATGCGGATCTCGGATGTCGAGATCATCTCGATGTTGATCCCGGCGATGCTCAGCGCCTCGAACAACGTCGCAGAGACGCCGGAGTGGGTGCGCATACCCGCGCCGACCACCGACAGCTTGCCGATCTGGTCGTCGTGGACGAGATTCTGGAACCCGACGTCGGCCTGCTCGGCGGACAGCGCTTTCAGGGCGGTCGCGGCATCCGATTTCGGAAGGGTGAAGGAGATGTCGGCGCGGCCGGTGGCGGCAGCCGACACGTTCTGGACGATCATGTCCACGTTCGCGCCGGACTTCGCGACGATCTTGAAGATCTCCGCAGCCTTGCCGGGCACGTCGGGCACGCCGATGATCGTGATCTTGGCCTGGCTGAGGTCGGTCGCGACCCCCGCGACGACGGGCTCTTCCACTTCGGCATCCTCCGATGACTTGTTGATCACATATGTACCGTTGCCCGAGCTGAACGTCGAGCGGGCATGGATGAGGACCCCGTGCCGGCGGGCGTATTCCACCGCGCGGATATACAGCACCTTTGCGCCGTTCGCGGCGAGCTCGAGCATCTCCTCGCTCGACACATGGTCGAGCTTGCGCGCCCGCGGCACGACCCGCGGATCGGCGGTGAAGATGCCGTCGACGTCGCTGTAGATCTCGCAGACGTCCGCCTCGAGAGCCGCGGCCAGCGCGACGGCGGTGGTGTCGGAGCCGCCGCGGCCGAGCGTGGTGATCTCCTTGGTGTCCTGGCTGACGCCCTGAAACCCCGCGACGATGACGATGTGTCCGTCGGCGATGGCCGCCTGGATCCGGCCGGGGGTGACGTCGATGATCTTGGCCTTGCCGTGCACCGAGTCGGTGATCACGCCGGCCTGCGAGCCGGTGAAGGAGCGCGCGGTGAAGCCGAGGTCGGAGATGGCCATCGCGACCAGCGCCATCGAGATGCGTTCGCCCGCGGTGAGCAGCATGTCGAGCTCACGGGCCGGCGGCACCGGGCTGACGCCCCCGGC
>CAXTES010000145.1:0-7741 GCA_964243215.1 uncultured Microbacterium sp. | reverse complement strand
CGCCGCGGGGAGGTAGGCGAAGTTGCGCGCCCGCGCGCCGCCGTCCACGACGAGGTCGGTCCCCGTGATGAGCCGGGCGTAGTCCGAGCACAGCCACGCGATCGTGTGGCCGATGTCGGTCGGCGTGCCGGTGGTGCCCATCGGGATCATCGGGGTGCGGGCGCCGGTGTAGCGCGCCGGGCGGCGCCAGTCCTCGGTCCCGCCCTCCTCGCCGAGCCCGGTGCGCGGCACGGGCGGCGCGCTGAGCACGCCCTGCGCGCCCGCGGCCAGCAGCTCGGGGTTGTCGGGATTCGGCGCGGTGGGAGTGAAGCTGTTGACGCGGATGCCGTACGGTGCGAGGTCCATCGCCGCGGCCCGCACGAAGTTGTTGACGCCGCCCTTGTTGAAGGCGTAGGCGATGACGCCGGCCGATCCGCTCCAGCCGTTGGACGACGAGACGCACACGATCGAGCCGCGGATGCCGCGCTCGGCCATCGCCCGCCCGACCGCCCGGGTGTTCAGGAAGTACCCGAGGGACGACACCCGCACCGCGCGCTCGAAGAACTCGGCGCTCTCGTCCAGCACACCGCGGCCGCCCAGCAGCGCCGCGTTGTTGACGAGGATGTCGATGCGTCCCCAGCGCTCGAGCACAGCATCCACGTACGCCTGCACCTGCCCCTCGTCGGTGACATCTCCGGGCGCGGGCATCGCCTCGCCGTCGTTGCGCTCGATGCGACGGATGCAGGCGTCGATCGCGTCGGCGGACACATCGTTGCACGCGACTTTCGCGCCGTAGCGCGAGAGGGCCAGGGCGATGCCGCTGCCGATGTTCGGCCCGCAGCCGGTGACGAGGGCGACCTTGCCCTCGAGACTCACCTCCACGGCGTCACTCGCCGCTGGTGTGCACTTCGACCGGGTAGGTGACCTCGATCTTGTCCGCCGCGACGCCTACGAGCGGGGCGAGCATCTGGCGCATGAAGTCCTTCGGGACGAGGCACTCCGCGCACGCGTCGGGGCCGGCTTCGATGACGGCGCGGGCGCTGTCGGCCTCGAACGTGATGTTCAGGTGGTAGTCGTCGGCTTCCAGCGTCTTGCGGAAGTCGTCGAGCTGTTGCTGGTCGATGCTCATGAGACTTTCTCCTTCTGTTCGATTGTCCCGCTTTCGGCGGGCTCCGGCTGGCGCAGCGGGAACGGAGTGAGTCCGCCCCCGTCGATGGGCAGCGCCTGGCCGGTGATGTAGCCGCTCTCAGGCGACGCGAGGAAGCGTGCCGCGGCGGCGATGTCGGCGGTGGCGCCGACGCGACCGACCGGAATCGCCCGGCCGCGCATGCGCAGCGTCTCGTCGACATCGAGGTCGGGTGACGGGTCCATGATCGCGCGGCTGGTCGCGACGAGCCCCGGGCACAGCGCGTTGACGGTGATGCCCCAGGGTCCGACATCCATCGACAGCGCGCGGGTCAAGCCGATGATGCCGGCCTTGGATGCCGAGTACGCCACCGACCACGGCGCCGCCGTCAGTCCCGCCATGGACGAGATGTTGACGATCCGGCCGTACCGGCGGCGTCGCATATGCGGCACGGCGGCACGGCACATGTGGAACGTGCCGCGCAGATTCACGTCGATGACCCGGTTGAAGACGTCCAGCGGCACGTCCTCGATGTCCTGCCGGTCGGCGCCCTGCGGCGCTGCGGCGTTGTTGACGAGGATGTCGAGCTGCCCGAAGGTCGCGATCGCGGTGTCGACCATGGACTGGGCTTCGCGCGGATCGGAGATGTCGCCGAGCACGGTCTCCACCCGGCATCCCTCGGCCCGAAGCTCGTCGGCGAAGGCGTCGATCCCGGCGCCGCGGGCGAGGCCGAGCAGGCGCTGGCGGTCGTTGGCGACGCCGGCGGGCTGGACGTCGGTGATGACGAGGCTGATCGCGTCGTCGGCGAGAGCGCGCGCGATGGCCTGGCCCATGCCGTCGGGCTTGCCGCATCCGGTCACGAGTGCGACCTGACCGGATGACGAGCTCTCTGTGCGCACGACCGCACCCCGTTCCCGTTCCTGGCGCGCCGCAGCGCGAGCGCGTGCGCCGTATCGGTCAGCGTAGGCAGCAGGGCCGCGCCCGGCGGCCGCAATACCGCGTGGCGGAAGGATGCCGGTTTCCGGCGCGGCGCCGCCCGCCTCGCGCGCGCTGCGCCGACTGCGGCACATTCCTGCTTCTGCCACACATATTCGTACGGGCGGACGCAGGAACGTGGCGCAGGTGCACGAATGTGGCGCATTCGCATCACGACTCGGCACCGCCAGCGGCCGCAAGCGCAGCGGGCGAGGGGGCGCGGCCTCGGACGGCGAGCGGTGGGATGCCGGGACCCAGGTGTCCCGCCAGGCGGAAAGGGTAGGGCGAATATGGAAGTGATGCGCGAAGATGGAAGTACCTTGATCTTCACCGCCGAACGATCACCCGGAGGTCGACGATGACCATCAGTTCCCTGCATCCCGTTGTCTCGCCCCACACGGGTGCGCAGCCGCAGATGACCGCAGCACAGCGGGTGCTCGCCATCCTGGGGGCGTTCGACGAGGACCACCTCGTGCTGAGCCTGAGCGAGATCAGCCGCCGCGCAGGTCTGAGCCTGAGCACCGCGCACCGCCTGGTGGGCGAGCTGCGCGAGTGGGGTGCGCTGGAGCGCTCGGTCGAGGGACGGTACGCCATCGGGATGCGGATCCTCGAGCTGGGCGCCCTCGAGCCGCAGGGCCTGCACCTGCGCGAGGTCGCACTGCCGTACCTCGGCGACCTGCACTCGGCGATGAACGCCAACGTGCACCTCGCGGTGCGCGACGGGCACGACACGGTCTACGTCGAGTCGCTGCGGGCACGAAACGGCGCGAACGTGCTCAGCCGGCTGGGCGGACGGTGGCCGCTGCACGCGACCGGCACCGGTCAGGTGCTGCTCGCGTACGCGCCGCAGCAGCTGCAGGACGAGGTGCTCGCCGCGCCGCTGCAGAAGTACACCCGCAAGTCGATCACCGATCCCGCGGAACTGCGACGGGTGCTCGCCGACGTGCGGCGCACCGGGGTCGCGATCGCCGATGAGCAGATCACCCCGAACGTGTTCGCGGTCGCGGTGGCGATCCGCGGGCCACGGGACCGGGTCATCGCGGCACTGGGGGTCACGATGCACCGCGAGACGTCCACCCCGGCCGCCGCGCTGCCCGCGCTGTCGACCGCTGCGCGGGCGATCTCGAGGGCGCTGGGCGCCCCGTCGGCCAACCGCGCACCGAGCACCCCGTCCGCAGCCGGCCCGTCGGGCGCCACCCCGTCCTCCACCACCCCGCAGGGCGCGCGGCCCACCACGGCCGCGGTCTGACCTAGCGGAAGAACGCCACCGTCCGGAACTCGATGCTGTGCCGCGGCGTGGTCGCGGCGGCTCCGGCATCCAGGAATGCGGAGTGCATCACGCGCCACGCGCGGGAGTGATCCGAGTCGTGCAGCACGAAGAACAGCGCTTCGTCGCGGGTCATGTCGGGGTAGTAGTACCAGCGGTGGGTCGGGCGGTAGTGGAACTCCGAGCCGCTGACGGTACGCGGCGAGCCGGCGATCGGACCGAACGGGTCGGCGGGGATCTCGTCGACGAAGTACAGCGTGTTCGGCATCCCCTCGTCGTCGTCGACGCTGAGGAAGTCCACGAGCGCGAGGGGCCAGTCCTGCGGTGGCGGACTGAAGACCCGCCAGAAGCTCGTGCTCACCGCGCGGGTAAAGCCCGGCCCGTCGGGGAAGTGCTTGGCGTACGTCTCACGGGCGTGCTGATCGGCGCCCTCGGGCGAGAAGTCGATGTGCACGAGACCGGCCGCCGGCTGCGAGTCGTTGGCGGCCGGATCGGCGGCGCGGCGCAGCGTCGGTCCGAGCAGCGCGACCTGATCGGCGCCGAGGCGGGTGCGCACGAACTCCTCGACCTCCGGCGCGTAGACCCGGGCGATCTCGTCGCGGTCGGTGAAGTCACGCACCGCGCTCGGCGCCTGTACGAGTTCGAACCCGTTGCGCTCGAGCGTGAACGGCTGGCGTGCGGCACGCCCGTCGTGCACGTCGACGGCGTACGAGTCGTAGAAGCCCGTGTTGACGCTCGCACCGGGAGCGGTGAAGCGGCGCAGCACCGAGGACTCCTCGGACAGGTAGTTCATCACTCCCGCCACGGCGGGGAGCGTACCGACGTCGTCTATGGTCATGGTGATCCTTTCGCCGCGATCGCGGCCAGCGTAATGACGCCGCAGGGGCGCATCCGCACCGGTTCCGCCGGGCGGAACCCTCGCCGGATTCACTCGGCGGCCATGAGCTCCGCCATGCGCTCGCCGATCATGACGGCGGTCAGCGCGGTCCCCCGGGATGGAACGCCGGGAAGGACGGATGCATCGGCGATGCGCAGTCGCTCGACCCCTCGCACCCGGCCGTGGGTGTCCACGACCGCCCGCGCGTCGTCGACCGGTCCCATACGGGCGGTACCGCACGAGTGCAGCGCGGTGCCCAGGTTCGCGCGCAGCCAGTCGTCGGCGATATCGTCGGACGAGGCATCCTCGACCCATTCCGGGATGTCGGCCGACTCGACGATCGCACCGAGTTCGCCGCTGCGCAGCAGCAGCGCAGCGACCCGCACGGACTCGCGCAGCGCCGCGCGATCCGCGGCCGGGGAGAGGTAGTCGTAGCGCACGACGGCGGTGTCCGCGCCCGTGACGGCGCCCCGAGAGTGCGGCGTGGCGAGCGTGATGCGCAGATGCAGGTCGCCGGTCGCCTGCCGGTCGCCGGACAGGATGACGGCGGTCGGGGCAGCGGCGAGCAGGTACTCGATTCCGGATGCCGCGACCGTGCCGGGCGGCGCGTTCCACGCGGCGGTCCACGCGGCGTGCAGGTCGTTCGATACGGCGCCGGGGCGGGGGCGCCAGGCGATGTCGAGCGCGGGGTGATCGGCCAGTGCGCGGCCCACGCCGGGCAGGTCGGCGACGAGGTGACGCTCGCCGGCGGCGGCATCCCCGATTCCGGACGCCATCAGCAGCCGCGGCGTCTCGATGGCACCGGCGCACAGCACCACCTCGTCGGCGGCGATGAAGGAACGCTCCCCCGCCGACTCGACCTCGACGCCCGTGGCGGTCGTGCCGTCGAAGCGGATGCGGAGCACCGACGTGTCGGGTCGTACGTGGATGGATGCCTCGGCCAGCAGCGGCGCATAGGCGCGGGCGACGCCCCACCGCTCACCGCGCCGCGCGTTGCGCGGCAGCAGCCCGGCTCCGGGCGGCCCGCCGGCGTTCTTGTCTGTCTCGACCCCGGCACCCCGGGCGGCCGCGGCGTGCAGGAACGCCTGCGTGATCGCGTCCTCGGCCCCGGCTCGCTCGACGGGGACCGGGCCCGACGACCCGTGCCAGGGCGCGGCGCCGAAGTCCCGATCGCTCTCGAGGCGCCGCAGCGCCGGCAGGCACGCGTCGTACGACCACTCCTCGCCCATCGCCGGGCCCCACGCCGCGAAGTCGGCGGGATGCGGTCGCAGGAAGTAGGTGCCGTTCACGGCCGTGCTGCCGCCCAGCACCCGGCCGCGGGCGATCCGCCACGGCCGGCCGGCGAACAGCTCGGCGTCGTAGGTGTAGACCAGCTCGCCGTCGGGCATCCCGGCGCGGACGGTCCAGGCATCCCGCAGCGCGGACGCCGTCGCGGCATCCGCCGCTCCGGCCGGCCCCGCCTCGAGCAGCACGACCTCATGCCCCGCCTGGCCCAGCCGCGCCGCCAGCGGAATGCCCGAACCGCCGCCGCCCACCACGACGATGCGGCGACGGCGCGCGGCGGAGGGTACGTCGATCGGGCGTCCTTTCACGGTGGTGACGGATGCCAGTATGCTCGCCGCTCATGGCCGACAGCGCGGTGCCCGACGCGGCCGCGCCGGCGGTGCCCGCCGCGATCGCGACGACCGTGCGCGGCGACACCACGCCGACGGTACTGGCCGACACGCCGTGGCCGGCGATCCCGGCCGGTGTCACGCTGCTCGTTCCACTCGGGTCGGTCGAGCAGCACGGGCCGCACCTGCCCCTCGACGTCGACACCGTCGTGGCGGTGGCGGTGTGCGAGGCGGCATCGCGCGGCGCGTCCGGGGTGCGGGTGGCGCCGCCGGTCGCGTACGGCGCGAGCGGAGAGCACGAGGACTTCCCCGGCACCGTGTCGGTCGGCACCGCAGTGCTGACCGAGACGCTCATCGAGATCGGGCGATCGGCGCGGCGGTGGGCGGCACGCATCGTGTTCGTCAACGGGCACGGTGGCAACGCGGACGCCGTGACCGCCGCTGTTGCGCGGCTCGCGGCCGAGGGGGCGGACGTGTCGTGGCTGCCGTGCCGATCCGGCGACGGGCACGCCGGCCGCGCCGAGACGAGCCTCCTGCTGCACCTCGCGCCCGAGCGGGTGCGACTCGATCTCGCCGAGGCCGGCGCCCTCGCACCCGTCCGAGAGCTGCTGCCGCGACTGCGCGCCGACGGCGTGCGGGCGGTGACGCCGAACGGCGTCCTCGGCGACCCGCGGGGCGCCTCGGCGGCGGAGGGAGCGGCCATCCTGCAGCGGATGGCCGATGAGGTGCGCGCCGGCGCCGGGCTACTCCCGTGACCGGACTGCCCGCCGGGATGCGGCTGACCATCGGCCGCGAGGTCTGGCGGTTCGACGGCGGCCGCGTGCTGGTGGGCGGCGCCTCCACCCGGGTGATGCGCCTCGGGGCCGCCGCCGCCCGGATGGTGAACGCGGGCGCCGTCGAGGTCGCCGACGCGGCGTCGGCGCGACTGGCCGAGCGGCTGCTCTCGGCCGGAATCGCCCATCCCGACCCCGACGCGCTGCCGGCGATCGGCCTCGACCAGCTCACCGTCGTCATCCCCGTGCACGGGCGGGCGGCCGCGCTGGAACGGGTGCTCACCGCGCTGCGGCCGGTGCCGGTGATCGTTGTGGACGACGCGTCGCCCGAGCCGGCGGCATCCGCGGTGCGAACCGTCGCCGAGCGATTCGGCGCGACGCTGGTCCGCCTCGACCGCAACGCCGGTCCGGCGAGCGCTCGCAACGCGGGGATGCGGCGGGTGCAGACCCGCTTCGTGGCTTTCGTCGATTCCGACGTCGAGGTGCGCGCCGAAGACCTGGAGCGGATGCTGCGCCACTTCGCCGATCCGCGCCTCGCGCTCGTCGGACCCCGCGTGGCCGGGATGCCGGGTCGCGAGACGTGGATCTCGCGGTACGAGAATGCCCGCTCGTCGGTCGATCTCGGTGACCGGCCCGCGCTGGTGCGCCCGCGGTCGCCGGTGTCGTGGCTGTCGAGCACGTGCCTGGTAGCACGCTGCGACGCACTCGGCGGGGGGTTCACCGAGGGGATGCGAGTCGCCGAGGATGTCGACCTGGTATGGCGGCTCGCCGAGGACGGGTGGCGCGTGCGCTACGAGCCTCGGGTGAGCGTGCGCCACGAACACCGCCGGGGGCTTCGGGAGTGGTTCGCCCGCAAGCTGTTCTACGGCACCGGCGCCGCCGACCTCGCAGCGACCCACCCCGACGCGATCCCGCCCGCCATCGTGCGGCCCTGGTCGGCAGGCGTCATCGTCGCCCTGCTGTGCGCGCGGGGGTGGTCGGTTCCGGTCGCCGCGGCGATCACCGCCGTGGCGGCGTGGCGGTTGAGCCGGCGGCTGCGGCCGACCTCCGCGTCGCGGGCGCTCGTGCTGCGCCTGGTCGGCAGCGGAGTGCTGTCGGCGTCGACGCAGACCTCGGCGCTCGCGCTGCGGC
>CAXTES010000144.1:0-7863 GCA_964243215.1 uncultured Microbacterium sp. | reverse complement strand
GTCGATCACGCGCGGCCCGTCCGGGGACGCGAGGCTGCCGCCCGCGCCGCCGATCACGCCGACACGCACGTTCTCGGGGAGCGAAGCGACGAGCTCGGCGAAGTTCGGCCGGACCTGGCCGAGCATGTCGCCGCGTCCCGGTACCGACGACACCACGACATCCACCCCCTGCAGCTCGGCGACGAGGCTCGGCACGTCCAGGAGCGTGCCCTCGATGTAGGTGGCGCCCTCGACGCGGTCGTTGGGCACGGTGCGGGCGACCGAAACCACCGTGTGACCGCGATCCACCGCCTCCGCGACGATGTGCCGGCCGGCGTAGCCGGTGCCTCCGATGACGGCGATGCGAGCCATGGTCTTCCTTTCGTGGGGGTCTGGTGGAAGCAAGCGCGACGCCGCGGCATCCATTCCCGCGACTATCGGCCTGCCGCGCGCAGGATCGAGACCTGGTAGAGCGCGACGGATGCCGCGATGCCCGCATTGAGCGACTCGGTCGTGGCCGAGATGGGTATCGACACGATCTGGTCGCACGTCTCGGTGACCAGGCGGGACAGCCCATCCCCCTCGGATCCGACCACGATCACGACGGGCCGGTCGGCAAGTTCGATCCGGGGCAGCGACACGTCGCCGTCGCCGTCGAGGCCGAGGACGAAGACGCCCTGCTTCTTGAACTCCTTCAGCATCGTCGTCAGATTGGCGGCGACCGCTACCGGGATGCGCGCGGCCGCGCCGGCGCTGGTCTTCCACGCCGCCGAGGTGACACCCGCGGAGCGGCGCTGCGGAACGATCACGCCCTGGCCGCCGAAGGCGGCGGTCGATCGCAGGATCGCGCCGAGGTTGCGGGGGTCGGTCACGCCGTCGAGCGCGACCAGCAGCGGCAGCTGACCGGCATCCGTCGCCTGCTCGAGCAGGTCCTGCGGGTGGGCGTACTGGTAGGGCGGCACCTTCAGCGCCACGCCCTGATGCACGCCGTCGAATCCCGCCATCCGGTCCAGTTCGGGGCGGGTGACCTCGAGCACCGGGATCTGCCGGTGCGTGGCGATCGACAGCATCTCCTTCACGCGGTCGTCCATCTCTACCCGCTGCGCGACGTAGAGCGAGGTGGCCGGGATGCGGGCGCGCAGCGCTTCGAGTACCGAATTGCGCCCGGTGACCGTCTCGGTCTCGTCGGCCTTGCCCCGGCCGCCGGCCGACCCCCGTGCCTGGCGGGGAGTCGTGTTGGGCCGCGCCTTCCCCCCGGCGGCGACGTACCGCTCCTGCGAGGCCTTGCGTTTGCCGGCGGCGTGCCAGCTGCGGTCCTCGGCCTTCGGGGTCGGACCCTTGCCCTCCAGGGATTTGCGGCGCTGACCGCCGGTGCCCTTGGTGGGTCCTTTCTTCTTGCCCCGGCTCGCGCCCGGGCGTTCCGGCTTAGCCATTCGCACTCCACACCGTCTCGTTCGCGCCGTCCGCCACGACGATGCCCGCCGCCGCGAGCGCGTCGCGGATGCGGTCCGCCGACGCCCAGTCCCCCGCCGCGCGCGCCTGCGCGCGCTGCGCGATCATCGTCTGCACCAGCACGTCGAGGGCCGCCGCCTCGGCGCTTCGGGCACTCGTCCGCCACGCCGGATCCATCGGGTCGATGCCGAGGATGCCCGTCATGATCGCGACGTCGGTGAAGGCATCCCGCACCGCCTTCGAGTCGGAGGCATCCAGCGCGGTGTTGCCGTCGCGGACGCGCTCGTGCACGACGGCCAGCGCCTGCGGCACATTCAGGTCGTCGTCCATCGCCGCGGCGAATCGCTCCGGGACGCCACCGGTCACCTCGACGTCGGACTCGGTCGCCATAAGCCGGGACGCGCGGTGCAGGAACGTGCGGATGCGTCCGACGGCCGCGGCGGCTTCGTCGAAGGAGGATTCGGTGATGTCCAGGCTCGACCGGTAGTGGGCGGCGGCCAGTGCGTACCGCACGACGAGCGGATCGTGATCGCGCAGGACGTCATCGGCCAGGACGAAGTTGAACAGGGACTTCGACATCTTCTGGTCGCCGACCGTCACGAGCCCGTTGTGGACCCAATACCGCGCGAAAGCGTCACCCGCCGCGGTGGACTGGGCGAGCTCGTTCTCGTGGTGCGGGAACCGCAGGTCGAGGCCGCCGCCGTGGATGTCGAACGCCGGCCCGAGGTACCGCCGCGACATCGCGGAGCACTCGATGTGCCAGCCCGGCCGACCCGGTCCCCACGGCGATTCCCACGATGCGGATGCCGGCTCCTCGGGCTTTGCGCCCTTCCACAGCGCGAAGTCGCGCGGGTCGCGCTTTCCGCGCGGATCGGCGTCGGCCGACGGCTCCATCGCATCGATCGACTGGCGGGTCAATTCGCCGTACGCCGGCCACGACCGCACGTCGAAGTAGACATCGCCGGCCGCTGCCTCGTTCGTGGCCGCGTACGCGTGGCCGGCGTCGACGAGACGCTGGATCATCTCCTGCATCTGCGGGATCGACGCCGTCGCACGAGGCTCGTACGTCGGGGGACGGATGCCGATCGCGGCATACGCTCGCGAGAACGCCAGTTCCATGCGGTAGGCGAGTGCCCACCACGGCTCGGTGGACGAGGCGTTGACGAGCACCTTGTCGTCGATGTCGGTGACATTGCGCACGAAGGTGACGCGGTCGTAGCGGTGCTCGAGCCAGCGGCGCAGGATGTCGAAGCTCAGCGCCCCGCGCAGATGCCCGATGTGCGGTCCCGACTGCACGGTCGGCCCGCAGACGTACACCGTGACGTTCCGAGGGTCCAGCGGCACGAAGTCGCGCAGCGCCTGCGCCTTGGTGTCGTACAGCCGGACGGTCACCGGCCCAGCCTACCGACGGTGTCCGCAGGGCGATTCCGTGTGACCGGATCAGGAGATTCGGCGAAATCAGGTCGATCGAGGACGGATCCGCCTGAGTACGCGAGATGTCCTGATGCCGTGTGGGGGGCGGGATGTCGTGCATCAGCAGCACGACGTGGGAACGAGGAGGTAGAACTGGATGAGTGTCGTCTGTCCTGTTCGTCCTGGCCGCAGCCGTGCTGTTCGGCACGACGGGCACGACGCAGGCTCTCGGCCCCGACGGCACCACGCCGGTCTCGGTCGGCGTGGCGCGCCTGGTGATCGGCGGCACGGCGCTCGGACTGATCGGATTCACGCTCGCGCGACTCCGCCGTATCCGCACCGGCGCTGCCGCTCGAGTACCGCGGGGGAGGGACGTCGCGCTCATGGCGACGACGGGCGTGTGCCTCGCCGCATACCAGCCGCTGTTCTTCCTCGGTATTGCGCGCAACGGGGTCGCGGTCGGCACGGTCGTCGCCCTGGGCTCGGCGCCCGTGCTCGCCGGGGTTCTGGAATGGGCTCTGACCCGGCGGCATCCGAGCGGCACGTGGGTCGTCTCGACCGCGTTGGCGACGCTCGGCGTCGTGCTCCTCGGTGTGGGAGGCGCAGCCGGATCGACCGGCGGTGCCGACCCGGTCGGCATCCTGGGCTCGGTGGGCGCCGGCGCATCGTTCGCGGTCTTCGCCAACGCGCAGCGGCGGTTGCTGGATGCCGGGTGGGACCCGTTCACGGTCGCCGGGGCGATGGGCGCGACATCCGCCCTCGTCGCCGCTGTCGCCCTGCCGTTCGTGGACCTGTCGTGGATCGGCACGGCGCGCGGAACCGTGCTGGCGCTGTGGCTGGGTGTCGCCACGATCGCCGTCGCCTACACCCTGTTCACCGTGGGCCTCGCGCGGCTGACGGCGGCGACCGCGGCGACGCTGACGCTCGCCGAACCGCTGACGGCCGGACTGCTGGGCATCCTGGTCCTGCAGGAGCGGCTGAGCCCCCTCGCGATCGTCGGTCTGGCGGTGCTGTCGGCCGGGCTCATCCGCCTGGCCTGGGGTGCGAAGCCGACGCGCGATCCCGAGCCCTTCGCCGTGGAGGGATGACGATGAGCCTGCGGATCCGCATCGATGATCTGACCGGCGAGGCGACGCGCGCGCTGATCGCCTCCCACCTGGCCGGGATGCACGACACCTCGCCGCCGGACAGCGTGCACGCGCTCGACATCGACGGGCTGCGGCATCCGTCGATCACCTTCTGGTCGGCATGGTCGAACGCGCGTCTGGCCGGAATCGCAGCGCTGAAGACACTGGATCCGCTCCGCGGTGAGATCAAGTCCATGCGCGTCGACGATGATTTCCGCGGCACCGGTGTCGGTCGCGCCCTGCTGCGCCATCTGATCGATCACGCCACCAGCCGGGGCATGATGAGCCTGTGGCTCGAGACGGGCAGCCCGGCCGAGTTCGTCCCGGCTCAGCGACTGTACGAAAGCGAAGGTTTCGTGCGGTGCGGACCGTTCGACGGCTACCGCGATGACCCGTTCTCGGTCTTCATGACGCGGTCGCTGCCGTGACAGCGGCCGCGACCGGGGCGGTGGGTGCGAACAGGCGGTCCACCACGTAGTCCGCGTCCACGCCCATCCCCATGAGCGTCGGCGATGCCACGGAGTACTGGAAGGGCAGCCCGACGAACGCCAGCCCCGGAACGGCGTCGGAGACACCGCGGTACTGTGCGGGCCAGCCGGCCGTGTCCATGGCGCCGTCGATGCGAATCCACGAGAAGTCCGGGCGCGACCCGGTGCACCACACCACCGTCGTCGCTGCGACCGGCTCACCCTCGGCGGTCACCGGTCGTCCGGTCGCATCCACGCCGGTGATCCGCCCCAAGCGCAGCACACCGGCACGGTCGAGATCGCGAAGGCTGTTGCGCACGAGGTTGACGCCGTGACCGAGAGAGGCCTCGCGCCGGGCGCGTCCCTTCTCAGTGTCGATCGTGACGCGCAGCAGATGCCGGATGAACAGCCGCGCGATCAGGTTCCCGATCGGGTTGTCGATGTCGCCGGGCACCCGCCCCGGGTAGCGCCCGGCGAGCGTGACGACGTGCCCGGCTCCCGCGGCCTCCAAGGCGATGTCGGTTCCGGAGTTCGCCGCGCCCACGACGAGCACCGGTCCCGGCTCGAGTTGGTCCGGCCCACGGTACTCGAGCGAGTGCAGCTGCCGGATGCGCGGATCCAGCCGCGTCGCGAAAGCCGGTAGGACGGGTGTCCGGTGTGCTCCCGCCGTGACGATCGCCCGCCGGGCCACCACGTCGTCGCCGCGGGAGACGGACGCGCGGAAGCCCTCGCCGGACGTGCGGGTGAGCGAGCGGACCCGGGTGTCGAGGCGCACGGGCAGCGCGAACCGCTCGGCGTATCGCTCGAGGTAAGCGGCGAACTGCGTCCCCGTCGGGAAGTCGAAGTACCCGATGTCGAGCGGGAGTCCGCGCAGCTCGGCGAGGCTGCGAGGCGTGAACAGCCGCAGGGAGCCATAGCGCTCGCGCCACGAGTCGCCGATCCGGGGGTGGTCGTCGAGGATCTCGAACGGGATGCCCCGTTCGGCGAGGCGCTTGCCGACGGTGAGACCGGCGGCTCCCGCCCCGATGATCACGGTGTCGATGTCGATGGTCATGGTGTCCTCCAAGGGGGCATCATTTAGATGCCTGGCACCGACCGTAGGCGTGGCGTTTCACCGCGGCATCGGTAGAAATGACCAATCTCGCGCGATGTCAGTGCGCGACGACGAGACCGTGCTCGAACGCGTAGGCCGTCGCGGACGAGCGGTTGCCGAGCCCGAGCTTGGCGAGGATGTTGCTCACATGACGCGCGACGGTGCGTTCGCTCAGGAACAGCCGGATCGCGATGTCGCGGTTGGACGCGCCCGCGGCGATCAACCGGATGACATCGAGCTCGCGACGACTGAGCCCGGCGGAGGTCGCGGCGGGCGGACCGGATGCCGCGACCCGCTCGAGCCGGGCGAGATCGGGGATCGCGCCGAGACCGGACAGCGCGGTCCGTGCGGCATCGAACTCGAGTTCGGCGGCCTCCTCGTCCGACATCGCCCGGGCGGCTGATCCGAGCAGGATGCGCGTCAGCGCGGCGTTGTAGGGGTCTTCGAGCGCACGCCACCCCAGCCACGCCCGACGCAGCAGCGGTAGCGCGCGCTCGGGCTCCCCGGCGGCCAGCAGCACGGTGCCGTCGGCGCGGTCCGCGAGCGCGGCGAGGTACACCGTGCCGAACGCTTCGGCGAGGCCGCGCAGCTCGTCCGACGCACGCCGCGCGATCTCCAGGTCGCCGCCGGCCGCCTCGAAATCCGCCTGGGCGGCGAGCAGATCCGCCCGGATGCCGGGCAGCGGCCCGGCCGCGAGCGCCCGGGCGACGCCGGATCGGGCCGCCGACGCCTGGCGCGTATTCCACCGCAGCCTGCCCAGGCCCGGCTGCACCTCCCGGCCGAGTCCGGCCGCCTGCCGGAACGCCGCTTCGGCGGCATCGGTCCGTCCCGCCAACCGGTGCAGTTCACCGAGCCGGTAGAGGGCGTTCTCGAGAGTCTCGGGCCGCCGCTCGCGCTGAGCGACCTCGGTGAGTACCGCGGACGCTTCCTCCCATTCCCCGGTGATCCCCAGAACGGTCGCGCGATGCACCGAGCACTCTCCACGGAAGGGCTCGAGTCCGCGTTGGGCGTCGCACCAGTCGCTCAGGTCTCGCGTCCAGACCCTGGCTCTTTCGATGTCCCAGCGTTCCAGGCAGCTCGCGATCACCGCGCAGTAAGCGGGACCGGCCGCGCGATCGCTCACCGCACCCGACGAGATCGCCAGCATCACCGCATCCATGCACGAGAAGCCTTCGTCGAGGCGACCCAGTCGCACGAGCGACCTGCCGAGCAGCATCGTGGCGAGCACCTCGACGTCGGCGTCGCCGGCGGTGCGAGCCAGCGCCACGGCCTGTTCCCCCATCTCGACGGACGACTCCATCCGCCCGCTCGCCCACGCCGCCACCGCCTCGCACGTCGCTGCGACCGCCGCCGCCTCGGCGCTTCCGCCCGGCGCGCTGTCATGGCACAGCTCGAGCAGCCGTCCCATCCACGCGCGCGATTTGACCGCGTTGCCGCGCTGGTCCAGCGTGTATCCGAGCCAGAACACGCAGCGGATCGCGGCGTCCCGATCGTCGTCCGCCAGGTACGCCCTCTGCGCGGCATCCCATGCGCGTTCGCACTCGTCGTGTCGTCCGAGGAACCACGCCGCCAGCCCCAGCTCGTCCAGTTCGCTGCCCGACGGGTCACCGATCGCCTGCAGGTCGTCGAATCTGGTGACCCAATCCGTCGTCGCGATCGACGGCCGAGTCACGACGGTCTGCTCATCCTTCTGCCCAGCTCGGGCCGGCATGTCGTCAGTATGCGTCGGGCATGCGGCCGCGGCAAGACAGCGAGGCGCCCGCCGTTCTAGACGGGTACGACGAGCGCAACGGCGGTGGCCTGGACTCCCTCGCCACGTCCGGCGAAGCCGAGGCCGTCGGTGGTCGTCGCCGACACCGAGACGGATGCGCCACCCAGTGCCGCTGACAGGGCGGCTTCGGCTTCGGCCCGCCGTTCGGCGAACCGTGGCCGATTGGCCTGCACCTGCACCGACACGTTGCCGACCGCCCAGCCCGCCTCGCCGAGGATCGCGCGCGTGCGGCTGAGGAACGCGTGCGCGTGAGCACCGGAATACTCGGGCGCTTCGGTGCCGAAGTGGGTGCCGATGTCGCCGAGTCCGGCGGCTGCCAGCAGCGCATCGACGATGGCGTGGGCGACTGCGTCGCCGTCGGAATGTCCGTGCAGCGCCGGCTGGCCCGGCCATTCCAGGCCGGCGAGCCACAGCACGCCGTCGCCGCCGAACGCGTGCACATCGGTGCCGACGCCGACCCGGGGCACCGCGGTCGCAGCATCCCATCGCGCAGTCGACGAAGCGAGCGGCTGACTCGAAACGATCGAACGGGCACGGTCGAGGTCGGCGGGTGTCGTGATC
>CAXTES010000143.1:0-7869 GCA_964243215.1 uncultured Microbacterium sp. | reverse complement strand
ACGCGCGCCCGCGCGTGTCTCACAAAAGCATGATCGGCGCTCCGGAACCTGCTTCCTAGGGACATGCGGTCGGCACGCGGGCGGACCCGCTGTGGGGGCGGGTGTCCGGGCTGCCGCGTGCGTGGCGCACTCGCCCCCCGTCCTAGCGCTGGAAGCCGTCGGCGATGAGGTCGATGAGCTCCTCGCGTTCCTCCACGGGCAGGAATGCGCCCGCCGCGGCGTTGAGCTGGAACGTCTCGAGGTCGTCCAGGTCGTAGTCGAACGCCTCGACCAGCAGCGCGAGCTCCCGGGTGAGCGAGGTGCGGCTCATCGTGCGGTTGTCGACGTTCACGGTGACCGAGAAACCGAGCTGATAGAGCAGGTCGAAGGGATGATCGGCCATCGTGGTGCCCCACTGCTCGATCGCGCCGGTCTGCAGATTCGACGACGGCGACAGCTCGAGCGTGATCTCCCGGTCACGCACCCAGCGGGCGAGGTCGCCGAAACGCACCATCACCTCGTCGCCCTCGCGCGACACCACGTCGAGGTCCTCGGCGAGGCGCACGCCGTGGCCGAGCCGCAGCGCGCGCCCGTCGAGCACGGCCGAGCGGATCGAGTCGAGACCGGCCGCCTCGCCGGCATGCACCGTTGCGGGGAAGAACTCCGACGCGAGGTAGTCGAACGCCTCGCGGTGGCGCGACGGCGGGAACCCGTCCTCGGGTCCGGCGATGTCGAACCCGACCGCGCCGCGGCCGCGCCAGTCCACCGCGAGACGGGCGATCTCCAGCGACCGGTCGGTGTGACGCATCGCGGTGATCAGCTGTCCGACCCGGATGTCGCGACCACCGCTCTCGGCGGCATCCTCCCCCTCTTCGATGCCGGCCTGCACCGCCTCGACCGCTTCGTCGAGCGACAGCCCGCCGGCCAGATGCTGCTCGGGCGCCCACCGCACCTCGCCGTAGATCACGCCGTCGGCGGCGAGGTCCTCGACGAACTCGCGAGCGACACGGGTCAGCGTCTCTGGCCGCTGCATCACCCCCGTCGTCAGGTCGAAGGTCTTCAAATACTCCACGAGCGATCCGGAGTCGCACTGCTGCGCGAACCAGTCCGCGAGCCCGTCGGCATCCGTCGTCGGCAGCGCCACCCCGGCATCGTCGGCGAGTTCGACGATGGTCGCGGGGCGCACCGCCCCGTCGAGGTGATCGTGCAGCGACACCTTCGGGAGGCGGCGCAGCGACATCCCCTGCACGCGCACGTCCCCGTCGAAATCGATGGGCATGGGTCCTCCGGTCGGTTCGCGGACGGCTGCTCAGGCGGCGATGCGCTCGAGGATGAGGGATGCCGGACCCGCCGGCGCGGAATCGCCGATCTCCCACGCGCCTTCCAGAGCGGTCAGGGCGCGATCGAATCGCGACGGGTCGTCGGCGAGCAGCGTGAACAGGGGCTGCCCCGCCGCGACGGCGGTGCCCGGCTTGACGTGCAGGTCTATCCCCGCCGCGTGCACCACGGGGTCGTCCGCGCGCGCGCGCCCGGCTCCCAACCGCCACGCGGCGATCCCGAACGGCAGCGCGGTCATCCGCGTCACGACGCCGGCTCGCGGCGCCGAGACGGTGTGGCGCTCGTGCGCCGTCGGCAGCGCGGCATCCGGATCGCCGCCCTGCGCGCGGATCATCGCGCGCCACGAGTCCATGGCCCGCCCGTCGCGCAGCGCCGCCTCGACATCCGCGTCAGGCTGTCCGGCCAGCCCCAGCATCTCCCGGGCGAAGGCGACCGTCAGCTCGACCACATCGTCCGGTCCGCCGCCGGCGAGCACCTCGACGGCCTCTCGCACCTCGTTGGCGTTGCCGATCGTGAGTCCGAGCGGGACGTTCATGTCGGTCAGGAACGCCGTGGTGCGAAGCCCCGAGTCGGTGCCGAGCGCCACCATCACCCGGGCCAGCTCGCGCGCCCGGTCGACGTCGTGCATGAACGCGCCGGAGCCGTACTTGACGTCGAGCACGAGGGCGTCGGTCCCCTCGGCGATCTTCTTCGACATGATGCTGGAGGCGATCAGCGGGATCGCCTCGACCGTGCCGGTGACATCGCGCAGGGCGTACAGCTTCTTGTCGGCCGGTGCGAGGCCGGAACCGGCGGCGCAGATCACGGCGCCGACATCGCGAAGCTGATCGGTCAGCTGCTCGGGGGTCAGCGCGGCGCGCCACCCCGGGATGGACTCGAGCTTGTCGAGCGTCCCCCCGGTGTGCCCGAGCCCGCGGCCCGACAGCTGCGGGACGGCGACACCGAAGGATGCCACCAGCGGCGCCAGCGGCAGCGTGATCTTGTCGCCCACCCCACCCGTGGAGTGCTTGTCGACCGTGGGCTTGCCGAGCCCCGCGAAGCTCATCCGCTCGCCGGAGTCGATCATCGCGTCGGTGAGCACCCGGATCTCGTCGCGGGTCATCCCGTTCAGCAGCACCGCCATCGCGAACGCGGCCATCTGCGGGTCGGTCACGTAGCCGCGGGTGTACGCGTCGATCATCCAGCGCAGCGCATCCTCGCGGACCGGTTCACCGTCGCGCTTTGCGCGGATGACGTCGACGGCGTCGTGGGGCTCCACGCTCACCGAGGCGCGTCCTCGAGGTCCCGCGGTCCGAACGCGTCGGGCATCACCTCGTCGATCGTGCGGATGCCCGAGACGGTCTCCAGCAGCATCCCGGGCAGCGCGAACTCGTACAGCAGCTGCCGGCATCGCCCGCACGGCATGATCGTCTCTCCCTGACCGTTCACGCACACGAACGCGACGAGCTCGCCGCCGCCGGACAGCTGCAGGTCCGACACCAACCCGCACTCCGCGCACAGCGTCACGCCGTACGAGGCGTTCTCGACGTTGCATCCCTGCACGATGCGCCCGTCCGACACCAGCGCCGCGGCGCCGACCTTGAAGCGCGAGTACGGGGCGTACGCGCGCTGCATGGCGTCGGTGGCGGCGGCGCGCAGCTCGTCCCAGTCGATGTCGGTCACGAAGAGCCTTCCGGTCGGTCGGGGTCGGACGACCCGCGCGGCGCGGTCATCCCTTGATGTACGGCTTGCCGTCGGCGGCCGGCGCGCGCGAGCGGCCGACCACACCGGCGACCACGAAGATCGTGACCAGGTACGGCAGCATCAGCATGAACTCGCTCGGCACCGGCGACCCGATGACGCTGAGGGAGTTCTGCAGGCTCGACGCGAAGCCGAACAGCAGCGCGGCCAGCGTCGCCTTGATCGGATCCCACTGCCCGAAGATCACCGCCGCGAGCGCGATGAACCCGGCACCGGCGGTCATCTCCTTGTTGAAGGCGATGCCGTTGCCGATGGTGAACACCGTGCCGCCCACCCCGGCGATGACGCCGGCGCCCAGCACGTTCCAGAATCGGGTGGGGTTCACCTTGATGCCGACCGTGTCGGCCGCCTGCGGGTGCTCTCCGACCGCGCGCAGCCGCAGACCCCAGCGGGTGTGGAACATCCCGAACCACACCGCGGCGACGGCGACGTACATCAGGTACACGATGATCGTCTGGCGGAACAGCACCGGCCCGAGCACCGGGATGTCGCTGAGCAGCGGGATGCTGATGCGATCGAACCGCGGCGGTGTGTTCAAGCTCGCCGCGTTGGGCTGCAGCAGCTGCGAGTACAGGAAGCTCGTCAGCCCCAGCACGAGCACGTTCAGCACGACGCCGACGATGACCTGGTCGACGAGGTACCGGATCGCGAAGGCGGCCAGCACGAATGCGACCAGGGCGCCCGCGATGCCCGCCGCCACCATTCCGAGCAGCGGCTGGCCGGTGATGGTGCCCACGACCGCGGCGCAGAACGCCCCGGCCAGCAGCTGCCCCTCGATGGCGATGTTGACCACGCCCGCCCGCTCGCCGATCACACCGGCCAGCGCACCGTAGATGAGGGGCACCGCGAGGCCGAGCGATCCGGCGAGCAGGCCCGGCACCGGCAGCGCCGCGCCCGAGGCGGCCCAGGTGAGGAAGCCGACGACGAAGACCAGGATGTACACGATCACCAGCCACAGCCCGGACCGCCCGCGTGCGCGCACGAGCACGGCGGACAGGGCGGTCAGAGCGACCAGCAGCACGAACATCACGATCGTCGTGCCGGCCACCGGCACGACGAGGTCGGGCAGCGCGATCGCCTCGGACCCGGTGGTGAGCCGGAACGTGGCGACCCCCGACCGGGGCGCGGCGAAGATCAGCAGCGCGAACAGCACGGTGAACACCGCGAGGGCCACCGTCGTCTTCCAGCTGCGGATGACGGTCGTCTCGGGCAGCACCTCGGCCGTCGAGACGGTCACGACGGTCATGACGCGCCCGGATCGTTCGCGCGGACCTCGGCCTTGAGCAGCTTCTCGCGCGCCCGCTCGGCGCGGCGACGGTCCCGTTCGGGCGACGGCAGTCCGAAGATCGTGCGCACCAGCGGCGGCGCCGCGATGAACAGCACGATGAGCGCCTGCACGACGGTGATGATGTCGACGGGGATCTGCTGAGCGGCCTGCATCGAGAAACCGCCGGCTTTGAAGGCGCCGAACAGGATGCCGGCCGCGAAGGTGCCCCACGGCGTCGAGCGTCCGAGCAGCGCGACGGTGATGGCGTCGAAGCCGATGCCGGCGTCGATGCCCGAGGTGAACCCGGAGGTGATCGTGCCGAGCACCTGATTGACCCCGGCGAGACCGACGAGCGCGCCCGAGATCAGCATCCCGTACACGTACATGTTCTTGACGCTGATGCCGGCCACCCGAGCGGCGTTCGGATTCTCGCCGACCGCGCGGAACTGGAAGCCCAGGCTGGAGCGGTTCAGGATCCACCAGACCAGTACGGTCGCACCGATGACGAGGATGAAGCCGAAGTGCAGGTTGTACTGCGGTCCGAGCAGGTCCGGGAAGATCGCGGTGTCCTTCATCGGCGGCGTCTTGGGGTTGCTCGACCCCGGCGCCTGCAGCAGACCGGGGGTGCGCAGCATCCACGACAGCAGGTAGAACGCGATGTAGTTGAGCATGATCGTCACGATCACCTCGTGCGCCCCGGTGCGGGCCTTCAGGAATCCGGCGATGCCGGCCCACAGCGCCCCGGCCACGAGTCCCGCCAGGAGCGCGACGAGCATGTGGATGCCCCACGGCAGGTCCAACGAGAACGCCACCCACCCCGCCGCGGCCGAGGCCATCAGCATCTGACCGCGACCGCCGATGTTGAACATCCCGATCCGGAACGCCAGCGCGACGCCCAAGCCGGCGGCGATGAGCGGGGTGGCGAAGGTGAGGGTCTCGGTCAGCGGTCGGATGCCGCGATCGAACGACGCCGCGCCGAAGTTGTAGATCGACCCCTCGAACAGCGCGACGTAGGCTCCGGACACCGCGTTCCACGCCGCGGCGAGGGTATCCAGGGGCCGGGCGAAGAAGTACGCGGACGCGGCCTGGACGTTCTCGTCGGTGACGGCGATCATGATGCCGCCGATGACGAGCGCGAGCACGATCGCGAGCACCGACGTCAGCGCGTTGCCCTGGGTGATCCGCAGGAACGTGGTGTGCCACTTCGACGGCGGCGGCGGGGCGGCGTCGATGCGCTGGGGCGGGGCGGTGACGGTCACGCCGCGACTCCGGCGCCCTGGGGCTGCTCGCCGGCCATCATCAAGCCGAGCACGTCGCGGGGGGTGTCCCCGGGGACGATGCCGACGATGCGCCCGCGGTACATGACCATGATGCGATCCGCGAGCGCCGCGACCTCGTCGAGCTCGGTCGAGACGACCACCACCGGCACGCCGGCATCCCGTGTCGCGACGATGCGCTTGTGGATGAACTCGATCGAGCCCACGTCCACGCCGCGGGTCGGCTGCGCCGCGACGAGCAATGACAGGTCCTTGCTCAGTTCCCGTGCGAGCACGACCTTCTGCTGGTTGCCGCCGGACAGGCTGCCGACCGGGGTGTCGATGCCGGGCGCGCGCACGTCGAACTCGGCGAACTTCTCACGGGCGAACTCGGCGAGGTAGCCGCGCTGCACGTTTCCGGCGCGCACGAACGGAGCCCCGTTGGCACGGTCGAGCATCAGGTTCTCCGCGACGGTGAACGCCCCGACCAGACCGTCCTCGTTGCGATCCTCGGGAACGAATCCGACGCCGGCGTCGAGGATGCGGCGCACGGTGGAGCCGACGAGCTCCTCGCCGTCGAGCGTGACCGAGCCGCGCACCTGCGGCTGCAGACCGATCAGGGCTTCGGTCAACTCGGTCTGCCCGTTGCCCTGCACGCCCGCGACCGCGAGGATCTCGCCGCCGCGAACCTCGAACGAGACGTCGTTGACCACGACGTGCCCGAGCGGGTCGATGACGCTCAGGCCGTCCACCCGCAATGCATTGTCGTTGGGATGCGGCGGACCCTTGTGCACCGTCAGCTCGACGGCGCGGCCGACCATGAGCGACGCCAGCTCGGCATTGGACGCGCCCGGCGACGCCTCGCCGACGACCTTTCCGAGCCGGATGACCGTGATGCGGTCGGCGACCTCGCGCACCTCGCGCAGCTTGTGGGTGATGAAGACGATGGATGCCCCGGAGTCGCGCAGCTGACGCATGATCTCCATGAGCTCGTCGGTCTCCTGCGGGGTCAGCACGGCGGTGGGCTCGTCGAAGACGAGCACCTTCGCGTCGCGCGAGAGGGCCTTGATGATCTCCACGCGCTGCTGTACGCCCACCGGAAGGTCCTCGACCAGCGCGTCGGGGTCGACGTCGAAGCCGAACCGCGCCGAGATCTCGCGCACGCGCTGGCGCGCGGCATCCAGATCCAGCACTCCGACCGCTCGGGTGGTCTCGTGGCCGAGCATGACGTTCTCGGCCACCGTGAAGACCGGGATCAGCATGAAATGCTGGTGCACCATGCCGATGCCGGCGCGCATCGCGTCGCCGGGGCCGGCGAAGTTCTGCACGTGGTCGTCGAGCAGGATGACCCCCTCGTCGGCGCGGTACAGGCCGTACAGCACGTTCATGAGGGTGGACTTGCCGGCGCCGTTCTCACCGAGCAGGCAGTGGATCTCGCCCGGCTCCACGACGAGATCGATGTGGTCGTTGGCGACGAGGCTGCCGAACCGCTTGGTGATCCCCCGAAGCTCGAGCTTCATTCTCCCGATCCTAGTGAGGGGAGGCAGGCGCACCAGCCTCCCCTCGGGTCAGGTCGTCTCACCCCGCGAGGTAGGACGTGACCGGGATCGAGCCGTCGATGATGCCGGCCTTGATCGTGTCGAGTTCACCCTGCAGGTCGCCGGACACCTTCGACTCGAAATTGTGGAACGGCGCCAGTCCGACACCGTCGTTCTCGAGCGTCCCGACGAACGGCGTCACGTCGAACTTGTCGTTGCCCGCCGCGGTCACGGCGTCCTCGACGCCGACGTCGATCAGCTTGCGGATCGAGGTCAGCAGCAGGTCGGCGACGCTCGGGTCGGTCTCGAACACGTCGGCGTCCACGCCGATGAGCGCGATGTCACGGCCGGATCCGCGGATCACCGATGCGGCGCTCTGGTAGATCGGCCCACCGACCGGAAGCAGCACGTCGACGCCCTGGTCGACGATGCCCTGAGCCGCGTTGATCGCGTCCTGGTTGGCGTCGAACCCGCCGGTGAAGACGCCGTTCGTGCCGTCCCAGCCGAAGACCTGCACGGTGTCGTTCTTCTGCTTGTTCCAGTACTCGACGCCCTGGCGGAAGCCGTCCATGAAGATCGTGACGGTCGGGTACGGCTGGCCGCCGAACGTGCCGACCTTCTTGGCCTTCGAGTACGAAGCCGACGCGTATCCGGCGAGGAACGCCGCCTGGGCGGTGTCGAAGATGATCGGCTTGATGTTGGGCGCGTCGGTCTTGCCATCGAAGTCGGTGTCGACGGTGTCGTCGATGGA
>CAXTES010000142.1:0-7924 GCA_964243215.1 uncultured Microbacterium sp. | reverse complement strand
GCGGGCCACCCGTGAATGGAGGATGTCGCCGACGATTGTCACGGAGACCCCGTCGAGTGCGCGGCCGCGGGAGCCACGGCCATGCAGACGCCGACGGATGGTGAAGGCGTCGAGCAGGGCCTGGGTCGGGTGCTCGTGCGTGCCGTCGCCGGCGTTGACGATCGCGGCATCGATCCACCCGCTCTCCGCGAGAACGAGCGGCGCGCCGGACGCTCCGTGACGGATCACCACCGCGTCAGCTCCGATGGCGGCGAGAGTCTGTGCGGTGTCTTTGAGGCTCTCGCCCTTGGAGACGCTCGAGCCCTTGGCGGAGAAGTTGATCACATCGGCGCTCAGCCGCTTGGCGGCCGCCTCGAACGAGATGCGGGTGCGGGTGGAGTCCTCGAAGAAGAGGTTCACCACCGTCTTGCCGCGCAACGTCGGCAGCTTCTTGATCTCGCGCTGCTGCGTGTCGGCCATGTCCTCGGCGATGTCGAGGATGCGCAGCGCCTCGTCCCGCGACAGCGTCTTGGTCTCCAGCAGGTGCCTCATGTCTCGATCGTCACCTCCTCGACCCCGTCGGTCTCGGCGAGACGGACGTTGACACGTTCGTCGCGCGAGCTCGGCAGATTCTTGCCGACGAAGTCGGGTCGGATCGGCAGCTCGCGGTGTCCGCGGTCGACGAGCGTCGCGAGTCGCACCGCCGACGGGCGGCCGATCGCCTGCAGCGCGTCGAGGGCGGCGCGGATGCTTCGTCCCGAGAACAGCACGTCGTCCACGAGCACCACGACCTTGCCGTCGATGCCGCCGGCCGGGATCTGCGTCGGCTGCGGCGACCGGGTGGGGTTGCGGCGCAGATCGTCGCGGTACATGGTCACATCGATCGCGCCGACGGGAACCGGCATCCCACCGAACTCGGCCACGAGCGCGCCGATGCGGTTCGCGAGCGTGACACCGCGGGTCGGGATGCCGAGGATGACGAGGCCCTGCGCCCCCCGGTTGGACTCGAGGATCTCGTGGGAGATCCGAGTCAACGCCCGGGCGATGTCGGCCTCGTGCAGCACGGTGCGCGTGCTCATCCGCCGCTCCCTTCTCCGCCTCACGGGACGGTGTTAAAGGTTGCTCGTGCCTCACCCTACCGGACCCACCGTACGCGAGAATCCACATCGCGCGCGAAACTCCGGCGCAGCGCTGGAGTCTCGCGTCGGATGCGGAGTCTCGCCGGGAGCACCGGCCGGGCGCGTCCGGGCGCGGGTCAGGCGACGGCGGGTGCCGTCGCCTCGCGGTGCAGCGCGTCCTCGGCCTGCGACGCGCGGATCGGATGACCGAAACTCGTCAGGCACTTGCCCGAGCGAAGGTCCCAGCTCCAGTCGTGCAGCGAGCACGTCAGCACGCCGTCGTCGATCCGGCCCGTCTTGGACAGGTCGGCGCGCAGGTGCGGGCAGCGGCGCTGCACGACCCAGTCGTCGAGCTGGATGTCCTCCGAGACATCGGACTGCTCGGCGTACCAGTTCTCGACGTACTCGATGCGGTCGCGCGACAGGCACTTGAGGAACGTGTAGATGAACTCGTTGAACTTGCCGACGCGACCGGCCGAGAACTGCATCGACAGGAAGATCGAGTTCGACCAGTCGATCTCGTGCTCGGCGATGTTCGTCGAGACCAGGTCGGCCGGGATCGTGAACCAGTACCCCGTCTCCTCCCCCGCGTACTCGCGCACCTTCGCCTTCGGGAAGTCGACGACCATGTCCAGCTCGCCGATCGTGAACCGCACCGCTCCGCCGACGCCCTCGCGGATCGTCCGCGCGCGCCGCAGCAGCGGCTCCCACCACTCCTTCAGCGCGGCGAGCATCTGGTCCGGCGGCAGCACCGGTGCGCGGGATGCCTCCTCCGCCGCGAGCTCGTCGGCCCGGGTCGCGCGCTGCCGCTCGAGGTATCCCCACTTGTCGTCGAAGACCGCCGAGATCTCGGCATCCGAGTACAGCGTCTGCTCGAGCGACACCTCGCCGTGTTCGATCGTGACGACCGTGCCCGGC
Source organism: uncultured Microbacterium sp. (assembly GCA_964243215.1). Lineage (GTDB taxonomy): Bacteria > Actinomycetota > Actinomycetes > Actinomycetales > Microbacteriaceae > Microbacterium. The sequence continues at coordinate 5,909 of CAXTES010000142.1, read as the reverse complement.
ATGAACACGTGACCGCTGTAGCGCGGCGCCTCCTCGCGCATCCGACGCAGAAACTCGACCTGGTCGGTGAAGATCGCATCGCCGTCACGGCCCAGCCCGTTGTAGCCGAACAGCTCGTCACGCAGGAACATCGGCGGTCCGGCCATCGGGAACACGTGCGGCGCGTCGACCTTCTCGATGTAGAACATCGCCCGCTTGTGCTGCGCCTCCCGCTTGAGCCGGGCGAAGTTCCGCTTCGCCTCCTGCGGCAGGTCGTAGACCATCGGCCACCAGATCGCTCCGGAGAACTGGGTGAAGTACGCCTCGGGCTCCGAGAACGACAGCAGCTTCTCCAGATCGAGCGGATGCGAGTCGTTCTGGTTCAGGATCGACGCGGTCCCGTCGTCCACCGACAGGCTCGAGTCGCCGATCGGACCGTCCGAGGGTGCGCGCAGCGGCGTCACCATCAGCCGCAGCCGCCCGCGCTCGATCACCTGTCCCGCCTGGGTGTAGGTGATGTTGCCGAACCCGAGCGCGCGCAGATCGTTCTCGAGGTCGTCGGTCGGGTAGTCCGGCAGCAGCACCTCGATGTCGCGCGGCACGTAGGTCTGCAGCAGCCACGGGTCGAAGTGGTCGCGGTGCCGGTGGCTGACGTAGAGGAAGTCGGCCTTGCCGTACCGTTCCCAGTCCAGCTGCCGGTTGTCGGGGAACGGAAGCCACGAGCCGTAGAACGCCGGCTTCACCCACGGGTCGCAGAGGATGGATCCACCCGCCGTCTCGATGAACATCCCGGCGTGCCCGAGACCCGTGATCCGCATGCGCCTTCTCCCGTATCGACCGTGACGACCGTGACGACCGTGACGAGTTTACGGGCTCGGCCTCCCCCGCCCGGTCAGGACGAGCGGGAGATGCGCCCCAGCACGCCGTGGACGAACGCGCCGGATTCGTCGGTCGAGTACTCCTTCGCCAGCTCGACCGCCTCGTCGATCGCGACCGCGGCGGGCACCTCGTCGTTGTACAGCAGCTCCCACGTGCCGATGCGCAGCAGCGCCCGGTCCACGGCAGGCATCCGCGCGAGCGACCAGTCCTTCGCGAACGTGGTGATCTGCTCGTCGATCTCGTCGCCGTTGTCGATCACGCCGTCCACGATCTCGCGCGCGTACAGCCACGACCCCTCTCGAGCGGGCTCGCTCGCTGCCCGCTTCGCCTCGGCCGCGAGGATGGCCGCGGGCTGCTCGCCGCGAACGTCCGCTTGGAAGAGGATGTCGAGGGCGCGCTTGCGCGCCTTGCTGCGGGCGCTCACCCGGTCAGTTCACGCGGCCGAGGTAGTCGCCGCTTCGGGTGTCGACCTTGACCTTCGTGCCGGTCTCGAGGAACAGCGGCACCTGGATCTCGTATCCGGTCTCGACGGTCGCGGGCTTCGTGCCCGCAGACGACCGGTCGCCCTGCAGGCCCGGTTCGGTGTAGGTGATCTCCAGGACGACGGATGCCGGGAGGTCGACGTACAGCGGCGTGCCGTTGTTCAGCGCGATCGTGACGTTCTGGTTCTCGAGCAGGAAGTTCGCGGCATCCCCCACCGTCGTCGCGGGCACCGTGATCTGGTCGTAGTCGCTCGTGTCCATGAACACGAAGCCCTCGCCGTCGTTGTACAGGTAGGTGAAGTCGCGGCGGTCGACGTTCTCGATCTCGATCTTCGCGCCGGCGTTGTACGTGCGGTCCACGACCTTGCCCGACACCACGTTCTTCAGCTTGGTGCGCACGAACGCGCCGCCCTTGCCGGGCTTGACGTGCTGGAACTCGATGACGTTCCACAGCTGTCCGTCGATGCTGAGCACGACGCCGTTCCTGATGTCCGCGGTGGATGCCATCCGTGAGGTTCCGTTCGTTCGGTGCGGGACCGGCCGCTCGGTGTCGAGACGCCGGACCGACATCCGATTCTAGGGGATGCCTCGGCCGGGGCTGGATCGGTCAGCGAACCGGCCAGGACCGGAGGACGGCGGTTCGGGTGCGGGATCAGCCTTCCGCCTGGCCGGTGAGGATATCGCAGAGCCGGTGGACCGCCGTGGCGTAGCCGGCGACGCCCTCGCCGACCACGTGGACGATCGCGACGTCGGCGACGTAGGAGTGCTGGCGGAACTGCTCCCGCGCTCGGACATCGCTGATGTGCACCTCGGCGACCGGCAGCGCGACCGCCGACAGCGCGTCGCGCAGCACGACGGAGGTGTGGGTGAGCCCGCCGGGGTTGATGACGATCCCGGCGCAGTCCTCGCGCGCGGCGTGGATGGCATCGATGAGCACGCCCTCGTGGTTGCTCTGCACCGTCCGCACATCGAAGCCGGAACCGGCGGCGGTGCGCCGGACCAGATCCTCGACGTCCGCCAGTGTGCTCGTCCCGTACACCTCCGGCTCCCGCGTGCCGAGCAGGTTGAGGTTCGGTCCGTTCACCAGCAGCAGGCGACGCGGAGCGCTCACGAGGCGACCTCCTGGTAGGCGGCGAACAGCAACGACTCCTCGGGGGCCTGCATCACCGTCGGGCGGGCGATGTCATCGAGCACGATGAAACGCAGCATCCCGCCGCGACTCTTCTTGTCGCGCTGCATCGTCGCCAGCAGCGTCGGCCACGCGCCGGCGCGGTAGGTCGTCGGCAGCCCGAGCGAGCTCAGGATGTCGCGATGGCGCTGCGCCGCGGCATCCGGAAGTCTCCCGGCCAGCCGCGACAGTTCCGCGGCGAAGACCATGCCGATCGAGATCGCGGCGCCATGGCGCCACCGGTAGCGCTCGGCGTGCTCGATGGCGTGCCCGAGCGTGTGGCCGTAGTTGAGCACCTCGCGCAGGCCCGCCTCGCGCAGGTCTTCCCCCACAACACGCGCCTTCATCTCGATCGCGAGCTCGATGCAGCGTCGAAACGCCGGGGATGCGGGATCCACGACACCGGCGGGATCCGCCTCGATGAGGTCCAGGATCTCGGGGAACCAGATGAAGCCGGCCTTGACGACCTCCGCGAAGCCGGCCACCCGTTCGTTCGGTGAGAGCGAGTCGAGCAGGTCCAGGTCGCAGACCACCGCCGCGGGTGGCCAGAACGCACCCACGAGATTCTTGCCCTCGGCGGTGTTCACGCCGGTCTTGCCGCCGACCGCGGCATCGACCATGCCCAGCACCGTGGTGGGCACCTGTACGACCTGGACGCCGCGCAGCCACGTCGCCGCGACGAAGCCGGCGACGTCGGTGACAGCGCCGCCGCCGAAGCCGATGACGGCATCGCTGCGGGTGAAGTCGGCCTGGCCCATGACCTGCCAGCAGAACGCCGCGACTTCGATGCGCTTGCCCTGCTCGGCATCCGGGATCTCGGCGAGGATCACCTCACGATCGCCGGCGGCCATGATCTGCTCGCGCAGCCGCCCGGCACGATCGGCCAGGGTCGGCGGATGCACGATCAGCGCCTTGCGGACCTTCGGTCCGAGAGCGCCGGCGACACCGTCCAGGATGCCGCGACCCAGGGTGATGTCGTAGGGGTCGGCGCCGGTCACCGAGATCGTCGTGATGTCGCTCATCGCTGCGCCCCGCTCGACGGCACCGCCTGCGCCCACCGCACGATCCGGGCCACGACGGCGGCGAGCGGACCGCTGGAGGTGTCGAAGGTCGCGTCCGCGAGCTGCTCGTACGTCGCGCGGCGCTCGCGGTAGATCCCCTCCCAGCGCTCGACCGGGTCATCGCCGTCCAGGAGCGGGCGGTCTCCGCCCTGGATCCGTGCCCCGACGATGTGAGCGGCGACGGTCAGCAGCACGACCCGGTGGGCTGCGAGGTCGGCCCGCGTATCGGCATCCAGCACCGCGCCGCCGCCGAGCGCCACGACGCCGCCACCGGCGAGTGCCTCCACGACGGCCTCGCGTTCGAGCCGCCGGAATGCGGGCTCGCCGAGCCGGGCGAACAGGTCCGGAATCGGGCCGTGCCGGCGGGCGAGGAGCCGGTCGGTGTCGGTGAACGGAACGTTCAGGGCGCGGGCCACGCGACGACCGACGCTGGTCTTGCCCGCACCCATCGGCCCGATGAGCACGATCGCGCCGGACTCAGGCGAGGTCATGCTCGAGCAGTGCGGCGTTGCTTTCGGCGGCGCTGCGCAACCCCGCCGGTATCGATGCCAGGAAGGACTCGAGATTGCGGCGAGTCTCGGTCACGCTGTCGCCGCCGAACTTCTCCAGCACCACCTCGGCGAGGACGATCGCCGTCATCGCTTCCGCCACGACCCCCGCGGCCGGAACGGCGCACACGTCGGAGCGCTGATGGTGAGCCGACGCGGTATCTCCGGTGGACACGTCGACGGTCCGCAGGGCGTGCGGCACCGTGGCGATCGGCTTCATGCCCGCCCGTATGCGCAGCACGGTGCCGGTGGACATCCCGCCCTCCGTGCCGCCGGCACGATCGGATGACCGCGTGATGCCGCCGTCGCCGACGAACAGCTCGTCGTGCGCCTGTGATCCGCGCCGCCGGGTGGTCTCGAATCCGTCGCCCACTTCGACGCCTTTGATCGCCTGGATGCTCATCAGGGCCTGGGCGAGCTTGCCGTCGAGCCGGCGGTCCCAGTGCACGTGAGAGCCGAGGCCCGGTGGCAGGCCGTACGCGAGCACCTCGACGATCCCGCCCAGCGTGTCGCCGTCCCGGCGCGCAGCGTCGACCTCGTCGACCATGCGGGCGGAGGTGACGGCGTCGAAACAGCGCAGCGGATCGGCGTCGAGCGCGTCGACGTCGTCGGCGGTGGGCAGGACGGCGTCGTCGGGCACGCGCACCGGGCCGATCGAGAGCGTGTGGCTGACGAGGCGGATGCCGAGTTCGCCCAGGAACGCGCGCGCCAGCGCCCCGAGGGCCACCCGCGCGGCCGTCTCGCGCGCGCTGGCGCGCTCGAGGATGGGCCGGGCCTCATCGAAGTCGTACTTCTGCATCCCCACCAGGTCGGCGTGCCCCGGCCGCGGACGCGTCAGCGCGGCGCTGCGACCACGCGACTGGTCAGTCAACTCGACCGGCTCGGGACTCATGACCTCGACCCACTTCGGCCATTCGGTGTTGCCGATGCGCAGCGCGATCGGGCTGCCCAACGTGCGGCCGTGCACGACTCCAGCCGAGATCGTCAGCTCGTCCTGCTCGAACTTCATCCGCGATCCGCGGCCGTATCCGAGCTTGCGCCGTTCCAGATCGGCCTGGATCGCCGCGCCCGTCACCGGCACACCGGCGGGAAGTCCCTCCATGATGGCGACGAGTTCTCGACCGTGGGATTCGCCGGCCGTCAGGACGCGGAGCATTCGCCTAGTCTCCCACGAGCGCGTCGCGCATCGCGGCGAGCACCGACTCCTCGTCGTCGAGCGGCGCGTCGACGTCGCCGGTGGCGAAGACCCGAACCTGCAGCAGGGCCTGCTGCAGCAGCATCCCGTGTCCGCTGACCGCCGCGCCGCCGGCTCGCTGCCACGCGGTGGCGAGGGCGGTGGGCCAGTGCCCGTAGACGACGTCGTACAGGATGCCGCCGGGTCGGGCGAGCGCGTCGGCGGTGGCATCCGGCACCGGTGCGTTTCCGGGCAGGGTCGCGATCGTCAGCGAGACGGGCGCATGCCGCCCGGTGTCGAGCGACGCCGCGGCCACCCGGAGGCCGAGGCTGTCGCCGAGCGCCTCGAGCGCGGCGGCCGCCGCCGGACGCCGGGCGACGACCTGCACCCGTCCCGCGCCGAGTTCGCCGAGCGCGACCAGGACGGAGGTCGCCGTCGCGCCCGCGCCGACGACGCGGACCTCGTCGACGTCGTCGAGGCCGTGCTCGCGCAGATCGCGCACGATCCCGCCGACGTCGGTGTTGAATCCGTGCGGTCCGCCGTCGGTGAGCAGCAGCGTGTTGACTGCGCCCGTCAGCTCGGCCCGCCGATCGCGGGTGCGGGCCGCGGCGAACGCGG
>CAXTES010000141.1:0-7989 GCA_964243215.1 uncultured Microbacterium sp. | reverse complement strand
ATCATCCACACAAGCTTAGTCGGCGGTCGGATGCCCACTCCGGGGCGCCACACGCGCGGAACCGCGCGGCTCTAGTGTGTAGGCATGGCCGGTTCCGGGTCCGATTCCGACGCTGCAGAAGGGCCGGCGGACGACCGGACACCCGGGTCCCACGCGTCGGATGCGATCGAGGGATCGGATGCCGGAGTCGGCGGAGCGCAGTCGCCCGATCCGAAGGCGGCAGCCGCGCCCGACGACGTCATCCGCGAGCCCGACGACGTCGAACCCGACACGCTCGACGGTCAGGGCGGTGAGGCCCGGCAGGTGTCGCCCGAAGGCGAACCGGCGCCGATGGCAGAACCCGAGCCCACGGCGCGCAAGCGCGCGGCCCTGGTGTACAACCCGATCAAGGTGGATGCCGAGTCGCTGCGCACCGCCGTCACCCGCCGGTCGGAGCAGGCCGGGTGGGCCGAGCCGCTGTTCTTCGAGACGACGGTGGACGACCTGGGCGACGACGTCGCGCGCCAGGCGCTGGACGAGGGAGTCGACGCGGTGCTGGTCGCCGGCGGCGACGGCACCGTCCGTGCGGTGTCGGAGGCGATGACCGGCACGAAAGTGCCGCTGACGATCGTGCCGAGCGGCACCGGCAACCTCCTCGCGCGCAACCTGCTGCTGCCGCTCGACAACTCCGACGCGATGATCTCGTCGACCTTCGACGGCGACACCCACCCGATCGACGTCGGCATCGTCGCGCTCCGGCGGCCGGACGGCACCCGGAAAGAGCAGGCGTTCGTGGTGATGGGCGGCATGGGCTTGGATGCCGCGATGATCGCGAACACGCGCGGCGAGCTGAAGAAGCGCATCGGCTGGGTCGCGTATGTCGACGGCGCCGCGAGGTCGCTGCCGGAGGCGAAGGGGTTCCGCGTGATGTATCAGATCGCCGGGCATCGGATGCATCACGCGAAGGTGCAGAGCGTGCTGTTCGCCAACTGCGGGTCGCTGCCGGCGGGGCTGGAGCTGATCCCCGACGCGCTGGTGGACGACGGCGAGATCGATGTCGCCGTCATCCAGCCCAAGAGCGCGCTCGGCTGGATCCTGGTGTGGCGGCGCGTCGCGTGGGACAACAGCGTGCTGCGCCGGTTCCGCGCCGGGCGACGCATCCTGTCGCTGCGCACCGAAGACAGCTCGGTGCGCTACGGACGCGGCGCCGGGATCGACGTCGCCACGTCCAGCCCGCAGCACGTGCAGCTCGACGGCGACGAGTTCGGCGAGGCCGTGCACGTGACCTGCCGGGTGGAGGCCGGCGGACTCGTGGTGAGCGTGCCGAAGGGCCACGCGATCACGCGGCGGCCGAACCTCAGCCTCTGAAGCGACCGAGCCGGGCAGGTGTCAAGCCCGCGCGAGCGGCGGCATGCGGCAGCGAGTATGGATGCATGTCCGGCCCGTCGATCGTGTGGTTCCGCGACGATCTGCGCCTGGCCGACCATCCCGCGCTGCGGGCGGCGGTCGACCGGGCCGAACCCGTGATCGCGCTGTATGTGCTCGACGAGGCCAGCGACGATGTCCGTCCCCTGGGCGGCGCGGCGAAGTGGTGGCTGCACCACAGTCTCGCCTCGCTCGCCGAGCGCCTCGAGGAGCACGGGTCGCGGCTCATCCTGCGACGCGGGCCGGCGGCGCGCGAGGTCGCTGCGGTCGTGGCGGATGCCGGTGCCGGCGCGGTGTTCTGGAACCGGCGATACGGCGGCGCGGAGCGGGCGGTCGACACCGGGATCAAGGACGCGTTGCGCCAGGACGGTGTCGACGTCGCATCGTTTGGCGCGCACGTGCTGTTCGAGCCGTGGACGATCCAGAACGGCTCGGGCAGTCCGTACGCGGTGTTCACCCCGTTCTGGCGCGCGTGCCAGGCGGCGCCGGCGCCGCGAGCGCCGCTTGCCGAGCCCGCCTCGATTCGTGGACCGGCGTCGTACCCGGCATCCGATGAGCTCGACGCGTGGGAGTTGCTGCCCACGACTCCGGACTGGGCGGCAGGCCTGCGCGAGACGTGGGAACCGGGCGAGCCGGCGGCGCAGGCGCGGCTGCGCGAGTTCCTCGCCGAGGACATCGGCGACTATCAGCGCACGCGCGACGAGCCGGGCGCCGGCGCGACCTCGCGCCTGTCGCCGCGGCTGCGCTGGGGCGAGCTGAGTCCGCACACGATCTGGCGCGACACGATCGAGCACCAGGGCACCGGCAGACACGCGGCATCCGCTCGCCGGTTCCTGTCGGAGATCGGGTGGCGGGAGTTCTCGTACCACACGCTGTACCACTTCCCCGATCTGCCGTGGAAGAACTGGCGTGCCGAGTTCGACGACTTCCCGTGGCCGCCCCAGGACCAGTCGCACCTGGAGGCGTGGCAGCGCGGGCGCACCGGCGTGCCGCTGGTGGATGCCGGGATGCACGAGCTGTGGACGACCGGCTACATGCACAACCGGGTGCGCATGGTGACGGCATCCTTCCTCATCAAGAACCTCCTGATCGACTGGCGCCAGGGTGAGCAGTGGTTCTGGGACTGCCTCGTCGACGCGGATGCCGCGAACAACTCGATGGGGTGGCAGTGGGTGGCCGGCTCGGGAGCGGATGCGGCGCCGTACTTCCGGGTGTTCAACCCGGTGCTGCAGGCCGAGAAGTTCGATCCGCACAACGCATACATCGGCCAGTGGGCCCCCGAGGATCTCGGCGAGGGCGCGCCCGAACCGATCGTGGACATCGCCGCGACGCGCAAGGCCGCCATCGCCGCGTACGACCAGGTCAAGCGGGAGCGACAGTAGCTCAGGCGCGCGGCGAAGCGTCCGCTCGAGACGGCACGGGTGCGTCGCCGGCCAGCTGCCTCATCAGCAGGCCGTCATTGCGTACGGCCCAGTGCTCGGCTCCACGACCGTCCTGCATACGGATGATGTGCATCTGCGGATACGCGAACTCGCGCCCTGTGGCCGGAAGACCGAAGAAGTCGCCGGTGTGACGGCCGGAATGGGTGCAATGGATCACCACGCGGTCGTCCTCGGCGACGACCTGGTGCACGGTCCACCGTTGGTCCGAGAAGGCGCGGGCCAGCAGGTGCATATAGATCAGCGCGCTCTGCGGGCCTCGGGGAGTTCCTGCCGGCGCTTCGTGGTTGACGAAGTCGACCGTGACGGCGTCGACGAGCGCAGCTTCGTCGTCGGCGGGAAAGATGTCCTCGAGTACGCGGCGAGCCGCCGCCTTGACGTCGGCGGACGTGGAGATGGTCATGGTGGATACCCTTCTTCGAGCCGCACAGCGGCGATTCAATTGATGACAGTATCATTCTCTCCAATGTCAGAAGACGCAAGAGGCAAACGAGGCTACGACTCGCCGGCTCGACGCGCGCGCGCCGCTGTCACGCGGCGACGGATCATCGACGCCGCCGCCGCCGAGTTCCTCGACCGCGGTTACATCGGCGCAACGATCCCGATGATCGCAACCCGGGCCGGAGTCGCCGTTGAGACGGTGTACCGCTCCGCGACCGGCAAAGCCGGCCTGCTCGCCAGCGCGGTCCAGGTCGCGCTGGCCGGCGGGCATGAGCGTGCCGAGCTGCCCGTCGAACAGCGCGGGGGCATCCGAGCGGTGATCGACGCTCCCGACGCGGCCGACAAGCTCGCCGCGTACGCCGCGACGCAGCCGGGAGTCTGGTCGCGAGTCGGACCCCTTCTGGCAGTTCTCGACGAGGCAGCGCCCGCACAGCCCGACCTCGCCGCGCTCAGAACCGACCTGGCGCAGCAACGCCTCGACGGTATGAGGAGGTTCGCGCAGTTGCTGGCTTCAGAAGACGCGCTGCAGCCGGGACTGAGCCCCGAACGCGCGGCGGACGTCCTCTGGACGGTGTGCGCACAGGCGACGTTCGACGCGCTGGTACGTCAGCGCGGATGGAGCGCCGATCAGTACCGCACGTGGCTCGCCGACACACTGGCGGCGATCCTACTGAAGAAGCCGACCGACGTCGGAAAGGCAGTGTGAAGCAAGAGAGCAAGGTAACGCCATCATTCCGGATGCGCTTGCCCTGATTGTGAGACCCCAGGCGGAATACGCCTCTCGCGATCGGTGGTTGTGCTCAGTGATGTCTGAAAACCCCACCCTCTCGGTCCTCGACCTCGTGCCGGTGCGCGCCGGACAGACCAGTGCGCAGTCGGTCGCGGCATCCCTCGACCTCGTCGCCCGCGCCGACGAGCTGGGAGTGCGCCGGTACTGGTTCGCCGAGCACCACAACATGCCCGCGGTCGCGTCCACCACTCCCCCGGTGCTCATCGCCGCTGCGGCTGCCCGCACGTCGCGCATCCGCGTGGGGTCGGGGGGCGTGATGCTGCCGAACCACGCGCCGCTCGTGGTCGCCGAGCAGTTCGCGGCGCTCGAGGCGCTCGCGCCGGGCCGCATCGATCTCGGAATCGGCCGCGCGCCCGGAAGCGACCCGGTGATCTCGCAGTTGCTGCGGATGTCGGGCACCACGAGCGATGTCGAGCGGTTCCCCGAGCACGTGCGCGACATCCGTTCGCTCGTGTCGGCGGCCGGCGCTACCGTGCAGTTCTCCAGCGGGGGTACGTACGACGTGCACGCCACCCCCGCCGCAACAGGCTCGCCCGAGGTGTGGCTGCTCGGCTCGAGCGACTACTCGGCGCAGCTGGCGGCGATGCTCGGGCTGCCGTACGTGTTCGCGAACCACTTCTCGGGCGAGGGCCTCGAGCGCGCCCTCGACCTGTATCGCAGTCAGTACCGGCCGAGCGAATCGCATCCGGAGCCCGTGACGTTCCTGACCGCGAATGCCATCGCGGCACCGACCGCCGAGGAAGCGGAGGCTCGCGCCCTGCCGCAGCTGCGCATGATGGTGCGGCTGCGCACGAACATGCCGTTGACGCCGCTGGAGTCCGTAGAGGAGGCGGATGCTGCGCCGGCCCTGGGTGGCGTTGCGGAATCGATCATGGCCGGGGCGCGCGCGAAGTGGTTCGTGGGGACCGGTGAGGACGTGGCATCCGAACTCCGTGTCTTCGCCGATCGGTGGGGCGTCGACGAGATCATGATCTCGCCCATCGCGGGTGCCTATGCGGACGAGCCGATGGATGCCGCGGCCGGCCGACTGCAGACCCTCGAGCTCGTCACGGCAGCGCTGGGACAGATCGCCGCGGTGGTATGAGCGCGCAGGCGCTGCGCCCCGTCAGGCCTCCGGCTCGCCCGAGATGAGCGCCCGCAGCCAGTCGCGGGCCTCGACGAACACGTCGTCCGAGTAGCGGTCGGGATACCGCACGATCGCGCGGTCCGCTCGCGCGTACGACCCCAGGAAGACGACCTTCGGGCTGAAGCGGCGCAGGCCCAGCAGCGCATCGGCCATCCGCTCGTCCTCGATGTGACCGTCGGCGTCGATGACGAACCGGTAGCGGCCGAGCTCGTCGCCGATGGGCCGTGACGCGAGCAGCGACAGGTTGATGCCCCGCGTGGCGAACTGCTCGAGCAGCTCGAGCAGCGCTCCGGGGTGATCCTCGGGCAGCTCGGCGATGAGCGAGGTCTTGTCGGCCCCGGTCGGCGGCGGCGGCGCGATGGTGCGGCTCACCAGCACGAACCGCGTCACCGCGTTCGGGTTGTCGCCGATGTCGTCGGCGAGCAGCACGAGGTCGTCGTGATGCTCGAGGATCCCGGGCGGCGCGATCGCGGCATCCGCATCGCTGGTCCCGTCGAGGAGTCCGAGCGCGCTGGTGACGTTGCTCGACGCCGGGACGTGCGCGTGGGCCGGCACCGTCGCGGTGAGCCACTGCAGGCACTGCGCGTAGGCGACCGGATGCGCCGACACGAGCGACACGTCCTCGAGCCGGGTTCCCGGCCGTGCGACGAGCACGAAGTCGACGGGGACGAGGTGCTCCCCGATGATGCGCAGCCCCGGGATGGTCGCGAGGGCGTCCTGCGCGGTCGAGACCCCGCCGTCGACGGAGTTCTCGATCGCGATCATCGCGGCATCCGATCGCTCCTCCAGCACGTCGGCGAGCGCCTCGCCGACGTTGCGCACCGGCCGCCAGACCTGGTCGCGCGCCTCGGGAACCTGCGCCAGAGCGGCCTCGGTGAACGTGCCGGCGGGGCCCAGAAAGCTGTACGTGCGACGGGCGGGGGCGGAGGCCTCGGGCTCGGGTGTCACGGATCGAGCCTAGTGCGGACCATAATCCAGGCTGAGCCGGCCGACTCCGGCACGAGACGCCCGGAATTCCGCGGCGAACGCCCCGCCGCGCGCCGGCACAGCCTGAGTTGTGGCGGGCATCGCGCCGGCGCAAGAGGGCAGACGCCCCGGCGGACCCGGTGCCAGACTGAGCACATGACCCGTGCTGGACAGCCCGCCGAAGCATCCGACCTCATCGACATCGACGAGCTGATCGCCGCCTACTACGACCGCAAGCCGGATGCCTCGATCCCGGAGCAGCGGGTCGCCTTCGGCACCAGCGGCCACCGCGGGTCGAGCCTGTCGACGAGCTTCAACGAGGATCACATCCTCGCCACGACGCAGGCGATCGTCGACTACCGCAACGGTCAGGGAATCGCCGGGCCGCTGTTCCTCGGCCGCGACACGCACGGGCTGTCACTTCCCGCCGAGCGGTCCGCGATCGAGGTGCTGGTCGCCAACGGCGTCGACGTGCGGGTCGACTCGCGCGACTCATGGGTTCCCACGCCCGCGCTCAGCCTCGCGATCCTGACGTACAACCGGGGCCGCGCAACCGACGACCCGGGCCGCTCGGACGGCATCGTCGTCACGCCCAGCCACAACCCGCCGCGCGACGGCGGCTTCAAGTACAACCCGCCCAACGGCGGGCCGGCCGACACCGATGCCACCGGATGGATCGCGAACCGCGCCAACGAGCTCATCGCCGGCGGACTGGAGGGCGTGCAGCGCACGCGATACGCCGACCTCGACGCCGACACGCTCGGCACCTACGACTTCCGCGACGCCTACGTGCGGGACCTCGCGAACATCATCGACGTCGAGGCGATCCGCCGCGCCGGTGTGCGCATCGGCGCCGACCCGCTGGGCGGCGCGTCCGTCGAGTACTGGGCGCTGATCGCCGAGGTCCACGGTCTCGACCTGACGGTCGTCAACCCCGACGTCGACCCGACGTGGCGGTTCATGACGCTGGACTGGGACGAGAAGATCCGGATGGACCCGTCTTCACCGAGCGCGATGGCATCTCTCGTCGCGAAGCGCAGCGAGTACGACATCCTCACCGGCAACGACGCCGACGCCGACCGGCACGGCATCGTCACGCCGGATGCCGGGTTGATGAACCCGAACCACTACCTCGCGGTCGCGATCGACTACCTCTACTCGCATCGTGACCGGTGGCCGACGGATGCCGCGGTCGGCAAGACGCTGGTGTCGTCGATGATCATCGACCGGGTCGCGGCATCCCTCGGTCGCCGGCTGCTCGAGGTGCCGGTGGGGTTCAAGTGGTTCGTGCCCGGCCTGCTGGACGGATCGGTCGCCTTCGGCGGCGAGGAGTCGGCGGGTGCGTCGTTCCTGCGGTTCGACGGCACGGTGTGGACCACCGACAAGGATGGCATCCTGCTGTGCCTGCTGGCATCCGAGATCCTCGCCGTCACCGGCAAGACGCCGTCGCAGCGGTACGCCGAGCTCGAGGCCGAGTTCGGCGCATCCGTCTACCAGCGCGTCGACGCGCCGGCGACGCCCGCGCAGAAGGCGGCGCTGGCGAAGCTGTCGCCGGATGCCGTCACCGCCACCGAACTGGCCGGCGAGCCGATCACGGCGAAGCTCTCGCACGCGCCCGGCAACGGCGCGGCGATCGGAGGGCTGAAGGTCGTCACCGAGGACGCGTGGTTCGCTGCGCGCCCCTCCGGCACCGAGGACGTGTACAAGCTCTACGCGGAATCGCTCAAGGGACAGGACCACCTGCACCGGGTGCAGGAGGAGGCCCGCGAGGTCGTCTCGGCGGCGCTGGGTTCCTAGCGACGCTGGGTTCCTAAGCGACCTTC
>CAXTES010000140.1:0-8004 GCA_964243215.1 uncultured Microbacterium sp. | reverse complement strand
CGTGCCACGTCCCCGTCCACGCCGATGCCGCTGAATCGCTGCCGCAGCGCGTGCCCCACCTGCGCCGGACCGGACCCCCGCCGGAAGTCCGCGCGCGTCTGCGCCACGATCCCGTCGATCTTCGCCTGCGTCGACGGGTCGTTCATGTCCATCGCCGGCTCGGTCTGCACGCTGCCCGGCTGGGCCGGATCGGCGTCCGGGGTTCCGGCGGGCGTGTCGCGCCGCACGCCTGCGCCGACGTCCTTGTCGGTCCCGGCGATGATCTCGCCGCCGTAGCCTGCGTCGGAGGGCAGGTCGTCGGGATCCGGGACGACGGCGCCCTGCGGGCGATCCGGATCGACCGGGACGTCGGAGGCGCTCGAACTCACGATTCCCCGCTCTCGTCGGTGGTCGCCAGGTCCGCGTCGGCGCCTTGGGACGGCTCGTCGCTCTGGACGACGTCGGCCGCAACGTCCGCGATACCCGCCGCGGTGCTCGGCGGCAGCCGGGATTCGGACAGGAACGGCGAATCGACCGAGTCGGCGTTGCGCTCGCTCGTCTCGCGATCGGCGACGGCGGCTTCTTCGTAGCCGCCGGGCGGATCGGCGTCGATCACACCCTCGGGTAGGTCGGTGCTCATGCTCGGCTCCTTTCGCCTGTGTTCAGCGTCGAGGGTGACGGCGAGATCCGCGCGGGGTTGACGGGCTGGGATGCCGCGGCTACCCGCATCAGAACCGACCCCCCGACGTCGACGGGCGCGTCGGCTCGCCGACGGCGCGAGCCCGCGCCGCGGCATCCCGATCCCGCCCGACGGCATCCCCGACGACCTGCGCGCCACTGGTCAGCAGCGCCCGACGCCACGGCAGCACGCCCTCGATCTCGATCTGGATCGACATCGACAAGACGGTGCGGATCAGTACGATCAGACCCAGGATCACCGCGTCTTCGAGCGAGGGCTTCGACGTGATGGTGCGGATGAGGTCGGCCGCCACCAGCACCTCGAGGCCGAGCAGGATGGCTCCGCCCAACGTGGTGCGCAGCACCGTGAACGCGGCCTGACCGCCTTCCCGGCGCTGCAGCGACCGCACCCCGAGCACGACGGCGATCACGAACCCGATCACCATCGAGATCGCCCCGATGACCTCGAAGCCGATCGCGACGCCGGTGAAGACCGCCTCGATGTCCACGGGTGTCAGCGTAGGGCGCTACGCCATCCGACGCTGATGCAGGATGCCGGACCGTTCGGGGTGAGCGGCGAACCAGTCGGCGACGTACCAGCACACCGGGATCACCGCGCGGTCGCCGCGTTCCTCCAGCGACGCGACGGCCCGTTCGACCAGCTCGCCGGCGTACCCCGAGCCGCGGAACGTGGGCACGGTGTACGCACGGGTCATCGCGACGGTGCGGCCGTCGTCGCGGTAATCCAGCACACTCACCAGGTCGTCGCCGCGGTGGAGGGTGTAGCGCGAGGCATCCGGCTCGTCGGCGAAACGGAACTCAGTCACCCCGACAGGCTACGCCGCCGACCGCCGGCGGGCGCCGCTGACGCGCTGCTGGGCGGTCGACTGAGCACTGTGTGCACTCTGAGGCGCTGAATCCGACGATCGTTGCGCGATTTGACGCATTGCGACGCAGTCGGACATAATCGACACCATGACTGACAGTGCGCGCTCTCTGTCCGCCCAGGAGGCGAACGGGACTGCCGGGACGATGATGCCCGGCCGCGTCGTCATGTGTTGTCGAATGTGCCGCTGAGACGGTGAACCCGCCGGGCACCGGCCGCTGAGCTGATCGAAGCTCGCCGCCGCTGTGCCCCCGAGCACATCCGTGCGACTGCATCTCCCAGGACGTCGTCGACGGCTGTCTCGCACCCGGCCCGCACCTCTGGCCGCGACCGACTCTGAAGACACCGAACCCGACTGCCGGCGAAACGCCCCGGGTTCTGACGCAAGGACCTGCACCCATGTCGAACACCGCCATCCTGGACCGCCCCTCCACCGACACCCGACCCGCCCTTCGGCTCGTCGCCGACGCGCCGCCGGAGACGCCCGCGCCGGCTTCGCAGCGCAATCTCCCACCCGGCACCGCCCCGCGCGGTTTCGCCCTCTACGTCGGTATCGACGAGGCCAAGGCCGCGGCATCCGGCGTCTCGCTCGGCGTCCTCGTCGACGCGCTGCGCCGCACCCTGGCCGACCTCGCCCCGGCCGCGGAGACCTACGCGACCGTCGCACTCGCGCCGGCCGGATCCGGCGGACGGGATGTCGACGTCGTGCGGTTGGCGCTGCACGAGCCGACCGCGATCGCCCGCCGCGAGGAGCCGCAGGACGAAGACCGAGCCGGAGACGGTGTGGTCGTGGACATCTCGCGCAAGCGTGTCCTCATCGACGGCGGCTCCGCCGCGTTCACGTTCAAGGAGTTCGAGCTGCTGCAGTACCTGGTGCTGCGGGAGGGCCGCACGATCGAGCGGACCGAGCTGGTCTCGTCGCTGTGGCAGGGTGCGACGGATGACGAGGCGCCGGGCGAGCGCACGATCGACGTGCACGTCCGGCGGCTGCGCGCCAAGCTCGGCCGGTACGAGGACATCGTGCGCACCGTCCGCGGGGTTGGCTACCGCTTCGACCGGCACGCCGATGTGGTCATCCGCTACGGCCACGGCGCCCCGTCTCCGGACCGCTTCTGACCTGCGCGCCTCGGCGTCGCGCCTCCGCGGCGCGCTGGTCGGGCGCCGAGCCGACGCGACACGCCGTTCGCCCGCATCCCAGGCGGCCATTTGCGACGGCTCGACGCCCGGGTGGCGCGGGGCCGGGGTGGCGCGGGCGGGATGGCGGGCGCCGAGCCGACGCGACACGCCGTTCACCCGCATCCCAGGCGGCCATTTGCGACGGCTCGACGCCGGGGTGCCGCGTTGGCGGGGGCGGGATGCCGGATGCGGGCGGGATCGCCGGATGCCGGGGCGGGTGGGCCGGACGCGGAACGGGTGTCGGATGCCGGCGCGTAGGGTGAGCGCATGACCGTCTCGCTCGCGCGAATGTCGGCCGACGCCGGCGCGCGAGGTGCGCGCCGGTGGGCGCTCGAGCCGCGCGATCCTCGCCCCGCGTATCCGCGCCCGGTCGAGACCGAGTACCGTCCGCGGCATCAGCTCGACCTGCGCCGCACCGTGCTCTACCAGCGACGCGGCGGCGGCGATCCCACCATGACCGCCGACGGTGCGGTGATCTGGCGCGCCAGCCGCACCCCGGACGGCGTCGCGACGCTGGCCGTGCGCGAGACGGGTCCCGGTGTCGTGTGCGGCGCCGCGTGGGGACCCGGCGCGTCGTGGGCCCTGGATCAGCTGCCGACGCTGTGCGGTCACGACGACGACCCCGAGGGGTTCGACCCGACCGGCCACGCGCTCGTCGCCGACGCGGCCCACCGGCATCCGGGGTTGCGGATCGGCCGCACCGACCTGGTCTTCGACGCGCTCGCAGCGTCGATCATCGAGCAGAAGGTCACCGCGCAGCAGGCGTTCGCGGCGTGGCGGCGGCTCGTCACGTGGTTCGGCGAACGCGCACCCGGTCCGACGCCGCGTCCGATGTTCGCTCCGCCGTCGATCGACCGGTGGCGGCGCATCCCGTCGTGGGCGTTCCACCGCGCCGGACTGGAACCGCCGCAGTCACGCGCCGTTGTCGAGGCCGCCCGTCGCGGCGACTCGATCGTGCGCGCCGTCACGGCCGCGGCCGACGGACCCGCCCGTGAGGCCGTGCTGACGACCCTGCGCGGCGTCGGGGTCTGGACCGCCGCCGAGACCCGCATCCGCGCCTTCGGTGATCCCGACGCGGTCAGCGTCGGCGACCTGCATCTGTGCCACGAGGTCGGTTACGCCCTCACCGGCCAGCGCGTCGACGACGACGGGATGCTGGAGCTGCTGGCCCCGTGGGCCGGTCACCGGCAGCGCGTCATCCGGCTCATCGGGGCCAGCGGCGTCCGGGAGCCGCGCCGGGCGCCGCGGCTGCACCCCGAGGACCACCGCGCGCGGTGACCGTCTTGCGGATGTCGTAGCCCCGGACGACACTGAGTGGCGCCGCCGGCTGGACGCGGCATCCTCGCGATCAAGGAGCGCTCATGACAGTTCTCAACCCGTACATCTCGTTCAAGAACGACGCCCGCCAGGCCATGGAGTACTACCGGTCGGTGCTCGGCGGCGACCTGAACATCTCGACCTTCGGCGAGTACGAGGGCATGGTGCAGAACCCCGCCGAGAACGACCTTGTGATGCACGCGCAGCTGACGACACCCGACGGCCTCGTGCTGATGGGCTCGGACACCCCCACTGGCATGCAGTACGAGAAGCCGGCCGGTTTCTCGGTGTCGATCAGCGGCGACGACGACGCCACCCTGCAGCGGTACTGGGACGGCCTGGCCGACGGCGGCACCGTCACGATGCCGCTGGACACCCCGCCGTGGGGCGGCAAATTCGGGATGCTCACCGACAGGTTCGGCGTCGACTGGATGATCTCGATCGACAGCACCGACACGAGCGGCGCGACGGCGGAGATGGATGCCGCGTCTGCTTAGGCTGACCCGGTGAGTTCCTCCTCGGGCAACGGCTGGCCGCGCGGCCGGGTGCAGTGGCTGCTGGGGGCGATCGTCATCGTCGCGCTCAGCGCGATCGTCGGCGCCGTACTCGGGAGCGTGTGGATCGGACTCCTGCTCGGCGGAGCCGTGTCGGTGGGGTGGCTCATCGCGTACGAGTCGTGGCGCGGCCGCCACGTCGGACTTCACGACGAAGACGACGACGGCGCGCAGCTGTAGCGCCTGACGCGGATGCCTCGGCTCGAGGCATCCGTCCGCTACATCTCCTCGTGCGTGTCCGGGTCGGCGCCCCAGACGCGGCCGCGCTCGAGTCCCGAGATCGCATCGAGCTGGGCGGGACTGAGTGCGAAGCCGAAGACGTCGGCGTTCTCGCGTTGCCGATCGGCGTCGGCGGACTTCGGGATCGGCGTCGAGCCCAGTTGCGTGTGCCACCGCAGCACGACCTGCGTCGGGGTCGCGCCGTGCTCGCCGGCGATGTCGTCGAGCACCTGCTCACGGAGCAGTTGCGTGCGCCGCGCGAGCGGGCTCCAGCTCTCGGTGCGGATGCCGCGCTCGTCGTGGAACCGGCGGAGTGCATCCTGCGGGAAGTACGGATGCATCTCGACCTGGTTGACCACCGGTGCCACCCCGGTCTCGTCGATGAGCCGCTCGAGCATCGGCTCGGTGAAGTTCGACACCCCGATCGACGTCGCGACGCCCTTCTCCTGCAGGTCGATCATGCCCCGCCAGGTGTCGACGTAGAGGTCGCGGCTCGGGTTCGGCCAGTGGATCAGCAGCAGGTCGATGCGGTCCAGGCCGAGCCGTTCGAGCGAGCCGCGGGCGCTGGTCTGCGCGGCCTCGTAGCCGTGGTCGCGGCCGGGGATCTTGGTGGTGACCAGCAGGTCGTCGCGCCCGCTCGCGCGCACCGCCTCACCGACCTCGGACTCGTTGCGGTAGTTGACGGCGGTGTCCAGCAACCGGTAGCCGGACTGGATCGCCGAGACGATGGATGCGACGCCCTCCGGCCCGGTGAGGTTGTAGGTGCCGAGTCCGAGCTCGGGGAACGCGGTGCCGTCGTCGAGGGTGACATCGGGGATCGTGAGCATCCGTCCATCCTGCCTCGGATCCCGGTTCCGGCGCGTCAGTCGAGCGGGGCGACGTCGACCGAGACGCGCAGGGTGGACTTCTTCGCCTTCGTGAAGATGATGCCCTTCACCGGCGTGACGTCGCCGTAGTCCCGGCCCCACGCGACCGTGATGTGCCGGTCCGCGATCAGCTGGTCGTTGGTCGGGTCGAAGGCGAGCCACTGGTCGGTCCCGGGCAGCCACGCCGCCACCCAGGCGTGCGAGGCATCCGCTCCGAAAACGCGCTCCCTGCCGGGGGCGGGAGTGGTGGCGAGGTATCCGCTGACGTACCGCGCGGCGATGCCGTGCCCGCGCAGGCACGACAGCGCGAGATGCGCGAAGTCCTGGCACACCCCGGCACGCGTGCGCAGCACGTCCTGCACGGTGCTGGTGACCGTCGTGGCGGTCTTGTCGTAGTGGAAGTCGGTCTTGATCCGGTGCATCAGGTCGCCCACCGCCTCGCCGAGCGGTCGCCCGGGCAGGAGGGATGCCGCGGCGTAGTCGGTCGCGGTCTCGGTGTGAGCGACGCGCGGCGACCGCAGCGCGAACTCCGCCGCTTCCCACGCGCCGGCAGCCGTGGTGTTCACGAGGGGACGTGCGTTCTCCCAGGGTTCGGCGACCGCGCTCGCGTCGTACGTCGGCGGCTCGACGTCGACATCGGTCGTCGCCTCGATCGTCAGCTCGACGTGCGGTTCGATGACGTGGAAATACGTGACGGCGTTGCCGTAGCAGTCCACGTCCCGGCTGACGTCGCCCGGCAGCGGATCGACCGACAGGTCGTGCGCCGAGACCCGCTGCCACGGCAGCGCCCGCGGCGCCATGTGCGCCAGGCCCAGACTGTTGCGCACGTCGCGGTTGTACGTGTAGGCGGTGCGGTGCCAGACGCGGTACCTCACGGCGCCACCCGGGTCAGCTCGGTCAGCGACAGCGACGAGAGCGGCTGCGGCATCGGACCGCTCTCGAAGTGCAGCTGGGCGATGGAGTCCGACAGCCGCATCAGCGCCGCGAGCGTCTGATCGAGGAAGCGCTCGAGGTCGCGGCGGCGGCTGCCGTCACGCGCGGCCAGATCGGCGATGTCGGCGGCGTCGAGCGCGTCTTCGAGGTGCTCGAGCAGGCGTTCCGGGCGGGTGGATCCGGTCGAGGCGGGCATCGCGGCCAGGTGTCCGCGCACGGCCGCGAGCGCGAACGACACCGACCGGGGGTTCTCGGGATCGGTCAGCAGCAGCTCGAGCACCCCGGTCACCCGGACGTCGCCGCGGTGGCGCCGACGGTGCGTCACCGAGCTTTCGGCCGCCATCAGCACGCCCTCGAGGATCGCGCGCTCCACGTCGGTTCCGGCGGTGCCGACCGTGGTCGCCGTCAGCAGCATGCACATCTGCTGAGCCCGCTCGAGGTAGCGGCCGACTTCGATCATGTGCCATCCGGCATCCCGGATCATGCTCGCCGTCACCCCCTGCAACGACAGGATGCCGGTGAGCATCCGGCCCGCGGACTCGGGGATCTGCTGCGCGTGCGGGGATGCCCGCAGCGCCTTCATCGCCCGGTCGGTGATGCTGAACGCCCGCCAGGTGTCGCCGGACAGCTGATCGCGAACCCCCTCCAGCGCATCGCGGAGGCGGCCCAGCGAAGATGCCGCCGACCCGCGCCGATCGACGTCGAGCAGCAGTGAACGCAGCTCGTCGGAGGAGTCGGGGCTGCGCCGGCCGCACAGTCGCTGCAGCGCGCCGTGCAGCGCGTGAAGCGTCGCGCTGCCCGACGGCGCCTGCGAGAAGTCGAGCTGCTCGGCGTAGGCGCGGGTGGTGATCACGAGCCGGACCAGGTCTTCGGCGCGCTCGCTGTAGCGGCCCGACCAGTACATGTCCTCCAGCGCCCGGGGTGCCAGCACCGGCACGGCCCGCGCGAACGACGGGGATGCGACGTCGACCAGGCCCTGGTCGGGATCGGATGGCGCCGCCTTGAGGACCCAGACATCCTTCGTGGTCGGCGCCTTCGTGTGCTCGTCGACGAGCGTCGCCATGCCGCCGACGAGCGGACGGTAGATGGAACCGTCGCGGATGGTGAACGATCGCAGCACCACCTGGCGCGGACTGGCCGGCCCCGCGCCGCCGGATGCCGGGACCTGCGAGAGCGGCAGCCGCTCCTGGGCGACGAACCGGTGCGGCTCGGCGAGGATGCGCGCGCGCAGGTCGTCAGGCGAGAGGTGTGCGACATCCGCGGCCCGCCCGTCGATCCGGCGGACGATCGCGGTGGCCGGCGCATCGACCCCGTCGAGCACTCGCTTCACGCCCTCGGGATCGCCCGCCCACCACTGCGGCACCGACGGCAGTCGCAGCTGCTCGCCGAGCAGGCG
>CAXTES010000139.1:0-8031 GCA_964243215.1 uncultured Microbacterium sp. | reverse complement strand
CGCCGAGAGTGCACGCGGGGTGGTCTGGCAGACTTGACGCGGCGCCGCGAGGCGCGGTCCGCCGTGGTGTAAAGGCAGCACGACAGCCTTTGGAGCTGTTAGGTCCAGGTTCGAATCCTGGCGGCGGAGCATGCCGAACGACAACCCCCTCGACGCCCAGCTCGCCGTCGTCATCCTCGCCGCGGGCGAGGGCACGCGCATGAAATCGTCGCTGCCGAAGGTGCTGCATCGCATCGGCGGACGATCCCTCGTCGGTCACGTGCTCGACTCGGCGCTGGCCCTGTCGCCGGCGCGCGTGCTCGTCGTCGTGCGCCACGAGCGCGACCTCGTCGCCGACGCCGTGATGGATGCCGCCCCCGGCGTGACCGTCGTGGACCAGGACGACATCCCCGGCACCGGCCGCGCCGTCGAGGTCGCTCTCGACCAGCTGCCGGACTTCGCCGGCGACGTCCTGGTGCTCAGCGGCGACGTGCCGTTGCTGGACTCCGACACCCTCGCCGGCCTGCTGCGCACGCATCGCGACTCCGCCGCCGCGGTGACGATGCTCAGCGCGATCGCCGACGACGCGACCGGCTACGGACGCGTCATCCGCGACGCCGCCGGCGGCGTGCAGCGCATCGTGGAACAGCAGGATGCCACGGCCGACGAGGCGTCGATCGCCGAGATCAACGTCGGCATCTACGTCTTCCAGGCGCCGGCGCTGCGCACCCACCTGACGCTCATCGGCACGGCCAACGCGCAGGGCGAGAAGTACCTCACCGACGTGGTGGCACTGCTGCGCGATTCCCGGCTGCCCGTCGCGGTGTCGACGGCACCGGATGCCTCGGCGGCCCTCGGGGTCAACGATCGTGTGCAGCTGTCCGACGCCGCGCGGACCCTCAACGCGCGCACCGTGCGCCGGTGGCAGCTGGACGGCGCGACGATCATCGACCCCGCCACGACCTGGATCGACGTGACCGCCTCCCTCGCGCCGGACGTGACGGTGCTGCCGAACACGCACATCCTGCGCGCGACCGCGGTGGGCGCCGGGGCCACGATCGGTCCCGACACGAGCCTGGTGGACTGCGAGGTCGGCGAGAACGCGGTCGTGACGCGCAGCGACGCGACACTGGCCGTCATCGGCGAGAACGCGACCGTCGGCCCGTTCTCGTACCTGCGTCCGGGCACGTACCTCGGCGCGAGGGGGAAGATCGGCACCTTCGTCGAGACCAAGAACGCCACGATCGGCGACCGCAGCAAGGTCCCGCACCTGTCCTACATCGGCGACACGACGATCGGCGACGGCGTCAACCTGGGAGCGGGCGCGATCACCGCGAACTACGACGACCTCACCAAGCACCGCACCGAGATCGGCGACGGCGTGCACACCGGCTCTCACAACGTGTTCGTCGCGCCCGTTAGGATCGGTGATGGCGCGAAGACCGGCGCCGGGGCCGTCATCCGCAAGGATGTGCCGCCCGGAGCGCTGGCCCTGAGCGTCGCGCCCCAGCGCAACATCCCGGGGTGGGTCGAGCAGCACAGAGCAGGGACCGAGGCCGCCCGCGCGGCCGCCGACGCCCGAAGCGCACAGGAAGCGGGCGATGGCGCGCAAGAACAAGAAGGTTGACCTCGACCTCGACAACGACATCGCGCCCGGACTGGTCGCCAACAACAAGAAGCGGCTGGTCGTGGCATCCGGCAGTTCGCACTCGACGCTCGCCGCCGAGGTAGCCGCGTCGCTCGGCACCGAACTGGTGCCCACCGAATACCGCACGTTCGCCTCGGGGGAGATCCTCACGCGGTTCGAGGTGTCGATCCGTGGCTGCGACGTCTTCCTCATCCAGTCGTTCGGCCCGCCGGTCAACGAGTGGCTGATGGAGACGCTGATCATGCTCGACGCGCTCAAACGGGCATCCGCCAAGCGCATCACGGTCGTCGCGCCCTACTATCCGTACTCCCGGCAGGACAAGAAGGGTCGCGGACGCGAACCGATCTCGGCGCGGCTGGTCGCCGACCTCATGGGCACCGCAGGAGCCGACCGCATCATGAGCGTCGACCTGCACGCGGCGCAGATCCAGGGCTTCTTCGACGGACCGGTCGACCATCTGTTCGCCAAGCCGGTGCTGCTGGAGTACTTCCAGGAGAACCTGTCCGCGGCCGACCGCGCCAAGCTCACGGTCGTCTCGCCAGACACCGGCCGGGTGCGGGTCGCCGACACGTGGTCGGATTCGCTGGACGCGCCGTTGGCGATCATCCACAAGCGGCGCGACCCGAAGGTGGCCAACCAGATCACCGTGCGCGAGATCGTGGGCGACGTGAGCGGCCGCGTCTGCCTGCTGGTCGACGACATGATCGACACCGGCAGCACGATCGTCAAGGCCGCCGACGCCCTGAAGAGCAACGGCGCAGAACGGGTGATCATCGCCGCGACCCACGCGATCTTCAGCGACCCGGCCCCGCGGAGCCTGCAGAGCGCCGCGATCGACGAGGTGGTCGTCACCGACACCGTGCCGATCCCGGACGCGAAGCGGTTCGAGCGACTGACGGTGCTGCCGATCGCGCCGCTGCTGGCCCGCGCCATCCGCGAGGTGTTCGAGGACGGCTCGGTGACGAGCATGTTCGACGGGGCGGCCTAGGCCCGCCCAAAGCCCTTCCCGGCGCTCAAAGGTGATTCATAGCTGAACCCGAGCCGGTGCGTCAGCGTGTTCATTACTGTGACAGGAACCTCACGCGAGGAGCCGCTGAAGGAGGACCGCATGATCCACACCCGCGCAGTACCCCGCCCCATCCGCACCGGCGCTGCCGTTCTGGGCATCGCCGGCACGTTCGCGCTCGCCGGCTGCGCCGTCAGCGCGGCGGATGCCGACTCCGATCCGAGCACGACGACCGACGCCGCGACGACCCCGGCGACCCCGTCGGCCGGCAGTACGTCGTCGACGGCCGCCGCGACGGCCGAACCGTCGTCCACCTACGCCGACGGCAGCTACACCGCGACCGGGTCGTACCAGACGCCCGAGTCGATCGAGCAGATCACCGTCACGGTGACCCTGGCGAACGACGTCGTCACCGCCGTCGAGGTGACCGGAACCCCCACCAAGGCCGAGACCCGCGAATACCAGTCGAAGTTCATCGGCGGCATCGCCGACGTGGTGGTCGGTCAGGACATCGATCAGCTTTCTGTGAGTCGGGTCGCCGGCTCGTCGCTGACCAGCGGCGGATTCAACCAGGCGATCGAGGAGATCCAGTCCGAAGCGGCGGCTTGACGTGCCCGCCGCATCGCCGCCGACCACAGCGGTGTGGGCCTTCGACGCCATCGGCACCCGGTGGAGCATCGAGACGTCGACGCCGCTGACGGATGAGGCGAAGGCCGTCGTGGCCGAGGTCACGGCGACTTTCGACCGTGAGTGGTCGCGGTTCCTCCCCGATTCGCTCGTGTCTCGACTCGGCCGTGGCGGCGGCGCGGTGCCGGCGCCGGCTGACGCGCAAGCCATGCTCGACGCGTATGCCGCGCTCTCGGACGCCACCGGCGGCGCGGTGAATCCGTTGGTGGGGGCATCCCTGGAGCGGCTCGGGTACGACGCGCACCTGACGTTGATCGATCGCGGCGCCGAGCCCGCCCCCGCCGACTGGCGCGAACGGCTCACGTGCAGCGACGGGATGCTGCGCCTTCACGGGCCCGCGACCATCGACGTCGGCGCGCTCGGCAAAGGGCGGCTGGTCGACCTCGTGCTGGCGGCGGTCGCGCCCTGGGCCGGGGACGACGTCGTGGTCGACGCCAGCGGCGACATGGCGATCCGCGGCACCGCGCAGCGCGTCGGGCTCGAGCATCCCTACGACCCGCGGCGGGCGATCGGTGTGATCGAGGTCGCGGATGCCGCGCTGTGCGCGTCGGCCACGAACCGGCGGGCGTGGGGAGACGGGCTGCATCACGTGCTCGACGCCCGCACCGGGCAGCCGGTGCGCACGATCGCGGCGACCTGGGCGCTGGCATCCACCGCGATGCGCGCGGACGCGATCGCGACGGCGCTGTTCTTCGACGGCGGCCCCGAACTGGCGCACACCTGGGGGGTCGAGTGGGTGCGGATGACCACCGACGGCCGCGCGGAGTGGTCGCCCGGCAGTACGGCAGAGTTGTTCGTGTGATCGCCACCCTGACGTCCGCCTGGAACCGCGTCTTCGCGGTGCTGGGCCGAATGTCGATGTACCGGCTGGCGCTGCTCGCCCTCGGCACGTTGGCCGCCGTCGCGTTGGCCCTGTCGTTCTTCGGGCTCGTCGCGCCCGGCCCGCTGGAGCTCGTCGTGTCGCTTCTGGTGCTGTCGGCGGTGTGCGCGGCGGTGGATGCCGTGGCTCAGCGCATCGCGCGACTGCACTGGCGGCTGGAATCCTCGCTCATCACGGCCGCCATCCTGCTGTTCGTGCTGCGACCGACCGTCGAGCCACTGGGACTGGTGGGTCTGGCGATCGCCGCGGCCGTGGCATCCGCGTCGAAATACGTGCTCGTGTGGCGGGGCCGGCACATCTTCAACCCCGCGTCCACGGGCGCCGCGACGCTCACGCTGATCACCGGCCTGACCGCGGTCTACGCGCTCGGGTCATCCGCGTGGTGGGTCGGGACACCGGCGTTGTCGCCGGTCGTGCTGCTCCTGGGAATCGCCGTTCTGGTGCGTACCGAGAAGCTGCGGATGGTCACCCTTTTCTGGGTCGTCGCCATCGGCGTCGCGGTGTTCCGCACGATCGTGCAGTCGCAGCAGGCGGGCCTGCCGGTCGACGTCGGTTCGGCGCTGATGGTGCAGGTGTTCTCGTCGCCGTTCCTGTTCCTGGGCGCCTTCATGCTCAGCGAGCCGCTGACGATGCCGCCGCGGCGCTGGCAGCAGCTGACCGTCGCCCTGCTCGTCGGCGTGCTGGCCGGCTGGCCCATCGACATCGCCGGGATCATCAGCCTCGGCCAGGAGCGGGCGCTCCTGGTGGGAAACCTGCTTGCCTTCGCCTTCAGCCTGCGCACCGCGGTGCGCCTCACGCTCGAATCGCGCCGCCGACCGACGCCGACCGTGCAGGAGCTCACCTTCCAGACCCGGCGGCAGCTCTCGTTCCTGCCGGGGCAGTACCTCGAGCTGGACGTGCCGCACCGCCGTCCCGATGCCCGCGGCTCGCGGCGCGAATTCAGCATCGTGTCCGCGCCCGAAGACGGTCCTCGACTGCGCATCGCGTTCCGCGAGGCGAAGGGGCCGCAGTCGACATTCAAGAAGGCGCTGGCCCGGATCGCCGACGGCGACGTGCTGGCCGTGACCGGCGTGTGGGGCGACTTCGTGCTCCCGCGCAACCCGAACACACCGATCCTGATGCTGGCGGCGGGCATCGGTGTCACCCCCTTCGTGTCGCAGCTGCGCCACCTGCGGCTCGCGGGCGACGAGCGCGACATCGTCCTGGTCTACGTCGCGTCGGATGCCGGTGAGCTGGCGTTCCGCGACGAGCTCGCCGAGTCCGGCATCCCCGTCGTCGTGTTCACGCGGGACGAACCGCACGATCTGCCGGCGCACTGGCGGTGGGCTCGCGGGGTTCGGCTGGATGCCGAGGGTTTGCGCCGGGTCGTACCGGACCTTTCGCTGCGGCACGCGTACGTGTCCGGCCCCGCCGGGCTGATCGCCGATCTCGCGCCCGCGCTCGAGCACGCGGCATCCATCACCACGGATGCCTTCAGCGGCTACTGAGCAGCGTCGGCGGACGCGTCGATCACGGCGTCGTCGTGGTGCGCAGGAAGCGCCGGCTGGGCGGGGATCCGCACCTCGAAAGTCGTGTCCCCCGGCGTGCTGTGCACCGTGATCGAGCCGGCGTGAGCCGCGACGATCGCTCGGGCGATCGACAGACCCAGGCCCGTGCCGCCCGTCTTGCGAGCGCGGGAGCGGTCGGCGCGCGCGAAGCGCTCGAACAGTTCGTCGGTGATGGACGGGTCGACGCCGGGCCCGTCGTCGTGCACGCGCAGCACGGCCTCGCCCCCGTCGCGGTGCAGGCTCACCGTCACCTCGGTGCCGGCGGGGGTGTGCGTCCGGGCGTTCGCGAGCAGGTTCGCCACGACCTGGTGCAGACGCGTCTCGTCGCCCGCGACGACGATCGGGTCGTCGCCGACATCGAGGACCCAGCGGTGGTCCGGTCCGGCGACCCGGGCGTCGCCGACGGATTCGATGGCCAGTCGCGTCAGCTCGACGGTGCCGTAGACCAGCTCTTGCCCCTCGTCCAGTCGGGCGAGCAGCAGCAGGTCCTCCACGAGTGTGGTCATCCGCAGCGACTGGGCCTGGATGCGCTCCAGCGCCGACTCGGTGTTGTCGTCGGCGGGCGCCTGCCCCTGCCGCATGGCGCGCAGTGACAGCTCCGAGTAGCCGCGGATCGACGCGAGTGGCGTGCGCAGTTCGTGACTGGCGTCCGCGACGAACGAGCGCATCCGCGCCTCGTTGCGCTGGCGCGCCTCCAGCGACGAGTCGACGTGGTTCAGCAGCGTGTTCAGCGCCGCGCCGACCCGGCCGATCTCGGTGCGATCGTCGGCCTCGGCATCCGGAACCCGCTCCTGGATACGCACCGCGCCCTCGGCCATCGGCACCGCCGCGACGCGCGTCGCGGTATCGGCGACGGCTCGCAGCGGACGCAGGCTCACCCGGATGACGACCGCGATGACCAGCGCCAGCAGCACGAGGCCGCCGGCGGTCACCAGCGCGACCGTCGTGAGGATCTGCGCGATCGTCGTGCGCATCTCGCTCACGGTCACGCCGGCCAGCCCCACGATGCTGTCGCGCACGCCGATCGTGGTGACCCGGAACTCGCCGACACCGTCGACGGACACGTTCGCCGGGTAGTCGGTGTTCGCTGCGATCAGCTGATCGACCTGCGGGGTGGTCAACGCCACGACGGTGGTGTCCGACGCGACGTATGCGGCGGTCGGGGTGCCGGTGGATGATCCGATCAGCAACAGGAACCCGGGCTCCTGCCGGCTGTCCTCGAGGATCGCGGCGGCGTCGCGCTCCCCGGTGATGCCGGGTCCGAACAGCGCGATGCGGCTCGCCGCATCGTGCAGCTGCGCGTCGAGGTTGTCCTGCAGGATCCGTCCGAGGATGGCGCCGGTGGCCAGCCCCACGATCACGAGGATCAGCGCGACCATGCCGATGATGGTCACCATCAGCCGCGACTGCAGGCTCCACGGACGCCGCGGCCGGCGAGTGGTCTCGTCGAACACGTTCGGGCGGGTGGGAGCCGGCGCGGTCACTGCGGGGCTTTGATCATGTACCCGACGCCCCGTACGGTGTGGATCAGCGGCTCGGCGCCCTGGTCGATCTTCTTGCGCAGGTACGAGATGTACAGCTCGACGACGCTCGAGCGGCCGCCGAAGTCGTAGTTCCAGACGCGGTCGAGGATCTGCGCCTTCGAAACGACGCGGCGCTGGTTGCGCATGAGGTAGCGCAGCAGCTCGAACTCGGTGGCGGTCAGCTCGATCTGGCGGCCGCCGCGCTCGACCTCGTGGCTGTCCTCGTTCAGCGACAGGTCCCCGACGCGCAGAATCGGCTCGACGTCGTTGGACTGCGCGGTGCCGGCGCGCCGCATCAGACCGCGCAGCCGGGCCACCACCTCTTCGAGGCTGAAGGGCTTGGTCACGTAGTCGTCGCCGCCCGCCGTGAGCCCCGCGACGCGGTCGCTGACAGAGTCCTTCGCGGTCAGGAACAGCACCGGCACGTCGCTGCCGGACTGGCGCAGCCGCTGCAGCACCGCCATGCCGTCCAGGTCGGGCATCATGATGTCCAGCACCATCGCGTCGGGATCGTAGTCGCGGGCGGACTGCAGCGCCTGGTATCCGGACGCCGCGGTGCGCACCTCCCATCCCTCCATGCGCAGCGCCATGGACAGCAGGTCGGTGAGCATCTGCTCGTCGTCGACGACGAGCACGCGGGGTGCGCTGCCATCGGCACGGGTGAGGGAGGGGGCGGGTGCGATCGTGGTCATGCCTCGATTCTTCTGGCGAAGCTATGGGGCGGCTATGGAAGACACTATGCGCTTCCTGTGAATGCCCGA
>CAXTES010000138.1:0-8033 GCA_964243215.1 uncultured Microbacterium sp. | reverse complement strand
CGCAGGGCGGACAGGAATCGAACCTGCAACCTGCGGTTTTGGAGACCGCTGCTCTGCCAATTGAGCTACCGCCCTAAAGGCCTCGGGGGCCTCCCGCCCGCACTCCTGCGCCGGAACGTGAGTCGAAGGGACGTCGCGACGTCTCGCGGGCACGGCGAAAGGATACAGACTTTCCTGCGGGCTCCAGTGTACGGCATGGCCGCGCTGGCGAACCGCCCAGGCTCTTACGATGTCGACGTGGTGATCGCACAGAGCCGGCTCGACGAGCTGTGGGACTTCGCCGATCCGGTCGGCTCCCAGACCCGGCTCGAGGCCGCCGCGGCCGAGACGGGCGGCGCCGAGGGCGACGAGTTGCGCACGCAGGTAGCGCGGGCCCTGGGTCTGCAGGAACGCTTCGACGCCGCGGACGCGATACTGGATGCGATCGACGACGAATCGCCGGCGGTCCGCGCGCGCGTCCTGCTCGAACGCGGACGGCTGCGCAACTCGAGCGGCGATCCGGATGCGGCGGTGCCGTTCTTCCGCGACGCCGCCGAGGCCGCGGCATCCGCCGGTCTGCTGTTCCTCCGGGTCGACGCGCTGCACATGCTGGCGATCGCCGACACCGCACGCGCCGAGACGTGGACGGCGGAGGCGCTGGACGTCCTCGCCGGCGCCACGGACGACCGCACCCGGCGGTGGGCGGTCGCCCTCCACAACAACGTCGGGTGGGTGCATTTCGACGCGGGCAGGTTCCAGGAGGCGCTGACCGCCTTCGGGCGATCCCGGGATGCCGCGCAGCGCTGGGGAACGCCGGACCAGGTGCTCGCCGCCGACGAGGCGATCGTCGAGGCGCGCGCCACGATCGACCCGTTCGGACGCTGAAAGCGAGCCCGCGCGACGGCTCAGGCCCCGATGCGGATCAGTTTCTTGTTGACGAACTCGTCGGCGGCGAGCAGGCCCATCTCGCGGGAGGTGCCGCTGCGCTTGACGCCGCCGAAGGGCAGCTCGGGCGAATCGGCGAGCACGACGTTGACGTACACCATGCCGGCGTCGATTCGGTCGGCCACCCGCTGGGCCTGCTCCTCATCCGTCGTGAACACGTAGGACCCGAGCCCGAAGGGCGTGCCGTTGGCGACGGCGACGGCCTCGTCCTCGCCGGCGACGCGGTAGACCACCCCGACGGGTCCGAAGAACTCCTCGCGATAGGCATCCATCTCGGGCGTCACGTCGGTGAGCACCGTGCCGGGGTAGAACGCGCCGTCGCGCGTGCCGCCGGCCACGAGCGTCGCCCCCTGCGCGACCGCGCGATCGACCTGCTCGGCGAGCCGCTCGGCGGCGGTCAGCGACGACAGCGGACCCAGGACGGTGTCATCGGCGAACGGGTCGCCGACCTTCGCGCCGGTCATCGCGGCGGTGAACTTCTGCACGAACGCGTCGTAGTACTCGTCGGCGACGATGAATCGCTTCGCGGCATTGCACGACTGCCCGGTGTTGTCCAGGCGCGCCTCGACCGCTGACTGCACGGCGGAATCGAGGTCGTCGGTCGACAGCAGGATGAAAGGATCCGACCCGCCGAGTTCGAGCGCCACCTTCTTGAGGTTGCGGCCGGCGACCTCGGCGACGGCGGCGCCCGCGCGCTCCGACCCGGTCACCGACACGCCCTGCACGCGCGGGTCGGCGATGACCGTGGCCGCCTGATCGTTCGTGATGTAGAGGTTCGTGTAGGCGCCGGCGGGCAGGCCGGCATCCCGGTAGATGGCCTCGATCGCCGCCGCCGACTCCGGGCACTGCGGCGCGTGCTTGAGCAGGATCGTGTTGCCGAGCACGAGGTTGGGCGCGGCGAAGCGCGCGACCTGGTAGTAGGGGAAGTTCCACGGCATGATGCCCAGCAGCACGCCCAGCGGCGCCTTGCGGATCACCGCGGTGCCCTCGCCGAGGATGTCGAGCGGGGTGTCCTTCGTGATGTCCGCGGCGTGGTCGGCGTAGAACTCGGTGATGTCCGCGGCGAAGTCGACCTCGGCCACCGCGGCCGACAACGGCTTGCCCATCTCCCGCACGATCGTGGCGCCGAGGTCGTCGCGGCGCTCGCGGTGCAGCTCGGCGACGCGGCCGATCAGCACCGCCCGCTCGGACACCGGCACATCGCGCCACGCGCGGAACGCGGCATCCGCCCGCCCGACCGCATCGTCGAGAGCGTCATCGCTCAGGGTGTCGTAGGTGGCGAGGGTCTGCCCCGTGGCGGGGTTCACGACGGCGTAATCGCTCATGGTTTCCTCTCGATGCTTGTTGGAACAGTCTGCCGGGACGAAGGATGCCGGCCGTCAGGCGTGCGCACTCTCGACGACGGCGGCCGCGGCGGCGTGACCCATCCGGATCGCCCCGTCGACGTGCTGGTAACCGGCGCCGGCCATGTCACTGCACGCGAAGAAGATCGGACCCACCGGCGTGCGCTGATCCGGCCCGTACCGGTGCAGTCCGCCGAGGTCGAAGCTGGCCGCGTACGCGCCGCGCGTCCACTCCTCGGTGCCCCAGTCGCTCTCGTAGTACACGACGGGATGCAGCGCCTCGGGTCCGTAGTAGTGCGAGAGCGACTCGAGGATGCGCGTCCTGCGCTCCTCGGCCGACAGCTCGAATACGCCGTCGGCGTTGCGGTCCGAGACGAAACCCACGAGCGTGCCGCGCTCGTCGCCGTGATTGGTGTTGTCGTACGCCTCGTGCGAAAGCTCGTACGGGCTGAACGCCGTGCCCGACAGCCCCTGATCCCGCCAGAACGGCCGGTCGTACACGGCGTGGACCTTGATGACGTACCCCATCGAGATGTGCTGGTGCAGCTGATGCTGCCGGCGCGGCAGTGGCGGCACGAACGAGATTCGGCTGTACAGCACGGGCGCGTGGGCGAGGATCGCGAACCGCGCCCGCACCGTCATCGAGTCGGTGATCGCGGTGACCCCGGCGCTCTGCCCGTCGTCGGTGGCCCACCGCAGGGTCCGCACCGGCTGGCCGAGCAGAACGTCGTCACCCAGGCGCTCGGCGAGCAGCAGCGGCACCTGCTGCAGCCCGCCCACGACACGCTCGTCGAGGATGAAGTCCGCGTCGACGAGGTGCGAGAAGCTTCCGGCGCTCGCCGCCATCAGCAGGGCTTGCAGCGCCGAGAAGGCGTGCGGCGGTTTGGTCAGCATCGCTCCGGCGATGAACAGGGCGATGTTGTCGACCGCCTCGGCGTCGTCGGTCTGCTGGTACAGCCACTGTTCGAACGAGATCCGGTCGAGGGCCTCGGCATCCGGCGATTCCCACGGCTTGTCGGGGTCGACCTGCGCGACCATCGCATCGAGGCGGTCGATGAGGTCGACCATGACTTTCTCGGTCTCGGGCTTGACCGGGAAGATGTCTCCGGTGAACCGCGTGAGGGCACCGTCAGGCCCGATGTAGACGCTGTCGCCCTCGCGGTAGCGCGGATACTTCTCCAACCCCAGCTCGGCGATGGTGTCCTTGAGCGCGTCCTGATCGGGCGAGACCCACTGCCCGCCGATCTCGAGCATCGCCCCGTCGATCACGTCGGTCCACAGCCGCCCACCCACCCGGTCGCGGGCTTCGAGCACCGCCACCGACAGGCCGGCGCGTTTCAGGTCGTTCGCGGCGGTCAGCCCCGCCGCGCCGGCCCCGACGATCACGACGTCCCTGGTGATCTCGTTCACGGTGTTCCCTCCCCCGGGCTCATGTCCCGACATCTCGCGTCCCCGCCCATGTCCCGAAGTCTCGGCTTCATGTCCCGAACTTCGCCGTCCGGAGGCCGCGCAGCGGCGAACTTGGGGACATGGCTGCCGTCAGTCGGTGTTCGGCTGCGGTGCGTCAGCGCCCGGCAGATCGACCGGGATGCCAGATGCCGCGACCGCGGCGCCGAAGACGTCCAGGCCTTCGTGCAGCAGGGCGTCCGGAATCGACAGCGGCGGCAGGAACCGGATGACGTTGCCGTACGTTCCGCACGTGAGCACGATGACGCCCGCGGCGATGCACGCCTTCGCCACCGCCGCGGTCAGCGCGGCATCCGGCGCCTTCGTCTCCGGATGGACGAACTCCGCGGCGATCATGGCGCCGCGGCCCCGGATGTCGCCCAGTCGCGCGTCGGCCTGCTGTATCGCGGTGAGCCGTTCGACCAGGATCGTGCCGATCTCGTCCGCGCGCTCGAGGAGGCCGTCGTGCTCGAACGCGTCGATTGCGGCGAGCGCCGCCGCGCACGCCACCGGGTTGCCGCCGTAGGTTCCGCCGAGGCCGCCGGTGTGCGAGGCATCCATGATCTCCGCCCGTCCGGTGACGGCGGCGAGGGGCATGCCCCCCGCGATGCCCTTCGCCGTCGTCACGAGGTCGGGGATGATGCCGAAGTGCTCGCTGGCGAACATCGCGCCGGTGCGGGCGAAGCCGGTCTGCACCTCGTCGGCGATGAACACGACGCCGTTCGCGTGGCACCATTCGACCAGCGCCGGCAGGAAGCCGTCCGCCGGCACGATGAAGCCGCCCTCGCCCTGGATCGGCTCGATGATGACGGCCGCGAGATTGTCGGCGCCGATCTGCTTCTCGATGAGCGAGATCGCGCGGGTCGCGGCATCCGCTCCCGACAGTCCGTCGCGGTACGGATACGACAGCGGCGCCCGGTAGATCTCACCGGCGAACGGTCCGAAGCCGCTCTTGTACGGGATCGATTTCGCGGTCAGCGCCATCGTCAGATTGGTGCGGCCGTGGTAGGCGTGGTCGAAGGCGACGACGGCCTGGCGGCGGGTGTGCTTGCGGGCGATCTTCACCGCGTTCTCGACGGCCTCGGCTCCCGAGTTGAACAGCGCCGTCTTCTTCTCGTGGTCGCCGGGCGTCACGCGGTTCAGCGCCTCGGCCACGGCGACGTACGTCTCGTACGGCGAGATCATGAAGCACGTGTGGGTGAACTGCGCCGCCTGCGCCTGGATCGCGGCGACGATCGCGGGATGCGCGTTTCCGACGGTGGTGACCGCGATACCCGCGCCGAGGTCGATGAGCGAGTTGCCATCCGCGTCGACGACCACCCCACCGCCCGCCGCGACCGCGGCGATCGGCACGGTGTGGCCGACCCCGGCGGCGACTGCGGCCGCCTTGCGGTCGAGCAGTTCCTGCGAGCGGGGACCCGGGATGCCGGTGAGCAGTCGACGTTCCTGCGCCAGCCCCGGTCCACCGAGCGGAACCGACCCCGCCGGGGTCGCTGAGCTGGTCGGAGCGTCGATGAGCGTCATGGCGCGAGCGTAGGCCGACGTCCCCACGTTGACACTGTGCGCGGTGTACATTCTGGATCGCACGCGTGTACATCGCGGACAGGGGGATGGATGCCGGCACCGGTCGAATCGCCCACCCTGCGGGCGTTGCTCGCGCGCCGGGATCTGGGGTTACGGCTCGACGGCGACGAACAGGACCTCGACGCCGGGGCGCTCGACGCGCCCATCCGGTGGGTGCACAGCTCGGACCTCGCCGATCCGACTCCGTTCCTCTCCGAGGGGCTGGCCCTGCTGACCACCGGCACCCAGTTCCTGCAGGACGACGTCGACTTCGACGGCTACGTCTCCCGGCTGCGTGCGCGCGGCGTGCGCGCGCTGGGCTTCGGCACCGAGGTGGTGCGCCGCGGCATCCCGCCCGGTCTGGTCGCGGCATGCCGCGGGCATCGGATGCCGCTGTTCGAGGTGCCCTACCGCACGCCGTTCATCGCGGTCGCGCGCGCGAACGCCGAGGCGGTCGCGGCCGAGGCGTACGCGCGTCGTTCGTGGGCGCTGGCGGCGCAGCGCGCCCTCTCGCTCGCCGCGCTGCGCAGCGACGGCCTCGGCGCGACGGTCACCGAGCTCGGCCGTCAGCTGGGCGCCTGGGTCGGTCTGTACGACGCCGCCGGCGAGCTGTCCCGAGAGCATCCGGCCGGCGGGCTCGACCCGGGCGTGCAGCACGACCTCGCCGGCGAGGTCGCCGCGGTGCTGCGGCGCGGCGCTCGCGCCGGTTCCGCGCTGCGCCTGGGGACGACCCCGTTCACGCTGCAGACGCTCGGGCGCGGCGGCCACCTTCGCGGCGTCGTGGCGATCGCGGCGAACGAGCTGGATCAGGAGGGACGCGGGGTCGTCACCTCGGTGATCGCGATGGCCGGTCTGGCCCTCGAGCAGAACGACGGCCTCAGCCGCGCGCGGGCCGCGCTGCGCGCGGGCGTCGTGCAGACGCTGCTCGCCGACGATCCCGCGCTCGCGCGTCGCATCGCCCGAGAACTCGCCGGCGGCCTGCCCGCGGCGCCGGTGCGGGTGGGCGTGATGGATGCCGCGCCGGTCGACGCCATCGGGGAGTGGCTGGGGCGCGCGCCGCCGAAGCGCGCGGCGGCCTGTTCTTCGGTCGGGGGGACGAGGCACTCGTGATCGTCACCGGATCCGACGGTCACGCTGTGCTCGACGAGGTGGCGGACCGGTTCTCCGCGCGCGTCGGCGTATCGGCGCCGGCCGGATACGACGCGTTCGCCCGGGCGCACGGTCAGGCGATGACGGCGCTACGTCGCGGCTCCGGCGGCGTGTCGCGATTCGAGGAGGTCGTCGCATCTGGGCTCGTCTTCGCCGTCGCAGGCGACGATGCCCGCACGGTCGCCGCGGCGGCGCTGGCCCCGGTCCGCCGGCACGACGCCGAACGCGGCACGGAGTTGGTGCAGACCCTGCGCGTCTGGCTCGCCCACGACGCTCGCCTCGATGCGGCCGCGGCCGCGATGGGAGTCCACCGTCACACGATGCGGGCGAGGGTGGCGCAGGCGGAGCGGCTGCTCGGCACCGACCTCGGGTCGTTCGGCGCACGCGCGGAGCTGTGGCTCGCGTTGCAGGTGGGCGACGCGCAGGAGGGCTCGGTCAGCCGCTGACGACGGGGTCAGTGGGAATGCGTGACGGTGACCGAGTGCTCGCTGTGGTCCGGCGCGAGTCGGCCGATATCGGTCGCGGCAAGGGCGGGGCTGACAAGTGCAGCCACGGCAGCCGATGCCACCAGGATGCCGACGACTCCGGTTCTGCCGCCGGCGTCCGCGTCACGAGCGGACCCGCGATCGGCGCGCAGCTGGATAGCGCAGAAACCGCCGACGACGGCCAACAGCACCCACGCGGCGGCTGCCGCGAGCACACTGACCCGTGCCGGATCGGTCGTCAGCGCCCACCCGCACCCGACCATGCCGGCGAGCGAGCCGACCATGCCGAGCCGGGGCACGACGGGCCGGCCCCGTGCGAGCGAGACGACGCCCCACAGCATCCCGGCACCGCCGATCGCGACGAGCAGGAATGCGGCCGTGCGCAGCACCGGTCCGGCATCCGCGGCGGTCAGTGGTCCCGCGCCCAGAGCGAGTTGGATGAGGGCCGCCCCCACCGCTCCCAGCGCAGGCCAGGAGCGAGTGAGAGTCGGGGCATCCACCATCGTCACGCCGTGCGCGTGGTGGTTGTCGTCACGCGGTCGGCGCCGAAGCCCACGCCGAGCAGCACGAGCGCACTCACGAGGTGCAGGAAGTGGTCGGCGGTGTTCAGCGCGAGGAAGTTGGCCGACGTGTTGACCAGGAAGAACCCGATGATGCCCAGGAGCAGGTACGCGACGCCGATGACGATGTTGACGGTCTTGGCCGCACGAACGCCCGCGAGGCCCCCGGCCAGAAGTGCGACCCCGATCACCAGGTGTGCCACGTTGTGGAACGGGTTGACCTCGAAGATGCCCAGGAGCAATCCGCCCTCGGTGGCGGCGAAGGCGACGCCGCCGGTGACGAGGAACCCGAGCAACCCGACGAGGATGTAGACGGCGCCGAAGATGACGGCGACGAGACGGTTCGGCGACGACGTCAACGACGCGCCGCGATTGTTTCCCACTGGTGTAGCCATGCTGTGAACCCCCCTGATGCATGCGGCGGATGCCGCGTCTGCTGTGGGTCCGACGCTAGGCCGTGCCGCCGATTCGGCCTTGTGCCTTGCGCGCACGAGCCGCAAACGTTATGAGGCGGCTATGAATGCGCGTCAGGCCGGCGCGTGCGCCGCCAGGAACTCGTACAC